>NZ_LDUE01000047.1 GCF_001038485.1 Ornithinibacillus californiensis
CCGAAACCCCATGAAGGTATTGTAGGAATTTCTTTTGTAGTACCAGTCCACAATAGTATCTAATAAAAATATAAAAGCCTCTGGTTTAACCTTCTTCCTCGCCTCACAAAAGGCCTGTTTACTTACTGTTACCTCCTTTTTATTAAGAATTTTAAAGAAGTCATCCAGTTCAATCTGAATGCTCTTCTTTACAAAATTAAGCATAAATAACAATGTGCTTGTAAAACTCAACTTGTTTTGCCCTTCACGGGTAAAATAGGTTGGTTTGGATCGTGATTCACACTTAAAAATATAGTCATGAATGACGTTCCGAGTTACCTCAATAGCCTCTAAAAACATACTTTTCCCCATAAAAAATCACCACTTCATCGTTGATATACCTAAAAAATCGGTATTCAAATCGATTATTGTGGTGATTTTAAAAAGTCAAGTGCTTTTTGGCATATTTTGGTTATTTTTTGTCTTTTTTAATTCATTTACATATTTTGTCATCTTAGCTTGATGACATTGGGACTATCCCCCCAAAAAAAGTCAAGGTATCAAATTTAATATTTTGCCTTCTTCTACATCCAGTTTCGTCTCATGATAGGTCCCTTTAACCCAATCTTCCACCTGATTATCGTACCATTCACTCTTAAAATGTCCTTCTTGACCAGGACCAACAATATGATACCCTGTTGTTGGTTCACTCATGTCAATAACAAACCGCCATGACGCTCCATGTTCAACCTCACCTGTATCGGCATCATAGGCTGCTGCCATTGGGGTTATAGCACTTCCCCCAACTGGCATTGGATCTTTATTATTAAAGAAGTACGCTAATACTGGATGAACTGCTGATAATGGGTGATGGAACTGAACTTGGTGATAATCGCCCCACTGCCACGTATGCATATCCTCGCCATAAGACTCAGTAAGCCCTTCGATTGTATTCTGTAACGCTACATGAAGAACACTCTCTAATCCTCCATTTTCATCAATCCAAATCGACTCCTCACCATTAGCAGCCTTTCGAAGTAGTTCATCAGTCGTTTGACCACGACTGTTAAAGAGATCCATTATTCCATCTGGTAGCTCATCATATAAGATCGCTTCGATTTCATCCATCCAATGATGGAAAATCAACGGCTGTGCAGCATCTACTTGGTCCACATAATCCCAATTCTCTAACAGAGATAAAGCAACCGTCTCTTGCTTACGCAAATTAGATTCTTCTAGAACCTCAATGAACATCGGAACAAATTCCCTCGCCTGCAAGTTCGTTTGATCCATCTGCAGCGCCATCATATCTTCTGCAGTTAAATTATCACCCGCCTCCAACATTTCAGCAATCCGCTCATAACGATAAGGCTGTGCCCACACATTACTAATATGATACGGGTACCCATCCCCCGCAACCTTATTGTTAGCTGTTGCAATAAAGCCTTTCTCCGGATTAATCACTATCGGTAATTCATCAAATGGAATATACTCATCCAATACATATTCAGAATCCCAACCCGGTAGTGGTAATAACGCATCCTCACTATTTTCATAAATAGGAATTTTTCCATTTGCTTTATAAGCAATCGTCCCATCAACAGATGCAAACACAAAATTTTGAGTTGGAACAATAAATTTTTCTAGCCCCTTTTCGAACTCTTCCCAGTTTGTTGCTCGATTCATCTCAAGAATGGCTTCCAGTTCGGTTGTCGGATCTAAAGCGGTCCATCTCAATGACATGACCGTATTCTTTCCACTTTCCTCAGCAAACTCCGATACGATTGGCCCATGTCTTGTTTCCACTACTTGATAGTCAATCATTTCGCCATCTTTCACCCGAATCGGCTCATCAATAACTGCCGCCTCTTCCCATTCTTCCTCAAACAAAAATTCATTCGGGTTATCAGGGTTTCTCTTTTCTAAATATAGTTGTTGCACATCTGGCCCTGTATTCGTCACTCCCCAAGCAATCTTGTCGTTATGACCGAGAATAATTCCTGGAACTCCTGCAAATATAACACCACTAACATTTAGTTCGTCTGTCTGTAAATGCATTTGCAACCATATGGACGGTGTTGCTAAACCAAGATGAGGATCATCCGCTAGTAGAGGCAGACCAGATGCTGTTTTCTCCCCACTCACTACCCAGTTATTACTTCCATTAAACGCATGTGGAATTACCGCTTTTTCAAAACTAGCAGCTACGTCGACAATCTCTTCTTCTCCAATGATTGTCGGTCTATTTTCTGGATAGACTGGAAATAACTCATATGCTTTTTCTTCTTCATATTTATTTAACACATAGTAATTAAAAGCTTGTCTCTCCCAATGTCCACCCAAGTCGAACGCCATAAACTTTCCAATCGTTAATGAATCAATTGGTGTCCATTCACCTGGCTCACTACCCATTAGTGTAAACTCAATTGGCAAGGAGTTGGAATCCTTTGCTTCATGGATATAGGCGTTCACACCATCAGCAAACCATTGCAACACCTGTTTACTCTCATCAGTATAAATATCATACGATTTCTCCGCTGCACGTCTTAAGCCAAGCGTGCGGAAATATTTATCTTGATCAACTGCAGCTTCTCCAACAACTTCACTCAATGTCCCGGAAGCTTGTCTTCTTGATAACTCCATCTGGAACATTCGATTTTGCGCTTGCATATAGCCCTGCGCCATGTATAAATCATGATCATTTTTAGCACGTATATGCGGAACACCGTGCTCATCAGTTGTGACAACTACTTCATCTTGTAATCCTGGTAATTCGATTGTCCCTTCTATTTGTGGTAGGGATTTATTTATGTATGCGTTTACAAAAAGAAAAGCAATTAACACTAACGCTAGTAAAATCCCTACAACTATTAAACTAATTTTCTTCCAGTTTCGTTTCTTTTTATCTGGTAGATGTTCTGGTATGTATGGTTGCTCCATGATGTGACCTGCCCCCTTTAATTAGCACTAAAATTCAGATAGTTTTATTTTATCATAAAAACAGGGACAGGGGGGGTTCCTTGTCCCTGTTAACAATTCAAATTCTCTCATATAACTCAATTAATGATGACTCCCTAAAAAAAGAAAGTGGGACAACAAACCTTATCCTTGTCCCACCAAAATATCTACTTATTAATTTGTGCTACATCAAACAACTTTTCTACCACAACAACTGCTTGGGATCTAGTAACAATCCCTTTAGGTACAATAGTTGTTGAAGTCGTACCTTTGATAAGCCCATTCTCGACAGCTATAGCAACGTCGTCTATCGCCCAATTACCTACGTCATTTTTATCGATATAATTTGAAAGCACACTGAGGTCCGCAGATTGTTTTCCATTGATATACTCCAATGCACGAACCACCATGACTATCATTTCTTCACGGGTAATAGAATCAGCGGGTCTAAATTTACCATCATACCCATTAATAATTCCTGCCTCATGAGCAGCAAAAACATCCTGATAATAAAGTTTAGATTGATTTACATCTGTAAAAGCATCCTTAATGACACCATTATGAGGAACTAATCCCAATGCTTTTGTAAGCATCGAAGCGAATTCAGCACGACTTACTTTATTATTAGGTTGGAATTCTTGGGCATTTACTCCTTGTACAATATCATTAGAAACTAATCGAATAATACTAGCTTCAGCCCAGTGACCTTCGATATCCTTGAAATCTATTTCAGATTGCACGGTGTCAAGCGGGTCAAGAGCGACAATTTTGGTAGGGGTTGTCTGTGCAGGGAGCGACTTCGTTTCTATCGTATAAAAAACTAGTAATTCTTTATCAGCCAGTTCTTCCTTCGTAATTGCCTTTCCTTTTTGGTTCACCAATTCTGTATTATCATCTATCTTCAACTGTAATTGCCCATCTAGACTCAACCAATTCTTATCAAACTTGGCAACCTTTACTTGTCCCATTTCACCTTTCTCATGGACAATAACTAATTCAGGCACAATGATAGCTGGATAGATCATCATAATTGGCTTATTCTTATCATAGAATACCTCAACTTGTAACCCCTCCGCATAATCTTCCATTGCAAACTTTTCAGTCGTTGCACTACTATACGCTTCAACATCAATAGTCAGCGGAAAATGTGTAACCAATGACTTCTCTTGATTCTCAACTATTAAGGTTACAGTTTCACCATCTTTTACTACTTCTTTAATGATACCTTGCGCCTTTACATAGTTAGATTCGTTCTCCTCTGAAATCAACTCTGCATCCTCCCTCGGTAACTCTACGGAAATAGGAACAGTAATTGGAACTTCACTTTCTGCCAAAACCGGACTACCAAATAGAGTTGTACTTGTCATCAACATTGCCATAATACCTAATCTCTTTTTCAAAATACTTTCCCTCCTTCATTTATTATCTAAATACCATCAGAAAATATATCCATATATTGGACGAAAGGACTAACATGAAATGTTTCATAATTTATTAAATAAGAGCAGAGGGACTGTCCCTCATTATGTTAACTCACTCAAAAAACAAAATACCACCAACTCTAGTAATCAGAGATGGTGGTAAGAAGAGGTTAAAAGAGCATTGAGATGGAGAATAGATAGAAAACTAACAAATGATTTATATTAATTTTTCTATTTAAATATCCACACAAAAAAAGACTAAAGTTAGGATTCTACCAACTTTAATCTCTTCAGATGGAGCCTAGCGGAATCGAACCGCTGACCTCCTGCGTGCAAGGCAGGCGCTCTCCCAGCTGAGCTAAGGCCCCATAAATATAATTACGAATATAGTATACGCGCCCTAGAGGATTCGAACCTCTGACCCACAGCTTAGAAGGCTGTTGCTCTATCCTGCTGAGCTAAGGGCGCAAATAGAAAATATATCAACATACAAGTTGTATGGAATTTGTATGATTTGATAGATAGCTAACACTTAAATAAAGTAATGGGCCTGAGTGGACTCGAACCACCGACCTCACGCTTATCAGGCGTGCGCTCTAACCAGCTGAGCTACAGGCCCAAATGAATAATTTGGAGCGGGTGATGGGAATCGAACCCACGACATTAGCTTGGAAGGCTAGAGTTTTACCATTAAACTACACCCGCGTTGGTAATATGGAGTTGAAAGTTAACTTTGTTGACCGCACCTTATCTGGTCCATTATGCCTCTGCGTCTACTAGCAAATTCGAAGAGGTATATTCCTCGAGGCAACTCGAAGTGAATTCGGTGGAAGTAATGCTCGTTACTACACCCGCAGAAAAAGAATGGTGGCTCGGGACGGAATCGAACCGCCGACACACGGATTTTCAGTCCGTTGCTCTACCGACTGAGCTACCGAGCCATCGTTTATAAAGCCTTACAATTAAATGTTATTCACATACCATGTTTTGACCCCTGCATCTGCAAGATTATTCTAAGATGTGTATGCTTCGGGGTTACTCGTAGCAAATTCGGTGGAAGTATTGCTTGTTGCTCTACCGACTGAGCTACCGAGCCTTAATACTATCAAATAAAAATGGAGGAGGTAGAGGGATTCGAACCCCCGCGCGGTTTGACCCGCCTGTCGGTTTTCAAGACCGATCCCTTCAGCCAGACTTGGGTATACCTCCATATAAAGTATGAAAAAGCAAAATAAAATGGTGGAGCCTAGCGGGATCGAACCGCTGACCTCCTGCGTGCAAGGCAGGCGCTCTCCCAG
>NZ_LDUE01000048.1 GCF_001038485.1 Ornithinibacillus californiensis
CCGAAACCCCATGAAGGTATTGTAGGAATTTCTTTTGTAGTACCAGTCCACAATAGTATCTAATAAAAATATAAAAGCCTCTGGTTTAACCTTCTTCCTCGCCTCACAAAAGGCCTGTTTACTTACTGTTACCTCCTTTTTATTAAGAATTTTAAAGAAGTCATCCAGTTCAATCTGAATGCTCTTCTTTACAAAATTAAGCATAAATAACAATGTGCTTGTAAAACTCAACTTGTTTTGCCCTTCACGGGTAAAATAGGTTGGTTTGGATCGTGATTCACACTTAAAAATATAGTCATGAATGACGTTCCGAGTTACCTCAATAGCCTCTAAAAACATACTTTTCCCCATAAAAAATCACCACTTCATCGTTGATATACCTAAAAAATCGGTATTCAAATCGATTATTGTGGTGATTTTAAAAAGTCAAGTGCTTTTTGGCATATTTTGGTTATTTTTTGTCTTTTTTAATTCATTTACATATTTTGTCATCTTAGCTTGATGACATTGGGGGACAGACCCCTCTAACGTTACATAATATTAAACGTCAAGTGTTTCTTGTGTTCCATCTTCTTCTACTACTTCTACTTCACCATCTAATTGATAATGATCACGGATTGCCTGATGGACTTCATCCATAATGTCTTTGTTTTCTTTTAAGAAAACTTTAGCATTTTCTCTACCTTGTCCTAATCTTTCGCCCTGATAAGCATACCATGCTCCACTCTTCTGAACGATATCAAGGTCAGAACCAATATCTAGTATTTCACCTTCAATGGAGATACCTTCCCCATACATAATGTCTACTTCAGCCGTTTTAAATGGTGGTGCTACTTTATTTTTCACGACTTTAATTTTTGCTCTATTACCAATCATATCATTACCCTGTTTTAGTGTTTCAGCACGACGTACTTCAAGTCTAACGGATGAATAGAATTTTAATGCGCGCCCACCTGGTGTAGTTTCAGGATTACCAAACATGACACCAATTTTTTCACGAACTTGGTTAATAAAGATTGCTGTTGTTTTTGATTTATTGATTGCACCAGATAGCTTTCTAAGAGCCTGTGACATCAATCTTGCTTGTAGACCCATATGTGAGTCTCCCATTTCACCCTCAATTTCAGCCTTCGGAACTAGAGCGGCTACTGAGTCAATTACTAAGATATCGACAGCACCACTACGTACTAGAGCTTCTGCAATTTCAAGTGCTTGTTCACCAGTATCCGGTTGAGATAGTAATAATTCATCAATATTAACACCTAATGCCCTTGCATAAGTTGGATCAAGTGCATGTTCCGCATCAATAAATGCAGCTTGGCCTCCACCTTTTTGTGCTTCAGCAATCGCATGAAGTGCAACCGTTGTTTTACCTGAAGATTCAGGGCCATAAATTTCGATAATTCTTCCTTTAGGATAACCACCGATACCTAATGCAATATCTAGTGCCAATGAACCACTAGAAGTGGTTGCTAGTTTCTGGCCTTCTTGTTCTCCTAATTTCATAATAGAACCTTTTCCGAACTGCTTTTCTATTTGTTTTAAAGCCATGTCTAGGGCTTGTTTTCTATCACTCAACGAAACTACCTCCTTAGATTAACTATATCTATCATACATTGTTTTTATCATTTTGCCAAGTAAAAAACGAATAAATGTTCCCCTATTTTCAGATGGATTTTTCTAATAAAAATCGATTATAGAAGTAATAAATCCCCCTATAATCGATTTTTGTATATCTCTTCCCTATTAAAAATCTCATTTTAATAGATTTAATAAAATTTCAAAACCTTTTATAACAGCCCGATGACGAATACCATCTCGATTTCCCATGAATTCATACTTTTCGACAAAATGTTTTCCATCCTTCATATAAATGGAGATATAAACCGTTCCAACAGGTTTTCCCTCCACCGGGTCTGGTCCTGCAATTCCTGTGAAACTTATTCCAATAGAAGAATTTAACAATTCAGCAACATTTTTAGACATTGCCAATGCACATTCTTCACTCACAGTTCCATGGTTTATTAGAAGTTCATCTGGAATATTTAAAACGTTTCGTTTAACCGATTGATCGTAGCATACTACAGAGCCCTTACACACTCTGGAAGCACCAGGAGATGAAATGATTTTTTCAATAAACTTACCACCTGTAAGGCTTTCCGCAGAGGTAATTTGGTGATTTTTCTCCAGTAACCGTTTCAACAGACTACTTTCAAGCGTTTCATCATTCATACCAAAATAATAATCGCCAACCTTCGCTAATACTTGTGCCTTTGTCTGTTCAAGTAACTGAATCACGTCACCTTCAGTAGCAGCTTTAGCAGTTAAACGAATCACAACCCCATCATTTTGTGCTAATGGAGCAATAGTAGGGTTATTTTGTTGGTCTATTAATTCTTTTAGCTCATGTTCAAGCTTAGATTCTCCAATTCCAATAAAACGAAGGACATAAGATTTAATAATCGTATTTTGATATTGTTCACGACTCAGAAATGGTAGTACTTCTTCCACGACCATAGGTTTCATCTCACGAGGGACACCAGGGAGAAACACCCAAGTTGTGTCGTTATAATGAAGAATCATACCAGGTGCCATTCCTACCTTATTAGTTATTATATGGGCACCCTCAAATACACGAGCCTGCTTTCTATTATTTGGTGTCATAGTTGATTTATGCTTTGCAAAAAACGCCTCAATATTATCCATTGAAAGCTTATGTTCTTCCATGTTAAGTCCACTTAATAATTGAAAGGCCTCTCGAGTTAAATCGTCGTCAGTAGGACCAAGACCACCTGTTATAATTACGACATCTGAACGTTCTCCAGCATTATCAAACATATCTTTAACCCTCGTTAAGTTGTCTCCAACGACACCGTGATAATATACATTAATTCCATGGAGAGCAAGCTGCTCGGATATCCACTTAGCATTTGTATTAGCAATTTGACCTAACAAAAGCTCTGTACCAACAGCAATAATCTCAGCGTTCCGTCCCATTATTTAGAATCCCTCATCACATGCCAGTTTTTAACGAAATAGTCGTATCCTGACAGAACAGTGAAGAATAAAGCAATATAAAGCATGATTGTACCAAATGGGAAGCTAATAAAAGAGAACGGGAAATTATGTAGTAACAATACAGCAATAGCAGTCATTTGTGTGGCAGTTTTTAACTTACCCATTTTACCAGCTGCGAGAACAATTCCTTCTCCCGCTGCCACTAAACGCAATCCTGTAACTGCAAATTCTCTACTAATTATGACAATAACTACCCATGCAGGAGCAGCACCAATTTCAACTAACAAAATCAAAGCTGCTGAAACTAATAATTTATCTGCTAAAGGATCTAAAAACTTACCTAAGTTAGTAACTAAGTTATGTTTTCTTGCGTAATGACCATCAATCCAATCTGTTGCAGATGCAACTATAAAGAGTAATGCTGCAACGAAGTGAGAAATTGGTAAAGTACTATCACCAATATTCCATTCTCCCCAATTAAAAGGGATGCTCATTATAATAATAAAAATAGGGATTAGTAATATTCTTGATAATGTAATTCTGTTTGGTATATTCATTATAATTAATTCCTCCTACATATAAAGGTACAAAACCCTTCTTAGCAAAAAGCTTTCAGAAGGGTTTTATCCTTATTCATTTGCTTCAGCAACATTTAACCAGATATATTGCTGGTCTCTTTCGTTAGGGTCAATAGGAAACTCTAATTGTACGTCATTAATCGTCATAGTCAGACTAGGGGTATATCCAAGATTTAATTGAATTCTCTTTTGTCCAGTAACGTCAACTGTGACAGGTTTGTCTTGAGTAACCGTTCCGCTGAAAATAGACTGTCCATTTATATCATAAATACCAATCCATACATCCTGTCCTGTAGATCCGAAATCTAGAATTAACTGCTCCCCAACATTGGTTAATTCTAATTCTGATGTTGGAGATGCGACAGTCCCCTTCTCCAATACAGTGATACCGAGTTTAGGTTCCTCCTCAGTAACGTCTTCCTCTTCCGCATCATCAGTAGGTTCTTCTGTTTCATCATCTACTTCCTGTTCTTCAGCATTTTCTTCTTCATCACCAGAAGCAGAGTTTTGGTTGTCTGGTCTGAAGAACTCTTCCTCATTTTGCTCAGTCGTTGGCGATTCTCCATCTGGCTCATTTGACTTGGTAATGAACCACCAGGCTAAAAAGATAATCCCAATAATTAGGATAACAACAATTAATGTAGGAATAAATGAAAAAATTGCACTACTTTTGGTTGGCATATTATCTTTTCTGGATCGATGAATTCTTGTGTATTGAGTGGTAGTATCCTCCTCAGGGGATGGAATATCCTGTTTATATTCCTCCATAAGCTGATTAGGGTCCAACCCAACAGCAATAGCATATTCCTTGATAAAAGCTTTAGCATAAAATTTGCCAGGCAAAATCGAGAAATTTTCTTCCTCAATCGCTACAAGATATCGCTTCTGAATCTTAGTTGTATCTTGTAATGTATCGAGTGATATATCCTTTGCAACTCTTGCTTCCTTTAATCTTGCACCTATTCCCATACATAACACCATCCATTTAATAATCGAACATTGAAAAGCCGTTTCCTTGGTTAAATTGTGCTTCTTCTACTACTTCATATGTAATCTCTTCGTCCTCTTCACTCCGTAGTTCTATAATATAGTCAAAGTCGTCAATATTATACTCTGTAGATTGAACAAATATATCCGGGTGTTCTACAACTTTAATCGCAGGAAGCTGCATGATTTCTCGAATTAATTGCCAATGTTTCTCGCTTGCTTTTCGTTTAGAAACGATTCCATCAATAATAAATATATTGTCACTACTGTACTCACCAGCAATTAGTTCATTTCTCACTGTTTGTTTTATTAAAGTGCTTGATACAAATAACCATCGTTTATTTGCACATACACTGGCTGCTACAATCGATTCCGTTTTCCCTACTCTAGGCATACCTCTAATTCCAACTAACTTATGTCCATCTTGTTTATATAATTCTGCCATAAAATCAACTAGTATCCCTAATTCATCACGAACAAAACGAACTGTTTTTCTATCGTCAGCGTCTCGGTGGATGTACTTACCGTGTCTTACTGCTAGCCGGTCGCGTAATTTTGATTTACGAAGCTTTGTCACTTGAATAGTATCCATAGTGTGTAAAATCAATTTTAGTCGAGTAATTTGTTCATTGTTATCAGAGAGTAACAACATACCTCTTCGACCATTTTCAACGCCATTTATGGTTACAATATTAATAGAAAGCATACCTAGCAAAGAAGATATCTCACCTAATAAGCCAGGGCGATTAATTTGAATTTCATATTCTAAGTACCATTCTGTTTTTGCCACCCTAAACTCTCCTTTGCCAATATAACTTAGAAAAACTCGCATTCTTGAACGAATTCGTTAGTTTTTTATGTCTGCGGAAAGCTATTTTTACTTTCCTAGTACCAAAAAGTTCCTATACCTTTATAATATATGATTTTTACTATTGTTTAAAGATATTAATGAAAATAATTCCTAAATTTCCTTTATTGAACATAAAAGAAGCTACGATTCAAGCGCAGCTTCTTTTATAAGTGGTTTTTTCTTAATTAATTATTAGCTTCGTTTTGTACTAATTTCACCATTGAGTTGGCGATTGCGTGCTGTTCTTCTTTGGATGCAGCATTCCAAAGCTCACGAAGTACTGCTTCTTCGGAGTTTTTCGCATCGACACTTTTGGCAAGGTAATCTCCAACCTCATAGGCAACTTGAGAAATAGTATCTTGCGACATTCCCTGTGATTGTGCTTGTTCTAATCTATTCGCTAAGAATTGCTTCCATGAGTCAAAATTGTCGAGTACAGACATTTTTCATTCCTCCTTCTCATGATACATGCATAGTATTTGATTTAATTAAACGATTATACACGTTTCACAGAAAGGACAAAAAATATTTTATCACACCCAACCACCGGTGACCCTTAGCACTTCACCATGGATATATCCAGCTTTTTCACTTAACAAAAAGCTAACTACATTAGCAACATCTTGCGGCGTACCGGGACGATTAAGAGGAATTTCACTTACTATTTGTTCTTTCTCATCAGAACTTAACGGGTTCATTTTTGTATCAATAAAACCAGGACTAACCGCATTTACCCGTATTCCACTTGGCCCAACTTCCTTTGCTAATGCCTTCACAAAAGAGATTTGTGAACCCTTAACAGCTGAATAAAGTACTTCATAACTTGCCCCTATTTCACCCCAAACAGAGGAAATTAAGATTATATTACCTGATTTTTTCTTAATCATAGAAGGTAAAGCCTCTTTCGAAATTAACAAAGGAGCTTTTACATGGATCGACAGCATTTCTTCCATAATTTGCTCTGGTGTTTCTTGAAATAAACCATAATATGCAATACCACTCGCAAAAACAATGGAATCGACGGGATAGGCAACACCTGCCAATAATCTGTTGATGCCTGCTTGATTAGTTAAATCTGCTTTGATGGTGTCTAGTATGCCTTCACGAGGGAGCTCTCTTTGGATAGCCTCTATGGCCGTTTTGTTTTGATAATAATGAAGGATTAAAGAATAACCTTCATGACCCAATTGAATTGCAATCTGTTTACCTATATCTCCACTTGCTCCGATAATTAAAACATTTGTCCCCATAATAACTCCTTATTCTGCAACGACCTTACAAACAGCTAATCGATCCTCTGAAATCCATTCTTTCAAGAACTCGTTGGCATCCTTAACTGTCAAACTTTGTATTACTGGAATTAATTCAAAGAAATCAACTCCAACTGTATGATAATGAATATATTTACTTGCAATGTTTTCTAGTGAATTCATTGAACGTAGTAGTTGTCCTATTTTTTTCCGCTTCATACGATCAAATTCCTCTTCAGAAATTTCAAGCGTGTTCGTCGATAATAGAAGGCTCTTAATTTTTTCAACGAATTGGTCTGGATTATCTGAGTTACCCCCAAGTATTGAGTAGCCGAAATTCTTTTCTAAATTGGTTTCAAAATAAAAACTAGAATCGATCATTTTCTCACGGTATAACTCTTCATAGAATTGACCACTTTTAGAGAAATAAAAAGTGAGAATCATATCCTGAAGTAAATCCTTTTTGACAAATTTCTCGCCTTCCAATTCCTGGGTGGATTCTTTAATTCCTACAGTACACTTTGCTACAGATACAGGCATAACGATCTTATCTTCTTGTTTAGCAACTTCAGATGGTTCTTCAGGATAATCACGTTGGATTTCTTCCAATTTCTCAAATGTTTTAGCACTTTGATTTGCCTTAATAAGGCTCAACATTTTATTCGGATCAAAGTTACCTGCGATAAAAAAGGTCATATTTTCCGGATGATAAAACGTATGATAACATGTATACAAATCATCCTTTGTAATTTCACTAATCGAGTCAATTGTTCCAGCTATATCAATATTTACAGGCGTTTTCTTAAATAAGGTTTTTAATGTTCCCATAAATGATTGCCAATCTGGTTGATCATCGTACATTTTGATTTCCTGGCCAATAATCCCTTTTTCCTTTTCAACCGATTCTTCTGAAAAATATGGATCTTGGACAAAATCGAGCAATGTTTTTACATTTTCTTCAATATTAGCCGTTGCAGAGAACAAATATGCTGTTTTAGTAAAAGAAGTATACGCATTTGCTGATGCACCTTGCTTACCAAAATCAGCAAACACATCTCGATCTTTCTTTTCAAATAATTTATGCTCTAAAAAGTGGGCAATTCCGTCTGGAACAGTAATTTTCTCAGATTTACCTATAGGAACAAAGGTACGATCAATCGATCCATAGTTTGTCGAGAAAATAGCATATGTTTTTGACATTTGTGGTCTTGGTAGCAAGAATACTGTTAACCCATTGTCTAGCTTCTCTTGGTATAGGGTCTCTTCAATATGGGTGTATTCATTTTTAGTCATTTGATGAACCCCCTTCACTAGTAAGTAAATAGATGGTATCTTCTTCAATTTGCTTACCAACTTCAATTACTTCCTCAAGCTTAACGTTCTTAATTTTCTCTATCAGTTGATCTGGAGATAAATTAGCTTGAGCAATAACCTGCTGATAAAGCATTTCAATAATACCTTGTGGATGATCTAAAGTTTCTAATAATTGATTGATAATTAATTCTTTCGTTTCATTTAGTTCTTCTTCCGTAATTTGACCATCTTTCATTGATGTCATTTGTTGTTGCATGATATCTCTTGCTTTATCATAGTCCTTAGGCGCAATTCCACTGAATACAAGTAAAAGTCCTTTATGACTCTCTAATCTAGAAGAGGCGTAATAAGCAAGGCTATTTTTCTCCCTAACGTTTATGAATAGCTTAGAACTTGGAAATCCTCCTAAAATTCCATTAAACACTTGTAGGGCGGGATAATTCTCATCTTGGTACTGAACATTCGTTCGATATCCGATGTGTAATTTTGCTTGCTGTACATTTTGTTTATCAATGACTTCTTTTGGTGATTTTTGATTTTTTATCTTTTCTTTTTCAGCTACTATCTTCTCATTTTCTATCGTTTCTCGTTTAAAATTAGTCGCAATTGTTTCTTCAATCTCAGTTGTTGAAACATCACCTAATACATAAACATCTACTTGATCCTCTTTCAAGAGAGTCGTGTAGTAGTCATATAAATCAGAAGCACTAATATTATCTAAGTCTTCTTCGTAGCCACTGACATGTGTTTGGTATACCTCACCTTCACACATTTCATCAATTAATCTCATATTAGCATATTTCATTTTGTCATCTATTATGGATTTTATCTTTTGTCTTAATGTCTCTTTTTCACGGTTAAAGATTTCTTCCTGGAAGGAATTGTTGCTAATATTAGGGTGAAAAATGACTTCATTTAATAAACGAACAGCCTCATTTATGATATTCGATTCATTAGGGATAAATTTTTCATTTGCTACCTCAAGACGAAAACTTAGAATATGATGGTTTCCTTTTTTTCCACCGTCAATAGATAAAACTGCGCCATAGAGATTGTCTAATGCAATTTGTAAGTCCTTTCGACTTGGGTATTCTTTAGGACCTTGTTGTAATACATATGGGAGCAGTGCTCTTTTTGTAATTGTGTCACGATTTAAGGGTGATTTGAATTTTACAACGATGTTCACTGTTTTAAACTTTTCATTCGGTATTAGATGTAGATTTAGTCCTTGTAGTTGTTTCACTTCTTCCTGAATCATAACCATAGTCTTTCCTCCAATTTTATACATTCAAAACGAGCTAAACCTAGTTTGTACGTTTTTCAATAAACAATGAATGTTTTATTCATATCCATAGTTTACCATTTGTAAGTAAAACAACCAAAAAAAACTGACTTGAGTAAATACTCAAGTCAGTTTTTGTACTATCTACTTCCTTTGATATACGGAACACCATTCGCTTTGGGTGCCTCAGCACGTCCAATAAACCCTGCTAGTGCAAGAATGGTTAATACATACGGAGCGATTAGTAAGTACACCTGTGGAATATCCTCTAGTACAGGTATTCCGGAACTTACAATACTTAAACTTTGTGCAAATCCAAAGAATAAGGCTGCACCCATGGCTCCAAGTGGATGCCATTTACCAAATATTACGGCAGCTAGTGCCATAAATCCTTGACCAACAATTGTCGCATGTGAGAAATTCGATACGATGGTTAAAGCAAATACTGAACCACCCAATCCACCTAATGCACCAGATAAAATAACAGCGATATAACGCATTCTAGTAACATTTATTCCATTTGTATCTGCAGCCATTGGATGTTCCCCAACTGCACGCAAACGTAATCCGAATGCTGTTTTATATAAAACATACCAAGCAATAAATGCAATGATAATTGCTACATAGGAGGTTACATAAATTCCTTCAAAAAAGATAGGTCCTATAATAGGAATATCTGATAGGATAGGTATCGTCTGTGAATTAAATGGCTCGGCAACCATATCTGTTTGACCTTTACCATACCAAACTTTGGTTAAATAAACACCAACCCCAAGGGCTAACATATTAATTGCAACACCACTTACTGTCTGATCTGCAAAAAATGATACAGAAGCAACTGCGTGGATTACAGAAAATAGTGCTCCTGCTAATGTAGCAACAATAAGAGAAATCCAAGGTGTCATGTCACCAAAAGTATCTGCAAACGTAAGGTTAAACACGATACCAACGAACGCACCAATAACCATTAATCCTTCAAGTCCGATGTTAATAACACCGGAGCGTTCACTAAACACTCCACCTAGAGCTGTCAAAATGAGGGGCGCTGAGAAAAACAACACCGTAGGTACAATAGAATCTAAAATATCAAGCATTTATTTCCCCTCCTTTTTAAAGCGAAGTAAAGCCCATCGGATAATATAGCTTGATGCAACAAAGAAGATTATTAATGCGATAATAATATCTACAAGCTCTGTAGGGACTCCAGCACTAGGCATTTCTCCTGCACCTTCTTTTAGTACTCCGAAAAGGATAGCAGCAAGAATAACTCCTAATGGATTGTTAGCACCTAACAAAGCAACGGCAATACCATCAAATCCTAAATTAGTAAAACCAGAGATAACAGAAACATTACCATACGTTCCAAGACCTTCCATTGCACCAGCAAGTCCAGCAAAGGCACCTGAGATTACCATGGAAAGAATAATATTTTTACTAACATTCATTCCTGCGTATTTTGATGCATGTTTATTAAATCCAACAGACTTTAGCTCATAACCAATAGTTGTGCGATCAATAATAAACCACATTAGTACAGCTACGAATAATGCAATTAAAATTCCATAGTGCATACGAGAATAAAAAGTTAAAGCTTGTAACCATTCTGACCCTAAAGATGCAGTGGAAGCTATATGCTCAGTCGAAGTAGAATGATCTGTAAGAACAGATCGAACAATTTGGTTCGATACATACATAGCGATGTAGTTCATCATAATTGTTACAATTACTTCATGTACACCAATTTTAGCCTTTAGTAACCCAGGAATAAATCCCCAAAGCCCACCAGCTAAAGCACCGGCTAGAATAGCCAATGGTAAGTGAATAATCATAGGTGCATCAATTGCTATACCTACCCACACAGCAGCTAGCCAACCAACAATAACCTGTCCTTCAGCACCGATATTAAATAATCCCGTGCGAAAGGCAAAGGCAATAGCTAAACCTGTTAATATTAAAGGAGTAATCCTTCTAACTGTTTCCCCAATGGTAAATGCATCATAAAATGCACCATTCCATAACGCAACATAACCTTCTATTGGGTTATGACCAGAGATCATCATAATTATGGCACCAGCAATTAATCCTAGTAGAACAGAGATAATTGGGACTAGGATACCAAATAAACGATTATTTGATGTCACTTGAATCACCTGCCTCATTTGTTGTACTACCCGCCATTAATAGACCCAACTCTTGTTCATTCGTCTCCTCTGGCTTACGACTAGCAACAATTTTCCCATCAAACATAACCGCAATGCGATCACTGACATCTAAGATTTCATCTAGTTCAAATGATACTAAAAGAATTGCTCTACCTTTATCGCGTTCTTCGATTAATTTTTTATGAATAAATTCAATAGCACCAACGTCAAGTCCGCGTGTTGGTTGAGCAGCAATTAATAAATCAGGTGAACGATCAATTTCTCGACCAATGATTGCTTTTTGCTGATTACCACCAGATAACGCTCGTGCAGGTGTATATTCACTAGGAGTACGAACATCATACTCTTTAATTAACTCGTTAGCCTTATTGTAGATTTCTTTATAATTTAATATCGATACATTAGAATATGGTTTTTGATAGTACGTTTGCAATACCATATTTGCTCCAATAGGATAATCGAGTACAAGACCATATTTATGTCTGTCTTGAGGAATATGACCTAAACCACTTTTAGTGACATTTCTTGGCTTTAGATTCGTTATATTCTTTTCCTTTAATTGAATCTTTCCGGAACGTGATTTACGAAGACCGGTAATTGCTTCTATCAATTCTGTTTGACCATTACCATCAATCCCCGCGATACCCACAATCTCGCCAGCTCGTACATCTAGATTTAATCCTTTAACTAAATCTATTTTTCTTGCATCTTGAACATACAATTCTTCAATATGAAGAACGACTTCTTTCGGATCTGCGGGCTTTTTCTCGGTTTTAAAATTCACTTCACGACCTACCATAAGCGAAGCGAGTTCATCAGGGTTTGTGTCTTTTACTTCAACTGTTCCAATACCTTTACCCTTACGAATTACTGTACAACGATCACAAACCTCCATAATTTCTTTTAGTTTGTGTGTTATTAGAATAATTGATTTACCTTCCTTAACTAAAGAACGCATAATTTCAATTAGTTCACTAATCTCTTGAGGGGTTAATACGGCTGTTGGTTCATCAAAAATAAGAACTTCCGCACCACGGTAAAGTGTTTTTAGAATTTCAACACGTTGTTGCATACCCACAGATATGTCACTGATTTTCGCAGAAGGATCTACTTTCAGACCATATCGATCAGAGATCTCTTGAATCTCTTTTTCTGCTTTTTTGATATTAATATTACCCAATTTCCCCTTTGGTTCATTACCTAAAATGATATTTTGAGTAACTGTGAATGGCTCTACAAGCATAAAGTGTTGGTGAACCATCCCGATACCTAAATCATTAGCGACATTGGGATTTGTAATTTTAACTGTTTCTCCATTTACTCGAATTTCTCCAGCTTCTGGCTGATATAGCCCGAATAAGACATTCATTAGTGTAGATTTACCTGCACCATTTTCACCTAAAAGAGCATGTATCTCTCCTTTTTTTAACTGGACTGTAATGTTATCGTTTGCAACTATACCCGGGAATTCCTTCCGAATATTTAACATTTCAATCACGTGTTCCACTAGTCTCACCCCTCATCAAACAAATTCATTTCTTATATCTAAGTTAATTTATGTGATTTCATAATAATAAAATCATCAAATGAAAAAGACGTCATACATCTTCTTCATTTGAGGATCTTAATATTGAAAAATATGGAGGTTGTCCATATTTCCCCTCTAGTCATGACTAGAGGGAAAAGCTAATGGACAGCCTCATATTAGTAGTAACACTTTTATAGACCAGCTTCAAATTCTTCTAATTCATCATGAGTGGATGGAACAGTTACATCCCCATTAAGAATTTTATCTTGCCATTCATTAACTGTGTTAACGATTTCTTCAGTCATTGCATCAGCGTTTGTAGTTGCGAAAGCAATACCCTCTTCTTCAATCCCGAATTCTAATAGTTCTCCACCAGGGAACTCCCCATTTAACGCCATTGTTGCAACTTCTTGTACGGCAACATCTACACGTTTAATCATAGAAGTTAAAGTTACGTTTTGATCGCCAACTTGACCTTCTTCATGTTGGTCACGGTCAACACCAATCACCCAAATTTCACGTTCTGGATCGTTTTGTTTGATATCTTTTGCTTGGTTAAATACACCATTACCAGTTGCGCCAGAAGCGTGGTAGATTACGTCTATACCATTATCATACATGTTAGCAGCAATTAGTTTACCTTTTGCTGCATCAGCAAAGCTCTCTGCATACTGTACATCTACTTCAATATCAGGGTTTACAGATTTAGCACCTGCAATAAATCCTGCCTCGAATTTGTTGATCAGTGGTGAGTCAACGCCACCTACAAAACCTAACTTGTTAGTTTTAGTTTTAAGTGCAGCTGCAACACCTACAAGGAATGAACCTTGGTGTTCTTTAAATGTAATACTCGCTACGTTTGGAGCATCAATTACATCATCAACTATACCAAAATGCACATCAGAATTTTGTCCAGCAACAGTTGTTAAATCTTCTTTAAGTTCAAAACCAATACCGTAAATTAGGTTAAAACCATCACGAACCATACGGTTTAAGTTAGGAATATAATCTTCTCTAGCGTTTGATTGAAGATAGTGGAAACCTTCACCTTCAGATAAGTTGTTTTGCTCACCAAAAGCAGTTAAGCCTTCCCAAGCAGATTGGTTGAAGGATTTATCATCTACTCCACCAATATCAGTAACCATACCTACTTTAAAATCAGCTGTTTCTTCATTAGTAGCATCATCACCATTATTTTCATTACCTGATTCGTTTTCATTATCATCTCCGCCACCACAAGCAGCAAGTAATAATCCTAAACCAAGGATCAATACAAGTAAAAAGCTTAACTTCTTCATGAATAAATACCCCCAAATTAAATTTTAATTAAGTATTTGTTAGTTTACTACTATGTCCTAGGTCCTATCTAATTACTGAAACCACCCCCTAAAAGGAATGTTCATTTATATCCGTTTCCGAAACACATGGAAACTAAATACATCAGAACGAAAATAATTTAATGAATATAAAATTGGTCTATCGTCTTCTGTATAATGCATTTGTTTAAGTAATAATAGGGATTTATCAAAATCACAATTTAATACATCAAATATTTTTTCATGATAGCTAACTGGTTCAATATATGTTACCGCATAACTAATTCGTTTACCTGCATGGTTCTCCATTAATTTAAATAATGAGTCTTCAGTATGCGCTGCTTCAATCGGGATTAACCCTTTTGGCACCTTATCAATACAGAATACGACTGGTTCACCATCTGCTGTACGAATTCTTTCTAATTTTACTAGTTGTGTTAAGTTCTCAGAATCAAACATCAATCGCTCTTCTTCAGTTGGTTCAATGATTTCGGTTGAGAAATATTGAGAGCCAGGCTTTTTACCCGCTTGCTCAATCATATAAGTTACACTTGTCAGTTGTTCAATCCCAGAGGAAACAATAGGTTTCTGGTTTACAAAAGTACCGACACCATGTTTTCTTGTAACAACATTATCTTCCTCTAATATTCTTAATGCCTCACGCAATGTAGCTCTTGATACTCCTAAATTTTTAGATAGTTCAAATTCAGAAGGCAGCTTTTCATTTGCTTTATATTTACCGCTTTCAATATCTTGTTTAATTACGTCAATTACTTGTAAATATAAATGCCTTGAATCAGATTTTATGGACATAAGGTCCCCCCTAGTATTTGCTCATAAACCCTTCTATTATCGAATTTCCGACAAATACTGACAACCATACCTTGAATAATATATCATTAATTCCAAAACAAATAAATAGTTTTAATCAAAAATACAAACATTATTTATTTAATTATGTACTATTAGGTAAAAATACATCATAATGATGTTTAAAGCGGTTTCAATGTTCTAAAGGGTCGTAAAAGTAAGGTAATTTATAAATAATATTAAGCTAAGTAACACGTACTATTTTATACGATGTCACTTAGCCCCTATTTTATACAACCTGTCTATTTAGGAAGTTTTTTCTTCTGCTTGTGAAACTAACACCGCTCTTGGCTTACTCCCCTCATAAGGTCCAACAATACCTCTTGCTTCCATCGCGTCTATTAGTCTTGCAGCTCTTGTATAACCAATCCGAAATCTTCGTTGAAGCATTGAAACACTCGCGCTCTGCATTTCTGTTACGAGCTGAACTGCATCATCATATAACTCATCATCGACTTCCTCAACAACATCATTCGTATCATCCGGAATCATCTCTTCCTGGTAACTCGCTTTCTGTTGTTCAATACAGTGATCGACAATTCTTTCTACTTCTTCATCTGATAAGAATGCACCTTGTACTCGAGTTGGTTTAGAAGAACCAACTGGAAGAAATAACATATCACCACGTCCAAGTAGTTTTTCGGCACCACCAGAGTCAAGGATTGTACGAGAATCTGTAGAAGAAGATACGCTAAATGCTATACGAGATGGTATATTAGCCTTAATAACCCCAGTAATAACATCAACAGATGGGCGTTGTGTTGCAATAATTAAATGAATACCAGCTGCCCTAGCCATTTGTGCAAGCCTAGTTATGGAATCTTCTACATCACTAGAGGCAACCATCATTAAATCGGCTAACTCATCGACTATAACTACTATATATGGTAGGTTAGGTTGATGCTCTGCATCAGCTACTGTTCGATTATATTTTCGAACATATTCATTATATCCTTCTATATTTCTAGTACCGGTATCTGAAAACAACTCGTATCTTCGTTCCATCTCAGAGACTACTTTCTTCAGAGCACGAGATGCTTTTTTTGGATCTGTAACAACGGGCGCCAACAAGTGTGGGATTCCATTATAGACATTTAGCTCTACTTTCTTAGGGTCAATCATCATCATTTTTACTTCATGTGGTTTTGCACGCATTAAAATTGTTGTTATAATACCATTCACACATACACTCTTACCACTTCCTGTAGCACCAGCAATAAGTAAATGTGGCATTTTATTTAACTCTGCAAGAACGGCATCGCCAGAAATATCTTTCCCTAGGGCAACTAGTAATTTAGAAACCTGATTGTTTGTGCTGTCTAGTACTTCTCGAAGTGAAACCATAGAAATTTCTTGGTTAGGTACTTCAATTCCAACTGCTGATTTCCCAGGAATTGGTGCTTCAATCCGTATATCTTTTGCAGCTAGTGCTAGTGCTAGATCATCATGTAAACTAACAATTTTGCTAACTTTTACGCCTGCTTCAGGATAAACCTCATACTTCGTTACAGCTGGACCAACATTAACCTTTGTTACTCTAGCTTTTACACCAAAACTATGAAAAGTTCGTTCTAGTTTTCTCACTACTGACTGTATTTGAGACTTGTCATGTGATTGAGAGTTGAGTGATGGCTCAGATAATAGATTAGGTGAAGGTAATATATATTCTGGATTTTCTGCTTCTGTCATCGGCATAACATCTACATCATCTTCCCCATCATCTTCTACCATCTGTTTAACCGGTTGAACTATATCGCTAGGTTGTGGTTCGACTTCCTCAAAAGCATACGTAACATCTGGGAATTCTTCCGCTTTCGATTCAATCATTGGTTCTGGTGGAATAATACTATCATCTAGTAAATCATCAACAGCATCTTTTCGCTTTGTTTTACTAGGTTTAACTTTCTCTATTACTTTCTTGATTTGTGCTTTACTTTGAACAACTAGTTTTGTGAAAAAGTCACCTAGTGAAAACTCTGTTAGGAAGATTACTCCTATTAGAATGGAGAAGACAGCAACTATTTGTGCACCTACAGATGAAAATAAATAGTAACAGAATGCGAATAGAAATGCACCTATCATTCCTCCACCCGTTTGACCGGCAGTTGCATCGTCAGCAACATAGTTAAAAAAGGTTGTCCATGTCGCTTTTAGAATGGAGGTATCACTAGATACAGCTAGTAAGCTTACATAGGTTTGAATATGTGTAAACAGTAGAGTTCCAAGCAAGATAATATAAAAACCTATCATTTTTTTATGTAAAAAATTGGGATAACGTCTTTTAATAACAATAAATAAACCAATACCTAGTAAAAATAATGATGCCGTAAAATACCATATTCCTAGAAAGAAGCGGAAAATATGCTCTAGGCCACCAGGTATCGCTCCATCGCTAATTGCACTAGCACCACTACCAAAGATTGCTAGAAATATAAATAATAAACCTATGAGTTCAAATTGAACTTGTTTTTTTAGAGACGTTTTTCTTTTTCTTCGTTTTCTCTTCTTTGCCATTTTCTCACCTCTTACATTTCGTTGCTGTTATGAAACAAACCCCTGCCAACATTTTAGGCAAGGGTATATCTTCATGCTGAATAAATATAGTATATCATAGACATTCAAATTTAACGATTCCAATTATGATAGAATTGTACCTGGAGTATACTTTTGATCTAAATAGTCTTGCGGGTCTGTTGATAGTAGTTGGATTATTTGATACTCTCCATTACTATTCTTTTCTACAAAACAAGTTCTTCCCTCATATGTAACACACTGCCGGTTGCTATATACATTTTCAGCAGTTGGAAAGATGTCTGATTCAGAAAGCGGTGTATATAAAATCATTGAATGACCTCCTGATCTTGATTACCTTTCATTTGACTGATTAACTCATTTATCTTCAACATTGCATCTTTCACACCACCAACTCCATCAATCAAACCATACTCAACTGCATCTGTACCGATAACATTAGTTCCAATGTCTCGCGTTAGATTACCTTTTGCAAACATTAGATCCTTAAATTTCTCTTCTTTAATATTGGAATGATTAACTACGAAGTTAATTACTCTTTCTTGCATCTTATCTAGGTACTCGAATGTCTGTGGAACGCCTATGACAAGCCCTGTTAACCGGACTGGGTGTATGGTCATTGTAGCTGTAGGTACTATAAAAGAATAATCAGTAGACACGGCAATAGGAACTCCAATGGAATGGCCCCCGCCAAGGACAATCGAAACCGTTGGCTTGGATAAGGAAGCAATCATTTCTGATAAAGCAAGGCCTGCTTCAACGTCTCCTCCAACGGTGTTTAGTAGAATAACTACGCCTTCTATCTTAGGGTTTTGTTCAATTGCTATCAATTGCGGTAGTAAATGTTCATATTTTGTTGTTTTATTTTGAGGTGGTAATTGGATATGACCCTCAACCTGACCAATTATTGATAAGACATGGATATTTGAATCTGGTGCCTGGGGAACGTTGGTTTGCCCCAATGCTTGGATCTTTTGTACTAAGGAAGATGGACCTGCTTGTTCCTCTTGTCCTTCTTTTTTCTCTGTGTCTTTTTCCATCAACGGAACACTCCTTTCAAAATTCACTATAAAAGTAGTATGAACGTAAACAACTAAATAAATTCCTATAGAAAAAGGATTCCTCATGAAAGGAATCCTTAGCAAATATTATTTATTAATTCACTACTATCTTATTCTATACTAAGCTCTCCATTAATGATCTAACACGGTTCTCTTCTGCCTCCGTTAGCGGAACAAGTGGTAAACGCACACCACCTGTTTGAATACCTTTTATTTTTAAAGCAGCTTTAACAGGTGTTGGTGATGGTGCTTCAAATAATCCATTCATTACTGGTAAAAGTTTACGATGAATAGAAGCGGATCGCTTAACATCACCTTGTTCAAACGCTTGAATCATTTCTTGCATTTCATTACCAATAACATGAGATGCAACAGAAATAATGCCATCTCCGCCTATTGCTAGCATTGGTAATGTTAATCCATCATCACCACTATAAACGGTAAAGTTATCACTTGTATTATCAATAATTTCTGCTGCCTGATCTAAATCACCACTAGCCTCTTTAACCGAAACAATATTTTTGATTTTACTTAATTCAATTATCGTTTCCGCTGACATTTTCACGACAGACCTACCTGGAATGTTGTATAACATCACTGGTAAAGTAGTTTCACTAGCTATTGCCTTAAAATGTTCATAAAGCCCACGTTGACTAGGTTTATTATAATAAGGTGCAACTAACATAACGGCATCAACGCCACATTTTTCCGCTTCTTTCGTTAGTTCAATGGAACTTTTTGTATTATTACCGCCAGTACCAGCAATAACTGGTACTCGGCTATCCACAATTTTTACAACATGTGAAAATAGATCTATCTTTTCTTGAGTAGTGAGTGTTGGCGATTCTCCTGTTGTTCCCGCAACTACTATTCCTTCTGTTCCATGATCTAATAAATAGTCTACTAACTTGGTTGTTTCTTCATAATTGATTTCCCCATTTTCATGAAACGGAGTAATCATCGCAGTTAAAACCTTACCAAAATTCATATATACTCACCTTTCTATTAAAAAGTCATGCAAAATTGTCGACTTTTTGGCTAAATTGAATTCTTCATGTAAGGCATTTACTGCCTTGTATACATCTTGACCAGGGATTAACACCCATATTGTCGTATGACTATCTGCCGACTGTAATATTTGTATGCCTTGATTTGTCAGCGCTTGAACGATTTTGGAGGCTACACCCGGAACACCGGTCATTCCAGCACCTACTACAGATACTTTTGTGCAATCTTCGATGACTGTCGGTTTATAACCTTTAGCGTTTAGAATTTTAATTGCTTTTTTATGTTGCACATTAGGAACGGTGTAGATTACTCCAGTTGGTGATATATTTATAAAATCAATGGATATACCAGCATCTGCCATCGCCTTAAACACTTCTGATTGTAAGCGGTAAGCTTCTTTTTCTTTTGTCTGTACTTTAATTTGGGTAATATTCGCTAGATGGGCAATACCAGTTACTAAACGTTCTGAGACATCAACAGTATTTTTTTGATTAACAGCATTGGTTACCAGTGTGCCTCCATGATTTTCGTAAGTGGAACGAACTAATATTGGAATTTTACCACGCATGGCAATTTCTACTGCTCTTGGATGAATAACTTTAGCTCCTTGATAGGCTAAGTTGCAAATCTCTTGGTATGTTACCACATCTAGAGCACGAGCATTTTTCACAACTCGCGGATCTGCAGTCATAATCCCATTGACATCTGTAAAAATCTCAATTCGTTCTGCGTCTAAGGCTACACCCAAAGCAGCTGCTGTTGTATCACTACCTCCACGACCTAAAGTTGTTAGTTCCCCGATTTCATTTTTGCCTTGGAATCCTGCTACAACAACTACGTCATGTGTCTTTAATTCATGATAAATACGAGTTGGATTAACTTCTTTTATTTTCGCTTGGTTATAATCTGCATTCGTCAAAATTCCTGCTTGCGCTCCTGTTAGCGCAATTGATTTTATCGATTTCTTTTTTAATTCATTTGATAGTACTACAGAGGAAATAATCTCACCACAAGCCATAAGCATATCTAGCTCACGATTTGAAATAGAATGCTCTGGGTAATCAACTAAATCTAAAAGAGAATCGGTTGCATAGGCTCCTGGACTTCTACCTAATGCAGATACAACAACTACAAGCTTAATACGGTTCATTAGTGCGTTCTCTATATGCTCTATAACATGTTGTCTAGTTTGTTTACTTTGTACAGAAGTTCCACCAAATTTTTGAACTAATATCTGCACGTTTCAAACACCTCTACCTAAAAGCTATTTTAATAGCAGCCCCTTCTCTAGAACTCGTTCCGCAATTTGAACAGTATTCCATGCGGCTCCTTTAAGCAAGTTATCAGATACAATCCACATATGGAAACCTTTTGGATGGTCTAAATCCTTTCTCACTCGGCCAACAAACACTTCCTTTTTACCAGCTGCACTTTGTGGCGTTGGATATTCCTGATTACTTGGATCATCCTGTAATATAATTCCTTCTGCATTTTCCAGAACTTTCCATATATCTTTAGTAGTTAGTCCTTCTTGCTCTACTTCAATATATACGCTTTCTGCGTGGGAAGTGAAAAATGGAAGTCTAACACAAGTTGCTGCAACAGCAAGATCAGGGGCATGCAAAATTTTTCTCGTTTCGTTAATCATCTTCATTTCTTCAAACGTATAACCATTATCTTGGAATAAATCAATTTGTGGTAACGCATTAAAAGCGATTGGATAATGTTTTTTATCACCTTTTACTGGCATTACCTCTGAAGGTACTTCTTCCCCTTTTAAAAATCCTTCTGCTTGTAATTTCAATTCCTCAACTGCCTGGTTACCCGCACCGGAAACTGCCTGATACGTTGATACAATTACTCGATTTATACCAAATGCCTCTTTAATCGGTTTGAGTGCTGCCACCATTTGAATCGTCGAACAATTAGGATTAGCAATAATTCCTGTATGAGTTGATAAATCATCTTCATTGACTTCTGGTACGACTAAAGGAACTTGCTCATCCATTCGATAGGCACTAGTGTTGTCAACTACAACAGCACCCCTATTAACCGCTTCAGGAGCAAATCTCTTTGAAACGGATCCTCCTGCAGAAAATAACGCAACATCTACATTATCAAAGCTAGCGTTTGTTGCTTCTTCAACTATTAGTTCTTTGCCCTTAAAATTAATTTTGGTTCCTGCAGATCGTTTAGAGGATAGGAGTTTTAATTGCTTAATAGGAAAGTCCCTTTCTTCAAGTATTTCCAGTATTTTTTGACCGACTGCCCCTGTTGCTCCAACAACTGCTATATTATATAAAGAACCCTTCGTCATGTTGATGACTCCCTCCACTAGTAGTTAATTCGTAGTTTACAATTTTTTTGAATCTTAGCTATTTATTTTATCACAAATTATTCCGTGAATGGAACTAATACTGGTTGCAATTGTCTTCCTTCTAAAGCAGTTGAAATTGCATCCGGTAATAAATCCATATTTGCAACTAATGAATTCGGTTTTTTATACGGGTCATCCTGGCCATAAGGAACAAAGTAAATATACTTGCTTGCCATTAATCGCATTAAATTCACACCATTAAGACCAAGTGCATCATTAGTAGAAATACCAAGTACCACAGGGCTTCCGTTACGCATCGTCGCTTTTGCTGCCATTAAAGGGGGAGAATCAGTCTGAGCATTCGCAAATTTGCTCATTGAATTACCAGTTAATGGTGCTATTACCATACAATCTAAAGGATTTTTAGGTCCAAGTGGTTCAGCTTCTGGCATAGTCGAGATTACTTTATTGCCTGTAATGGATTCAATACGTGCGATATGGTCTTTTGCTTTTCCGAATTTAGTATCTACATTCATTACAGTATAGGTCACTACCGGAACAACTTCTGCACCTAATTCCATTAATCGTTCCATTGGTCCAAACACTGCTTCGTAGGTACAATGTGAACCAGTTACACCAAAACCAATTCGTTTACCTTTTAAATCCATCCTAATAACTCCTTTTCCTTTGTTAAAATTTGAATAATTACGTCTGCCAAGATTTTACCTGCAGTCTTCGGGGCAACGATACTAGGCAAGCTTCTAGCTAAAATAGCTTCGATCCCTCTCTGCTTCGCGTAATCAAAATCAGTACCACCTGGCTTTGATGCCAAATCAATAATAACAGCGTTTGATGGGAGATTCTGAATTGCATCTTTTGTTATTACTTCAGCAGGTATTGTATTAATTAACAAGTCACATTCACTTGTATACTCTGGTAACTTATTTAGTGCAATTGGAGTTAATCCCATTTCTGATATCCTTGCTAAATCGGTTGAATTTTTAGTAGCAACAGATACTCTGGCACCAAGTGCAGCAAACTTATTGGCAACCGTATTTCCCACTCTCCCAAATCCAGCTACAATAACTCTTGAAGAATGGATTGTATAGTCAGTGTTTTCAATTGCCATCATGATTGCGCCTTCTGCGGTAGGGATTGAATTATAAATAGCCACATCATCACGATCAAGAAGCGGAATTAACGTGGTATTTGTTTTCATTGTTAAATCTGTTAAATGATGATTCGTAATTCCAGTAAATACAACTGCTTTATCCTTCAACCTGCCAAACCATTCTTCTGTCATTTGTATCTCTTGATCAGAAAAGACAGTTTCTACTCTACCTTCTTCATCTGTACCAGTAATGGGTAATATCACAATATCTAGATTTTCGACATCCAAGTCACTGAAATCCGTTTGATTCAATCCTGTGAATCCTTGCTCTAACTTGTCGTAACCAACTAGAATTAATTCTATATGTCGGGTCGCTTGTAATTGCCTTATTAATTCTAAATATCTCGCATCGCCGCCTATTACAGCTATTAATTGTTTCATTACCTAGAACACCCTCCAAACTAGTTAAAAAATCATCTATGAAATTATATTCAACATTTAAACTAAAGCATTTTCTTTATAGCTTATGTTGATATAGGCGGTTAGTGAATGTTAGTTAATAAAAACGCACAAAAAAGGCTAGTATCTCGAAAAGGATACTAGCCACCTCGACTAATCAGCTTCTATCATTATCATATCTTCACCAATTTTTTTTATGGAATTCCAATGTATTTTAGCTACATCGCCTTCCTTTTTTAGGCCAAACCATTTGTAATTTGGCAATATAAAAGAACGGATCTGCCCAGTATGTTCATCAATTTCCAAATCCGTTTGTCCTAAAATTCCTAACCGTTTACCATTCCTAATATTTACTATCTCCTTATTACTTATATCATTATAGCGCACTATTTTTCGGCCCCCTTGCATTTGGAGTTTATATAAATATATGCCGGAAAATATAAACCTATGTTATTTATAGTGTTCATAATAAAGCCACCCAAAACAAAATGGGTGGCTTTTCAAATTTATATGAGATTAACCGATTTTTGGTGCAATTAGAGCTGTAGACGGTTTAATTCTAAATGTAGCCTCAATGACCTGTTGAATAGAGTGATGGCTTACTGCATCAATCTCGTGAATCATTTCATCCAGAGTTCGATGACGCTTTAGTAATAATTCATTCTTGCCATTCCTACTCATTCGACTATTTGTACTTTCTAAACTAAGCATCAAACTTCCCTTTAGTTGTTCTTTACTATTTCTTAATTCTTTGTCAGTTAGTCCGTTTTCCACTAATGCGCTAACAGTGCTTTCAATTGTTTCCCTTAATAATGGAAGTTGTTCCTTACCTGTACCAGCGTATATGGTTAGTAATCCATGATCCAAAAAGGAAGAGTGATAAGAAAATACGGAATAGGCTAATCCACGTTTTTCTCTTACTTCTTGGAAAAGTCTTGAACTCATACTACCACCAAGGACATTATTAAGGATAATCAAACTATATACGTCATTGGAACCAATCTGTAAACCATTATAGCCAATGCAAAGGTGGGCCTGTTCTGTATCTTTATGGCGTTCTATAGTGTCGCTTAAAAAGTTAGGTTTTTCGATTCGTGAAGATGATGCCTTCGAGCTATAGCTACCAAAATAATTCTCAATATTATGTATAAAGTCTGCTTCTACATTTCCAGCAACAGATATAACTACATTTTCTGGAATATATTGATTTGCTATGTACTCTTTTAATGTATCGGGTTTGAACGTACTTAATTGTTCCTCCGTACCTAAAATAGGATACCCTAACGGATGTTGCCCATAAGAGGCTCTAGCTAATAAATCATGTACAATATCATCAGGGGTATCCTCATACATTTTAATTTCTTCATAAACCACTTTCTTTTCTCTTTCCATCTCATCTGCATCAAATGCAGAATTAAAGAACATATCTGCTAATATTTCCAAAGCATGCTCCTTATGAGTATCTAAAACCTTGGCATAAAAACAGGTGTATTCTTTAGATGTGAAAGCATTTACCTGACCCCCTATGGAATCAAAGGCTTCTGCTATATCCGTTGCAGTGCGTGATTTCGTACCTTTGAAGAACATATGCTCCAAGAAGTGAGAAATTCCATTATTCGCAGCATTTTCATTCCTTGAGCCAGTAAGTACCCATACGCCAATTGTGACCGACCTTACTGAAGGTATTTTTTCTAATACAATTCGTAGTCCATTTTTGCTAGTATGTTTTTCTATCAAGATTGTTCCTCCTGTAAAACGCTATCGTGTTTCTGATAATAGTTTATCTATCGTACCAATTTTGTATTCTTTCGCCTTTATTTCCGTAATTATGCTAGGTAAGCCATTCACAACGGAAGGCGTAGGATGCATAAGTATTGTAGCACCCGGGTGAATTTTTCCCATTACTCGATTTAGCATAACATCAACCGAGGGTTTCTTCCAATCAATGGTATCGACACTCCACAGAATAGTATTCATTTGAAGCTCATCTGCTACAATTACTACCTCATTAGAAAAACTACCACTTGGAGGAGCGAACCATTTAGGAGTTTCACCGGTAATTGCTTGGATAACATCGTTTGTATCCTTGATTTGTTTATATATTTCTTCCCTTCCCAATCTAGCCATATTAGGGTGGTTGTACGCATGGTTACCAATAGTATGCCCTTGTTCCTTTATCATTTTCACATAATCTACATTACTCTTCGCCCATTTACCTTCGATGAAAAATGTTGCTTTTACTTTATGGGTCTTTAAGATATTCAGGATTTCAGGTATATACTCTGTCCCCCACGATACGTTGATTAAGAACGATACCATCTGTTTGTCAGGATGTCCTCTGTATATCGGAGCAGGCTCTAAGTCATTTAAGGAAACTTTAGGTGGTATTGGATCAAAAACTAATAATTCATCTTTATATTTTCCAGACTTTTCCATTCGTTCATAGGATGCATCGATATTTACTTTCCGACCATTTCTACCAGGTATTTTCTTCCATACCGGATCTATATAAGCATTCTTTGGTTCTTCATTATAGGTAGCACTTTTATCCTTGATTTCTTTATAAAGCGAATCCTCTAATTTAGATATCTCTTCAATTGGAGAAAAGACAGCTTGATTATCCATTTGAAAAGGATTTTGATTTATATTAAAAGATAACATTACGATAATGACAAAAACGATTAGATTAATGAAATTCCGGTATTTATACATATCATCACTCCTCCCTTCCATATATATGAGGAAGGAGGACAAGATATGTAAACCAAACACGGACATATTTATACATATGAAAAAAGAAACTGGTAATCCAGCTTCTTTAAAGTATTACAGTGTCGATTTTTCAGCTTTCTCTTTTTGTTCCTTTAATACCGCTTTACGAGAAAGGTTAACTCTACCTTGATGATCAATTTCTTTTACTTTTACCATAATTTGATCACCTATTTTAACAACATCTTCTACTTTGTTTGTTCTTTCTTCAGCAAGCTCAGAAATATGAACTAACCCATCTTTTCCTTTGAAGATTTCAACAAACGCCCCAAATTTTTCAATACGTTTAACAGTACCTAAATAAACTTGACCAATCTCAACTTCACGAACTATATCTTCAATTATCTGTTTCGCTTTATTGTTCATGTCTGGGTCTGTGGAAGAGATAAATACACTTCCATCTTGTTCAATATCAATTTTCACACCAGTTTCATCAATAATCTTGTTGATTTGTTTTCCACTCGGTCCGATGACATCACGAATTTTATCTGGGTTAATGGACATCGTTAAGATCTTAGGAGCATATCTAGATAACTCATTCTTAGGCTCATTAATCGTTTGAAGCATCGATTCAAGAATTTCCATACGACCTTTTTTTGCTTGAGTAAGAGCTTCTTCTAAGATTTCTCTAGATAAACCATCAATTTTAATATCCATTTGAAGTGCTGTTACACCATTTGCAGTTCCGGCTACCTTGAAGTCCATATCACCTAATGCATCTTCCATCCCTTGAATATCTGTAAGGATTGTATAGTCTTCACCTGACTTAACAAGACCCATTGCGATTCCAGCAACTGGTGCCTTGATAGGTACACCCGCATCCATCATAGCTAGAGTACTAGCACAAATACTTGCTTGTGAAGTTGATCCATTGGATTCTAATACTTCCGATACTAAACGAATAGTATAAGGAAATTCCTTTTCATCAGGTATAACTTTTTCAAGTGCTCTTTCACCTAAAGCACCATGTCCAATTTCACGTCGACCAGGTCCACGTATTGGCCCTGTTTCACCAACGCTATATTGTGGGAAATTATAATGATGCATAAATCGTTTAGATTCTTCTAAATCAAGACCGTCTAGGATTTGTACATCTCCTAATGCGCCTAAAGTACAAATGCTTAATGCTTGTGTTTGTCCTCGGGTAAATAAACCAGACCCATGTGTCCTTGGAAGAACGCTAATTCGAGAGGATAATGGGCGAATTTCATCAGGTTTACGACCATCCGGACGAACTTTTTCTTTGGTAATCAGTCGGCGAACTTCTTCTTTTACCATTTTATCTAATATGGATTTAACTTGAGAAGCAATTTCAGGGTCTTCTTCATAAGATAATAGTAATTCTTTCTTCACTTCGCTAATAGCATCTTCTCTAGCATGTTTTTCTTTCACTTGAATAGCTGCTACTAATTTTTCCTTCACTTCAGCTTCAACTTTTTCTAGCAGTTCCTGATCGAATTCAAACAATACTACTTCAGACTTTTCAGGATTTAATGCTTGTACAATTTCTTCTTGGAATGCTACAAGACGCTTAATCTCGTCATGACCAAACATAATAGCTTCCAACATGACTTCTTCAGGTACTTCATCTGCTCCCGCTTCAACCATGTTAATGGCATCTTTTGTACCTGCAACTGTTAATTCAATATCACTTTTAGCTTCTTGTTCTACAGTTGGGTTAATGATGAATTCACCATCAACTCGTCCAACATGAACACCCGCAATCGGCTGCTCAAATGGAATATTTGAGATAGTTAAAGCGATGGATGAACCAATCATTGCTGCAATTTCTGTTGAGCAATCTTGATCCACACTCATTACAGTACTAATCACTTGCACTTCATTACGATAACCATCAGGGAATAGCGGACGAATAGGTCTATCAATTAGTCTTGATGCTAGTATTGCTTTCTCACTTGGTCGACCTTCTCTTTTAATGAACCCTCCAGGTATTTTACCAACTGCATATAATCGCTCTTCATAGTTTACTGTTAACGGAAAGAATGGTAAGTCCTTCGGTTCTTTTGATCCTGTAGCAACAGCAAGTACTGATGAATCGCCATATTGCACCATACAAGCGCCACTTGCTTGTTTCGCTAATTCCCCAATTTCGACGACAAATGGTTTGCCGGCAATTTCGGTGGAAAATATTTGTTTTTCTTCTGCCATTATTTCTAGTACTCCTTTCATAAAACACTTCTATACTTTATTTTATACTTAATAAACAGCAATGTAAATTTAATATATGTATTAACGTAGAAAAAAAGCAGGATTACTCCTGCTTTTTACATTATCTACGTAAGCCTAATCTTTGAATTAATTCACGGTAACGTGTAACGTCTTTATTACGTAGGTAATTAAGTAAGTTACGGCGTTTACCAACCATTTTTAATAGACCACGACGTGAATGATGATCTTTCTTATGAATTCTTAAGTGTTCATTTAATTTATTGATATCTTCCGTTAGTACTGCGATTTGTACTTCTGGAGACCCAGTGTCACTTTCATGAACTTTAAATTCATTAATAATTTCATTCTTACGTTCTTTAGTAATAGCCATATTCGGCCACCTCCTATATATTTTTGATATCCCCTGTCCCCTAGCAAACGTCGGAGTTTCGATTTGCCAAGCGAAGGTTTTAACTATTATAGCTTAACTCTTTTTGAGAAAAAAAGCAAGGATACAAGATAAAAAGAAGATATAGATATAAGATAAATGCTAAAGAATTGGCGACAGATAATCTCTAATTAATTTTTCATCTTGTTCCATTTGTTCAATCAGTGCTTCAACACTATTAAACTTTTCTTCATTGCGGAAGAATTTATACCATTCGATAACAATTTCTTTACCATATAAATCATCTTTGAAATCTAATATATTTACTTCTAATGATAAATCTATACGATCTTCAGTAAATGTAGGATTTATGCCTAAACTAGCCATCCCTTTATAAACTTTATCATCAATATTTACTCCTACTGCATAAATGCCAGCCTTTGGTAATAAAGCTTCCGGTAAATAGTTAATATTGGCTGTTGGGAAGCCAATTTCTCTTCCACGCTTATCACCTTCTATAACTGTTCCTCTTGTTATAAAATGTCTTCCCAGCAAGACATTTACTTGTTCAATTTCACCTATAGCCAATAACTCTCTAATCCTGGTTGAGCTAATCTTTTCATTATCGAGGGTTACTTTTTCTATTACCGTATGAACAAACATTCCTCTTGTATGCTCTCGAATAACTTCCATGTTTCCTTTTCCCATATGACCATATGTAAAATCATATCCAGCAACTACATGTTTGATATTTAACCCAATGATAAAATGATCAATAAATTCTTGAGGAGATAAAGATGATAATTGCTTATTAAAAGTAATGATATATAAACGGTCAACACCAAGATTTTCAAGAATCTCTTGTTTTTCTCTTAAAGGGGTAATATACTTTACATTTTGGTTATTCCGCAAGACTACAGAAGGGTGCGGATAAAAGGAAATAACAGCGCTTTCCAATTTTTGTTCATTAGCAATGGAGACCGCTTGCTTGATTACCGTCTGATGTCCCTTATGTATGCCATCAAAGAAACCTGTAGCTGTAACGGTTTCTGGTAAGTCTTCTTTTTTCAACATATGGGGGTAGGTTAATTCTATCGTTTTCATTTATAACACCTGCACTTCCATTATTCGTGAAATACACGAACTGGTTTAATTTCATGCTCCTTTTCAGGATGTATTTGATAGATTGCTAATAATTCATCTCCGTACATTACTTTAAAAGGGTTCGTATGAATTATTTGATCAGGTATTAGGAGTTTCTGTCCATTCAAAATCTTCTGTTTTAGCGCTTCATCGTCTACATAAAATGTATCTAAGTGGGTTATTCCTTTAGTGATCGGTAATAGCAATTCTTGTCCTCTTCCATTATTACATGCCTCTTCAATGGTATCAAAATCAACTGTATCATCTCGATGGATAGCTCCTGTCTCTTCTCGGATTAGATGAGACATGTGTGCAGGATACCCAAACCTTTTACCAATATCTACACATAACGTTCGAATATAAGTGCCTTTTGAGCATACCACTTTAAAATTAATTGTTTCACTTGTTTTATCAGTTGGAAGATAAACAATATCATGTATAACAACTGTCCGCTTTGGGCGTTCTACCTGCTGATTAGCACGTGCATATTCGTACAGTTTTTTTCCAGCAACCTTCACTGCAGAGTACATCGGAGGAATTTGTACAATCTCACCCTTAAAAGATTGTAACACGTTTTCGATTTCTTGTTTAGAAGGAACTTTCGAAACTTTTACTTCTTCGACGACTTCTCCATGTGCATCCTCTGTTTCAGTAGCAGTCCCTAATGTAAGTTCGGCAATGTAAACCTTGGTTGTTTCGGTAAGAAACTGGACAATTTTTGTAGCCTGACCTATACATATTGGTAACACACCTTCTACTTCAGGATCCAAAGTCCCGGTATGACCTACTTTTTTCGTTTTATACAGCTTTCTTATTTTCATAACACAATCATGTGAAGTCCAACCTTTTGGCTTCCATAATGGCAATATACCATCCATAGTAATAACCTCCAAGGGTTTATTCCTTATGAACCTCTATTGACTATATTACCAGAGGTTCTTGGCTCTTAAGATAAAAATCTGACTCAGGTGAGCCAGATTTTTTTAGACTATTAAGTGAGATTTCATTTAAGTGGTTCTCTCTGCACAAAAGCTAATACTAGAGGATTACTGAGCTTATGGTCTCCATTCTACATTTTATTTAAAAACTAGAATATGGAAACTATAGCCAAGTTAATCTGGAAGTACTATTGTTTATTTAAGTCACGTAATATCGTGTCAATACGATTCCCGTACTCTAGAGCTTCATCAAATTCAAAAGTAATTTCAGGTGTTTTACGTAAACGAATGCGATTTCCAATCTCGGAACGGATAAAACCTTTTGCTTTTGCTAGACCAAGCAAAGTATCTTTCTTCTTGGAATCATCCCCTAAGACTGAGATGTACACAGTCGCTTGCTGTAAGTCACCAGTTACTTCTACATCTGTAACCGTAACAAAGCCAACACGAGGATCTTTTATTTTTCTTGTTAAGATTTCTCCTAACTCTTTTTTCATTTGTTCTGCTACTCGATTAGCTCGTAAATTACTCATAGCTATCACCTCTTCATGTAATACGTATCCCAAACTAAACGATTTCTATGTTAGATATAGTTCTTTCTATTTCAGAATACGTATCAATTACTCGAAGTATTTCCTGCATTGTTTGATCACCATGAGATCGCTCATTTGTAATAGTTACAATGCCCAACTTCGTCCGTTGCCAAAGATCATGGTAGTCAAGTTCAGTTACTGCTACATTAAAATCTTGACTTAATCTGGCTAATAAACGTTTAATTACTGAACGTTTATCCTTCAATGAGTGAGCATTGTATAAAATGCATTCTACTTCAAGATAGAAAATCATTTACGTTCAATTTCCTCCATAATGAATGCTTCAATTATGTCGCCTTCTTTAATATCGTTGTAGTTCTTAATCGTAATACCACATTCATAGTTTTGAGCGACTTCTTTCACATCATCTTTAAAGCGTTTCAACGCATCAATCTCACCTTCGAATAATACTACTCCATTTCTTATTAAACGAATTCCAGCATCACGGGTAAGTTTACCATCTGTTACGTAACTACCTGCAATTGTTCCTACTTTGGACACTTTAAATGTTTCACGAACTTCTGCTTGCCCAATAACTTTTTCTTGGAATTCTGGATCAAGTAGACCTTTCATGGCTGCTTCGATTTCTTCGATTGCTTTATAAATAATGCGGTGTAGTCGAATATCTACTTTTTCAGATTCTGCCGTGCTTTTCGCATTGGCATCCGGTCTTACATTAAATCCAATAACAATTGCATTCGATGCAGAAGCTAAAATAATGTCAGACTCCGTAATTGCACCCACACCTGTGTGGATGATTTTAATTTTCACACCTTCCACTTCAATTTTTTGAAGGGATGATGCAAGAGCTTCAACAGAACCTTGAACATCTGCTTTAATAATAACGTTGATTTCTTTCATTTCACCTTGTTTGATTTGTTCAAATAAATCATCCAAGCTTACTTTTGTCGTTTCGGAACGGTTCTCTTGAATATGCTTTTGTTGGCGTGCTTCCCCAATTTGACGAGCTGTTTTTTCATCGTCAAATACTACGAATTGATTTCCTGCTTGAGGAACTTCATTCAATCCAGTAATCTCAACTGGCGTAGAAGGTCCTGCCTCTTTCACACGCTGACCAAGGTCATTTACCATTGCTCGAACACGACCGAACGTGTTCCCCACTACAATTGGGTCTCCTACTCGTAATGTACCGTTTTGTACTAATAGAGTAGCAACAGATCCACGCCCTTTGTCAAGTTGCGCCTCTATAACTACGCCTGTAGCATTACGTTTAGGATTTGCCTTTAATTCTTCCACTTCAGATACAAGAATTATCATCTCAAGGAGGTCATCAATTCCTTCACCTTTTAATGCTGAAAGGGGAACAAAGATTGTATCGCCGCCCCAAGCTTCAGGAACTAATTCATACTCTGTTAATTCTTGCATTACTCGATCGGGATTCGCAGATTCTTTATCAATCTTATTGACAGCAATAATAATTGGAACTTCTGCGGCTTTAGCATGGTTAATAGCTTCTACGGTCTGTGGCATTACACCGTCATCTGCGGCAACTACTAAAATTGCAACATCTGTCACTTGAGCACCACGTGAGCGCATGCTTGTGAAAGCTGCGTGTCCAGGTGTATCAAGAAACGTAATTTTCTTACCTCCTCTATTTATTTGGTAAGCACCAATATGCTGTGTAATTCCACCTGCTTCACCAGCAGTAACCTTCGTATTACGAATTGAATCAAGTAAGGTTGTTTTACCATGGTCAACATGTCCCATGATAGTTACAACAGCAGGTCTTTCAATTAAGTCAGTCTCATCATCGACCTCAACGTATTTATCAAGGTCTGTATCTTCTAAGATAATTTCTTTTTCAACTTCAACTTCATATTCTGCACAAATAAGTTCAATTGCATCGTCGTCTAAATCTTGGTTCTTGGTTGCCATTACACCAAGGAACATTAGCTTCTTAATAAGTTCAGAAGCTTCTTTGTTTAGTTTATCTGCTAATTCACTAACAGTTAATGTGCCAGAATATTTGATTTCCTTAGGTGTTTCTTTAATGACTGGCTGTTGGTTGTTTACCTGCTTGTTCTGCTTGTTCCTCTTATTCTTTGGACCTTTATTCTGTTGTTTGTTATTGTTGTTTGGTTTTGGTTTATTATTATTCATTTGTTTTTTAGTATGTTGTTCTTGTTTGTTTGTATTCGGATTTGAGTTCAAATTTGTACCTTTTTCTTTTTTAGTTGCCTGTTGATTTCCATTTTTCTCAGGGCTTTGTTTATTAGTAGAAGTATTGTTATTGCTTTGCTTTTTAGCAAACTTATTATCTAATTTCTTAATCGTATCTCCTTCTATAGTAGACATGTGATTAGAAACTTCAATGTTATTTTCCTTTAAATAATTTATTACATCCTTGCTTGTAATATTTTGTTGTTTTGCATACTCATATACACGCATTTTACGCATATGTTCACCCCCGAATTTTTTTACCCGAGTAGAGATTCTAATTTTTTGGCAAAACCATCATCTAATATTGCAATAGCTACTCTATGGGATTTTCCGATAGCATTTGATAATGTCTCTCGATTATCGGACACGATTACACATGGAATTCCATATGAATGACATTTGTCAGTTAGCTTTTTTCGTGTTTGGGGACCTACATCATTTGCTATAAGTATTAATTTTGCTCTTCTTTTTTGTATGTCTTTAACAATTGTTTCTTCCCCAGTAGAACATTTTCCTGCTCGAAATGCTATCCCAATAATATTCAAATAATTATTTTTCATTTTTATCACTTACAAGTGTCCTTAATTCTTCATAGATAGATGCATCAATTTGTGCATTCAATTGTTTACTTAAGGCACTTGTCTTCTCAGCTTGATTTATAACTTCAATGTCTTTAGTTAAATAAGCACCTCGACCGTTTTTCTTACCGGTAGGATCAACAAAGACTTCTCCCTCTTTATTACGAACAACCCGAATTAAATCCTTTTTGGGCTTCATTTCATTGGTTACTACACATTTACGCTCTGGAGCTTTACGTTTCCCAACCATAAAAATCTCTCCCTTATTCGAATAAATCCTCTTCGACATCTGCGTAGTCTGTATCTTCTTGTTCGGTTAAGAGTCCTTCTGTTCGTGCTTCTGTTTCACTTTTAATATCAATTTTCCAACCAGTTAATTTGGCTGCAAGTCTTGCATTTTGGCCACGTTTACCGATTGCAAGCGATAACTGGTAATCCGGAACGATTACAGTAGTAGATTTTTCTTCTTCATTAACTAATACATCAACAACCTTAGAAGGGCTAAGTGCATTAGACACATAAACTACTGGGTCTTCTGACCACTCGACAATATCAATTTTTTCACCTTTTAACTCATTAACTATCGCTTGTACACGCTGACCCTTTTGACCCACACAAGAACCAACTGGATCAATCTCTGGGTTATCAGCATATACAGCAATTTTCGAACGATCTCCAGCTTCTCTTGCTACTGATTTTATTTCTACAATTCCATCATAAATTTCTGGAACTTCCATCTCAAATAGACGCTTTAGTAACCCTGGATGTGATCTAGAAATATAGATTTGAGGTCCTTTGCTAGTGTTTTCAACCTTTGTTACAAATACCTTAATTCGATCATGCACTAGATAATTCTCTGTGGGCATTTGTTCTGCTTCTGGAAGTTTAGCTTCGATTTTACCAAGATTCACATAAACAAATCGAGGATCAATTCGCTGAATAATACCTGTCATTACATCTTCTTCACGATCTGCATATTCACTAAATATTACGCCACGCTCCGCTTCTCGTACACGTTGTGTTACTACTTGCTTAGCTGCTTGAGCGGCAATTCTTCCAAAATCCTTAGGTGTAACTTCCACTTCGATTATATCCTCTATGTCGTAATTGGGATCAATCTTCTTAGCTTGCTCATGAGAAATTTCTTGTTGATGATCTTCCACTTCATCTACAACTGTTTTTCTTGAAAAAACTCGCATTGATCCTGCAGATTCATCTAACTCCACACGAACATTAGTGGCAGATTTGAAATTCTTTTTATAAGCAGAAATTAATGCCGCTTCTAAAGCTTCAATCAGGATTTCTTTATCAATGCCTTTTTCTTTTCCCAAATTTTCAATTGCATCAAACAATTGACTACTCATCTTCTTATTTTCCCCCTTTATAGTACAACTGCGAGTCGTGCTTTTGCTATTTTTTCAAATGGAATTTCAACTTGCTGCTTTCGTGTCTTAACTTTATATTCGATTGTTGCAACACCGTCAGAGAAACTTATAAGGATACCTTCGTATGCCTTTTCCCCATTAATAGGTTCAAATAACTTCACATAAACATTCTTGTTTACATTCTTAGCAAAGTCTTCCGCAGTTTTAATAGGGCGCTCTACTCCTGGAGATGATACTTCCAGAAAGTATGCCTCCTTAATGGGATCCACATCATCTAGCTTTTCACTTAATCGTTCGGACACTTCACCACATTCAGAAATGTCAATTCCACCTTCTTTATCGATAAAAACACGTAGAAACCAATTTTTACCTTCTTTTACATACTCGATATCAACTAATTCTAAGTTTTTGTCTTCTAGAATTGGAAGAACTAATTCTTCTGTTGTTTTTACAACTTGAGAGCTCAAATCTTACTACCTCCTTTAACTCTAGCTGCACTTACTATTTCTTATTATTAACTAACTGCCTCAATTTCATTTAAAAGCTTATGCAATATAAAACCCTTGCCAGACTAGGCAAGGGAAGTTAGACAAAGCAGGCAGATTACGAAGAAAGAGTGGGAGATGCCCACTCTTTAGTCCGATACTATCAATACTTACTACTAAAATATACCATAAGTATTAACGACAAGCAAGAAAATTACCAAGAATAATCCTTACATTTCATTAATTGGAGAATAACTCTACCAATGCATCCTTCGTCGTGGTGTTGCTAAACTTTAAATAGTCTTGAAGTGCCTTTTGCAAAGAAGCCTTGGTAGTGGCCTTTACTCCAAATTCAACATCGAGCTTAATCATATTGCGAACGATTTCTGGTCGCAAACCGGTTATAACTAATTTACTTCCCATCATGGTTACACCGTCTAATAACTTCAAAAATAGCCTAATTGCTTCATTGTCCATTTCTGCTATTCCAGACAAGTCCATAATTAATGTTTGAATCCGAAGTCTCCCAACTTCTAACAGCACCTTTTCTTCGATAACACCTGCACGATTAGTATCAATTGTCCCGATAAGCGGTAAGATGCTAATATCAGGGGTTATCGGAATGATTGGTACCGAAAGATTATTTACCAACTTTTGTTGCTTCTCTATAAGTTCATCCTTATATCTTGAATAACTGATAAAGAAACTATTTGTAAATGAATCAATTAAATCATTATAATTACTTGTTTCTGAATAGAATTCTTCGCTCTTCTTATCTTGTTTAGCCGTTAATAAATCAAACTGATGTAAGAATTCCCAGAAGGTCTTGCGGATTGCACGGATCCACTCTAATTTAAAGCTAAGTGTCATGGCATGTTTTGCCCATACAATACCTTCTTTTTTGGCGAATTCTTCTAATTCTTCAAATTTCCCATCAACTACTAGTAAAATTAGCTGATGTGCATTATCTAATAGATTTATATTCCCAATTACGTGTATCTCATCTATCTTATCACGAACATTTACTGCTACACTTAACAATCTTTCTTCAAATGATGTTCGATTTAAAACTAGGAACTCGTGAATGTCTTCGCTCTTGATTAGATTAGCCACCCGAATCACTTCCCTTAATCTATTACTATGTAAGCAACAATAATAAAATAATTTTGAATTTATTATACATATATATAAGTCATATAATCAAGGAATAACAATTTCATGCTATGTCCTATGAAAAAAAAGAGGGGTTATACCCTCATGGTATATTACCACGCCGGGACACCCCTCAGACATCAAAATTAAAATAGGGATAATTGGTTCTTCTCTTCCATCCCCTCTAAACAACCATGATTATCTAGATACTCAAGAATAGTTTTAGAAATTTTACTACGTTCGCGTAAATCTTCTTTGGAAAGGAACTCTCCCTCTTCCCTAGCTTTCACAATATTGATTGCTGCATTTGTTCCTAGACCTTCAACAGCATTAAACGGTGGAATCAAAGTATTTCCTTCAACAACAAATTCAGCAGCCCTTGACTTATATAAATCTACTTTTTGGAATGAGAACCCTCGTTCACACATCTCTAGTGCGACTTCAAGAACTGTTAAAAGACTCTTTTCTTTAGGTGCAGCATCATTACCTTTAACATTGATTCCTTCAATACGAGTGCGTATAGCCTCTGAACCTTTAACCATTGTGTTTAAGTCAAAATCACTAGCACGTACGGTAAAATAGGCGGCATAGAAATAAATAGGATGATGTACCTTGAAATAAGCGATACGGACAGCCATTAACACGTAGGCTGCAGCATGTGCTTTCGGGAACATGTACTTAATCTTTTTACATGATTCAACATACCAGTCTGGAACATTATGTTTTTTCATTTCTACAATCCACTCATCTTGTAAACCTTTACCCTTTCGGACCGATTCCATTATCTTAAAGGCAAGAGAAGCTTCGAGCCCTTTATGCATCAAGTACACCATAATATCATCACGACACCCAATAACTTCAGGCAATTGACAGATACCTTCATTAATTAATTCCTGTGCATTACCTAGCCATACATCGGTTCCATGAGATAATCCAGAAATAATAACTAATTCAGCAAATGTTTTTGGTTTTGTATCTTCTAACATTTGTCGGACAAACTTAGTACCAAATTCTGGAACACCTAATGTACCAGTTTTACTATTAATTTGCTCCGCAGTCACCCCAAGTGATTCTGTGCTAGAGAATATTTTCATTACTTCCTTATCATCTGTTGGAATAGTTTTCGGATCAATACCACTTAAATCTTGAAGCATGCGAATAACAGTCGGATCATCGTGTCCGAGTATATCAAGTTTCAATAAGTTATCATGTATCGAATGGAAGTCAAAATGCGTCGTACGCCATTCACTCTTCCGATCATCAGCTGGAAATTGAATCGGCGTAAAATCATATATTTCCATATAATCAGGAACAACAATAATACCACCTGGATGTTGTCCAGTTGTTCGCTTTACTCCTGTACAACCTTTTACCAACCGATCTGTTTCCGCATTTTTAAAGACTAGATTTTTATCAGAGGCATAGCCTTTCACATAACCATAAGCAGTTTTTTCAGCTATTGTACCAATTGTACCAGCGCGATACACATAATCTTCACCAAATAATACTTTCGTATAGTTATGAGCCTTTGGCTGATATTCACCTGAGAAGTTTAAATCAATATCAGGTACCTTGTCCCCTTTAAAGCCCAAAAATGTTTCAAACGGAATGTCTTGTCCATCTTTGTTAAGCGATGTTCCACAGGAAGGGCACTCCTTATCTGGCAAATCAAAACCGCTGGCGAATGAACCGTCTGTAATAAACTCATTATGATGGCATTCTGGACATACATAATGGGGTGGTAAAGGATTGACCTCTGTTATCTCCGTCATGGTTGCTACAAATGATGAACCTACAGAACCCCTCGAACCAACTAGATACCCATCATCTAGTGATTTTTTAACCAGCTTATGAGATATCAAGTAAATTACTGCAAAACCATTACTAATAATACTATCAAGTTCCTTTTCTAACCGATCTGTAACGATCTTAGGAACTGGTTCACCGTAAATATACTTTGCTCGTGTATAGCAAAGGTTTCTAATCTCTTCATCCGCCCCCTCAATTTTGGGAGTGTATAGTTCGTCTTTCACAGGAGATATTTCCTCTATTTCATCTGCTAGAGACTGGGTATTAGAGATAACAATTTCAATTGCTTTTTCTTTTCCTAGAAAACTAAAACTATCTAACATCTCATTCGTAGTACGAAAAGGAGTATCCGGTAATGTAACTCGGTTTAACGGATTACCAGCTTGTGAAGCAATTAATATTTGACGATACATTTTCTCATGATCATCAATATAGTGCACATTACCACTAGCTATTACTTTTTTATCCATCCGTCCACCTAGCTCCACAATTTTCTTGATGATGTCGAGTATTTGAGCTTCATTTTGAACTAGTTCTTTCTCAATAAGATGGGAGTAATTGGCTGGTGGCTGCACCTCTATATAATCATAAAACTCTGCCACTTTTTCGGCTTCCTCTGCAGATTTTTGCATCATCGTTTCAAATACTTCACCTTTATCACATGCAGTCCCAATAATTAAGCCTGTACGATGCTTTTGTAACACAGATCTTGGAATACGTGGAACTCGATAAAAATAATCGATATGGGCATAAGAAACTAATTTATATAGATTCTTTAACCCTTCTTGAGTTTTTGCAATTATTGTACAGTGGAAAGGTCTGGATCGCTGGTATGCATTTCCTTCCCCCATATGGTTATTTAATTGATTATGGTTAGTAATTTCTTTATTCAGTACTTCTTTTACTAATTTCCATAACAGATAACCAGTAGCCTCTGCATCATATATGGCACGGTGATGCTGTGTAAGTTCGATATCCAAATACTTACATAAAGTATTTAAACGATGATTTTTAAGCTCAGGAAATAAGAACCGAGCTAACTCCAATGTATCAATAACAGGGTTTGTTACTTTATCATATTCAATTTTTTGGTAGCCCTGATTTAGAAATCCAATATCAAAGCTCGCATTATGTGCTACAAATACTGCATCCCCACTCCAAGTATAAAAATCTCTTAGTACATCACCTATTTCAGGTGCGTCTTGTACCATTTCATCTGTAATCCCTGTTAAATCAATAGTTGTTTGGGATAAAGCATGATGTGGATTAGCAAACGATTCAAAGCGATCAACAATTTCCCCGTTGTGAATTTTCACAGCTGCAAGCTCTATAATCGTGTCATATACAGCGGATAGTCCGGTAGTTTCTACGTCGAATACTACGTACGTTGCGTCATTTAAATCAATATCATGTTCGTTATAAGCGATCGGAACACCATCATCAACTAGATTAGCTTCTACACCATATAACACTTTAACACCATGTTTTTTCCCGGCGCTATGTGCATCAGGGAATCCTTGTAAACCACCATGATCCGTTATTGCGATAGCTTTATGTCCCCACTTAGCAGCTTGTTCAACAAGTCTAGCAGGAGAGACTACCGCATCCAATTGACTCATAGTTGTATGCGTGTGAAATTCAACACGTTTCTCACCTTCAGGAGCAGAATCTTGCCTTGATGCAACTTGGACTTCTTGCATATCATTAGCCATCATAGCTAATTCGTTGGAGTACATATCCGTTTGGATACTACCTCTGGCTTTTATCCACATTCCCTTTTTCAACTGTTCAAACTTTGCAGCGTCCTCATCACCTTTAGAGAACATTTTAATTTGTAAGGAATCCGTATAATCAGTTGCCTTTGCAATTAACAAGCTTCTTCCGGATCTAAGCTTACGAATTTCAACATCAAATATATAGCCTTGAACAGTAATGCGTTTTTCCTCTTCTTGTATTTCTTGCATCTCAATTGCTTCATCTTGAATTTTGTAACCTAATGAAAACGGCTGATTTTCATCGACATTTCGATCTTTATCACGCTTTTCTTTATCTTGGATTGTTTTTAGAATTATTTTCTGATCTTCTAGTGACTTTTGCTCACGGAACTTTTGAATTTCATCCATTTCTGTCTTAACATCAACCGCTAATGGATGATAAGCAATACCAACTTTGTAACAGAATGCTTTAAAATTCTCATCTAGACGTTTCTTTAAAGCAGTAGCCTCTGCTTCATTTCTCGCAGTTAACATAATCTTATTACCGTTAACCCGAGGCTTTTGATTAAAAACTAAATCACGGTATGCTGGAGATATATCTGGGGTTAATTGTAAAAATAGTTGCCAATAATCACAAACCATCTCTTCGGTATAGTGATTATCTTTTACATTTAGAGTTAATTCTATCGCTGCTAGTTGTTGAAAGGCATGTTTTAATCTAGTTAGTAACTCTTGGTAGATACTTGTAGGTAAGACCCTATCTAACTCGATATAGAAATGCCAAATCTTTTTTAATTTATAGATTTCTAGTTTTTTTAATGAACTCTCTTGAAAATATTGTTGAACATAGTCTAAAGGCATTTCTATTTGCTGAAGTAACAGATTTAATTTCTCTTTTTTGGAAATATCCATTCTCGTATTCCTCCTGCTTTATTGCCAGTAACTGGCCTCTTTCAGGGTAATCAAAAACAATGGAAACCCTTGTCAAGGTAAAAAAGACAAGGGTCCCATTAACGCTTACTATTCTATTTATATACTACCTTCTTTATCCAACATATACAACCATTTTAATCTGGTAATCATTTCTTTTATGCAGTATTCTTTCCATGACAATAGTCCGAATGCACAGTGGTTTCTGCTGTAGTATATTCGGGCTCCTGTACAAATATTAATTAAATCTCGTTACTCTATTTTTTATAAAAATAATCGCTGAATATCATTCCATGTCACAATAATCATTAATAACATTAATAATGCAAAGCCAACAAAGTGGAAAATACCTTCCTTTTCGGGTTCCATTGGTTTTCCACGAACTAATTCAATACCAACGAACAATAGTCTCCCACCATCTAATGCTGGTAATGGTACTAAATTGACAACCCCAAGATTAATACTTAGTATTGCTGTCCACATTAAGAAATTCATAAACCCTGTTTGTACAACTTGGTCAGTAGCGTCATAAATTCCAACTGGTCCTGATAGCATATCGAGTCCTAATTGTCCGGTGATCAGCATCGCTAAATTAGTTAAGATTAGTGAAGTTGTTTCATAGGTCTTTGTAGCACCATAGGTAAATGAACCCCAGAACGTCTTCTCCATTGCCTGCATAACACCAATCTGCCCATAGGATCCCTCGCCGCCTTCAAAAGGAATTTCCTTTGGTACAACCGTTAAGTTTACTGGCTCACCATCACGTAAAACGGTCATACTTAATTCTTCACCAGGATTAGAGCGTACTATAGTAGTAAATTCTGACCATGTTGAGACAGATTGGTCATCTATTTGAATAACTTCATCATTTGGTTTAAATCCGGCTTCAGCTGCGGGTGCACCTTTCTGTATTTCACTTATTCTAGCTTCATCTACAGGAACACCTTGAACAACTCCGATTACAATGAAAATCAGTATTGCAAGTAAAAAGTTCATCATTGGGCCAGCAAATAATTGCATTGCACGTTGACCCACAGTCTTAGATGCAAATTGACGCTCATAAGGAGCAATCAAAGTTTCCTTCTCGTCCATTACAAATAGTGCTCGGGAATCTACTTGAAAGCGTAAAAGATCTTCCTCTTCGTCAATTTCATACCCCTCAATAATTAACTGGTGGTCTAAATCAACTTTTTCAACTTCGATTACACGAGCATTGGGATGCTTGGATTTGTTATTAACGATTATCTTGTTAACTTTGCCTTCTCCATCGAATTCTAATCCAATATGATGGCCAGGCTTTAAATCAATTATCTCTGGATCCTCACCAGCCACGCGAACGTAACCACCTATAGGTAGTAATCGAATCGTATAAAGAGTATCATTTTTAGTAAAAGCAAATATCTTTGGTCCCATTCCAATTGCGAATTCTCGTGCAAGCATCCCCGCACGTTTCGCAAATATAAGATGGCCTAATTCATGGACAAATACTAGAAGTCCAAACATAAAAATAAATGCTATAACTGTTGTCACATCTAACACCTTCCTTTATTGAGGTAGCTAAAGAGATGTATCCACGGAGGAAAATCTATTAGTTATCAAACCTAATTCAGTAAAAATTGCAGGATTAAATGTAGAACAGGAAAAACAAAGATAGCACTATCAAATCTATCTAATATTCCACCATGTCCAGGTAAAATAGTACCGGAGTCCTTTACGTTATAATGACGTTTGAATGCCGATTCAACCAGATCACCAATTTGACCGAATACAGATACAAGTAACGAAATTACTATAATAGTAATTATTCCATAAGGAAACTGGTAGATCACATCAAAGACTATACCTACAATAATAGCAAGAACAATACCACCTAAAGCACCTTCAACTGTTTTATTCGGACTTATCTCTGGCCATAATTTATGTTTTCCTAATGCCCTTCCGGTGAAATATGCCCCCGTATCTGTTGACCAAATTAGTAAGAGCGCAAAGAAAACATGGGCTAGTCCATCTGTACTGTTTCGTGTTTCTAAGAAATAGAAAAACCCCATTCCAACATACAATACCGCCAATAATACAAAACCTACATCATCAAATGTAAACTTGTTTTTCAATAATACAGTATATGCTAATAGTATTAAGACTAAGACAATCATGATTTGTACGGAATATGTTGGAATCATAAAAGCAACATATTCAGCTATACTTGGACTTAGTAGCAACCATAATAGAAGAAATGCTATTAATCCTGCCGGGGAATGCCATGTGATTTTATGCATTTTTAGGAGTTCATATAATCCTATTGTGGCTAATAAGTAAATAACTACCGTAAACGGTAGGTCTCCATAAATCACAAATGGAATAAATAATACTAAAGCAATAACACCTGTTAGAATTCGTTGTTTCATATATGACACATCACCTTATATACCTCCATATCGCCTAGACCTATTTTGGTAGTCCATAAGCGCCTTAACAAAAACTTCTTCCGTAAAGTCTGGCCACAATACATCTGTAAACCAAAATTCCGTATAGGCTAATTGCCAAAGTAGGAAGTTACTTAGTCGTTGCTCCCCACTAGTTCGTATTAATAAGTCTGGATCTGATACGTTATGGGTGTATAGATATTTTGATAACAGTTTCTCATCCACCTGCTCTAGAGAGAACTCTTCATTATCCATATCCTCCATCATAGACTTAATAGCACGTAATATTTCTTTTCTACTACCATAGTTCAATGCAAAGTTCAGTAATAATCCATCGTTATCTTTCGTTTTTTCCTTCGCATACTGTACAGCTTCTTTTGTATAACCTGGTAGTGAATCGAAATCACCAATAGTTTCAATTCGTACATTATTTTTAATTAAATCGGGTAGATAAATATGTAAAAATTCCTTCGGTAATCTTAATAAATACTCTACTTCATGCTTTGGCCTTTTCCAATTCTCGGTTGAAAATGCAAACAGGGTAAGGATTTTTATATTATGTTTTACCGCAGTTTCAACGGTATCTTTCACAACATCCATACCCGCTTTGTGGCCTGCAATTCTTGGGAGGCCTTTTTGCTTTGCCCAGCGTCCGTTTCCGTCCATAATAATGGCAACATGTTCCGGTACATTAGTTAATTCTTCAGTTTGTATAGGAATTTCTTCTTTTTTTGATTTAAAGAAAGGAAGTTTCATAGGCATACTTTTCCTCCGAACACTGGTGTTTAAACGTAAAATACTTTAATTACTATGCTAAATGAATTCGTTATATGACATGGCATACTATTTGTATATTTTATCATATTCCTAGGAAAACAATATAATACAAGCAAAATGTCATTATTATTATAACGATAATCCAATGAGAATACAAAAGCCCCCTTAAATAAGAGGGCTTATATATGTTCCATCGTGTAAGAAGTGTGAAAAAACCACAAGCCTAAACTTCCATAATTTCTTGTTCTTTGTTTTTAGCTAGTTTATCAATTTCAGCAATGTGGTTGTCTGTTTGCTTTTGAACGTCATCCTGAGCATTTCTTAACTCGTCTTCAGTAAGATCCCCATTTTTTTCTGCTTTTTTAAGAGCGTCGTTTGTATCACGGCGAACGTTTCTCACTTGAACTCGGTATTCTTCTGCATATTTTCCTACTACCTTAACAAGGTCTTTTCTACGCTCTTCCGTTAGTGGAGGGATATTTAGACGTATTACATTTCCATCGTTAGAAGGAGATAGGCCTAAATCAGCCTTCTGAATAGCTTTATCAATATCGTTAATTGCTGTTTTATCATAAGGAGTAATAACTAGCAAACGAGCTTCTGGCGCAGATATAGTTGCTAATTGATTTAATGGTGTAGTAGCACCATAATAATCAACAAAAACATTGTCTAAAAGACTAGGATTAGCTCTACCAGCACGTACCGTTGCCAAATTTCTTGAAAAAGCTTGTACTGTCTGCTTCATTTTATCCTTGCACTCATTCATAATTTGATTTGTCATGGTTATTTCCCCCTTATTATTGTACCGATTGTCTTACCCAAGACAACCTTTTTAATATTTCCTTCTTCGGTAATAGAAAAAACAATCAATGGTATATCATTCTCCATACATAATGTAGATGCGGTAGAATCCATTACACCAAGACCCTCATTTAACATTTCCATATAGGATATGTTCTCATACTTTTTAGCATCTTTATTGATTCGTGGGTCATCTGAATATACCCCATCAACATTATTTTTCGCCATTAAAATGACTTCTGCTTCAATCTCTGCAGCTCTTAATGCTGCTGTAGTATCCGTAGAGAAGTAAGGGTTACCTGTTCCAGCAGCAAATATGACAACTCGCTTCTTTTCTAAGTGGCGAATCGCTTTTCTTCTAATATATGGTTCTGCTACTTGGCGCATTTCTATTGAAGTTTGAACTCTTGTTGGTATGTCTATTGTTTCCAGTGCATCTTGTAATGCAAGTGAATTCATAACTGTAGCTAGCATCCCCATATAATCTGCAGTTGCTCGGTCCATTCCCATTTCACTGCCAACCTTACCACGCCATATGTTGCCTCCTCCGACAACAACAGCAACTTCAACTCCAAGTTTAACTACTTCTGAAATTTGGGTTGCAATGGATTGAATAATCTTCGGTTCTATACCGTATCCTTGGTTTCCGCTTAACGCTTCACCACTTAATTTAAGTACAATTCTTCCGTAACGAGCTGTTGTCATGTTAACCTCCATAATGAATAGATTTTCTACTTGTTCACACAATCTATTTGCTCATGGTGAAATAGGGAACATATTATGTCCCCTATTCGTTCATTTCTTATTTTTTAACTTGGCTCATTACTTCTTCTGCGAAGTTTTCAGAACGTTTTTCCATACCTTCTCCAACTTCATAGCGAACGAATGTTTTAACAGTCGCTCCTTTAGCTTCTACGTATTTTTTAACTTTTTGATCTGGGTCTTTAACAAAGCTTTGTTCTAATAAGCAAATGTCTTCAAAGAATTTACCTAAACGACCTTCAACCATTTTCTCAACAATGCTTTCTGGTTTACCTTCGTTTAGTGCTTGTTGTTTTAATACTTCACGTTCGTGGTTAATAACTTCTTCTGAAACTTGATCGCGTGAAACATATTTAGGGTTAACAGCAGCAGCATGCATAGCAATATCCTTAGCAACAGCTGTATCAGTAGTTCCTTCAAGTAAAGCTAGAACCCCAATACGTCCTCCCATATGAAGGTATTCACCAAAAGCATCATTATCTGTTTTTGTTAATAATTCGAAGCGACGAAGAGAGATTTTTTCACCAATCTTAGCAACAGCAGAGTTAATATAAGTTTCTACTGTCTCACCTTCACCTTTTAGTTTTTGTTGCAATGCTTCTTCAACAGTTGCTGGTTTTTGAGATAAGATATGGCTACCTAAATCTTCTAGTAGTTGTTTGAATTGTTCATTTTTTGTTACGAAGTCAGTTTCGCAGTTTACTTCTAAAAGTACAGCTGTATTGCCTTCAGACGCAATATATGTAGAACCCTCTGCTGCAATACGGTCCGCTTTTTTAGCAGCCTTTGCAATTCCTTTTTCACGTAGGTAATCAATTGCTTTCTCAATATCACCGTTAGTTTCAGTTAGTGCTTTTTTACAATCCATCATTCCAGCACCAGTTTTTTCACGTAGTTCTTTAACCATTTGTGCAGTTATAGCCATTATGAATCCTCCTTAGTATTGTTTATATTAGCATTTACCTTATGGTGTTATTACATGCTTTAAAAAAGGTGATAAAAGGCTTATCCTCTTATCACCTGACCTTTTCAGAAATTAAGCTTCTTCCGTTTTTTCAACTGAAGCTTCTGCTTTAGCTTCTTCAGCTACTTCTAATTCTTCACCTTGTTTTACTTCAAGGATAGCATCAGCAATTTTACCTGTAAGAAGTTTCACAGCGCGGATAGCATCATCGTTTGCTGGAATTACATAATCAATTTCATCAGGATCACAGTTTGTATCAACGATTCCGATGATAGGAATGTTTAATTTATGTGCTTCAGCGATTGCAATACGCTCTTTACGAGGGTCAATTACAAACATTGCATCTGGAAGTTTCTTCATCTCTTTAATTCCACCTAGGAATTTAACAAGACGTTCTTTTTCTTTTAATAAACCTACAACTTCTTTTTTAGGAAGTACTTCAAAAGTACCGTCTTCTTCCATTTTTTCAATCTGAACTAAACGGTTAATACGTTTACGGATTGTTTGGAAGTTTGTTAATGTACCACCTAACCAACGTTGGTTTACATAGTACATACCAGAACGGATTGCTTCCTCTTTAACAGAATCTTGTGCTTGTTTCTTTGTACCTACGAAAAGAACTGTACCGCCATTTGCAGCGATTTCTTTCACATAGTTATAAGCTTCTTCAACCTTCTTAACTGTTTTTTGAAGATCGATGATATAAATGCCGTTACGCTCAGTGAAGATATATTTCTTCATTTTAGGGTTCCAACGGCGAGTCTGGTGACCGAAATGTACACCAGCTTCTAGTAATTGCTTCATAGAAATTACTGACATTATTTTTTCCTCCTCAGGTTTATCCTCCGTTTGCATCATTTCTGCATGAAGACCATTTTGGCACCATTTCATACAAATCAACAAACGTGTGTGGTTATAAATAATTATTTTGTATTTACACCAAAAATAAATATATCATACTAAAATAGTGTTATCAAGCTTAAATATTACTTTTTTCCCGAAATTTTATTAATAAGTCTACTTCTGTTCTACCACAACCTAACTTTCGGGCAATTTCTTCTGCAGCCAATCCCTCTTCGTAGAGCTTTAAAATCCTGGATTGAAGTGAAACTACTATGTCATCCTGTATTTGCTCATCTTGATATAGAGTTTGAGGTGTCTCTGGTAGATTTCCCTTTACCGTATGTGTCGTCAATTCCATATCAGCACTAGGTTCATGTCTAGCAACTTGTTTATTTTTGAATACTTCCTGCTGTAATCGATCATTCTCTAGCTTAATTTCCTCGAGATAGTCTTCCATCAAGCTAACAATTTCAGAACTGTCATTTGATTTGTTCATCAATAACTGCTTACTTAAAGCATAAATCGCAATAATTGATAAAATATGTAATAAAAAACTTATAGTGAATAAAAATGATGTCATAAGACGTTAACTCCTACTGTCAAAATTAATCCCTAAATAAGGATGTTGGATAGATTCTTTCGTTGTGTCTACTCCGGGCACATTGGTATCCTTATTAGATGATTTATTCTCCTTTTGACCTTCTTTTTGAAGGTGAATCTCTTCAAATTCTTGTACCTTTTTCCTTTTTTGGTTCTCCTGTATAAGCTGACTTTGGGCCAATGCTTCCTGAAAATGCTGATTAGATTTTTGCATTTGATCTTGAAGTTTACCTGCATCTTGTGTTCTTGGAAGCGCAACCTGCATTTCAACAGATTTCCAACTCATCCAATCACTTCCTTAATTCATACAGAGTTTACTTGTAAGACAATTAATAATTTCACAGTGACCGCATATATATTTCATTTCGTAAAAGTTCTAGTTCAACTTGCTTATAAGAAGTATCTATTACACGTTTATATTTTCCAAATGTTACAACTGTATTGCCATATAGATTCCCTGTTACGGTGAGCTTAGCATGCCGTTCATTGGTATCATTAGTTATTGCATTTAATTGCTCTACTACCGTGTCCAGTAGATTTTTATTTTGACCGTAGGATGTCTTTTGTCTTTGTAAGGTTGCTAATAATTTTGGATTTAATTCTATATTTGGAGTATGAGAAAGTTTATCACCAATTATTGATAATTTCTTTAGCGTCTCCTCAATCTCCTGCTTTTTCATGCTAAGTTTTTCTATTTGTTCTACTTCTTTATGACTTTGCCCTAAAATTAACTCTGTTCTAGTGTTCATATAGTTACCTACATGCTTAACTTCAATCATATCTCCTGCTGAGCTACGCCCACCTATAATGCTTCCACGTTGACAGATAAGTTCTCCACCTGCGACACAATCACTGTGTAAAATAGAGTTTTCCACATATACATTCTTTGCAGCATGAACCATCCCTTGATTAATATATCCTATTTGAATACTTTCCCCTGCTTCTATATAGCCTTTTTGTAAGCCTGAAAGACCCTCTGATATAAAGATAGAACCTTCTGCCTTGATGGTAGCAGCTTCAACCATGCCATATATTTTTATATCCCCACCTGCACTTAACATATAACCCGATGGAACATCTCCTCTAATCAGGATAGTCCCAATAAAATCAAGATTTCCTTCTTTCATGGAGAGCGTATCCGTGACCTCAAACACGGGGTGGATATGTATAAAATTACCTTGTATAGTAGCTTGTCCTACTGAATTTGCATAAAAAGTTAAGTCTTCATCTTCAAACCTAACATTTTTGCCAGCATTTATTTTAACTGGTTTTCCAGGTTTTGCAGCGACAACATTTCCAAATACGTCTGTCCCTTCTGTCCCCTCGGTTGGTAAAGTGATACTAGCTAGCTTTTCATTATTCTCAACAGAAGGTATTGACATAACCTCTCGAAAATTCCAGTTAACATCTTTTTCAACTCTTGGATTAAAATTAATTACAAAGTTTATCTCTCCATCAAGTCCTGGAACTGGTTCCTCTCCATTAGCTACAACTATAGGAAAATCCTCAAGCGGTATTCCATCAATCAATTGTTTTATATTGTCATCATGTAAACCAAAAACTATATGATTGCCAGTTAGAAATTGTTTGATGTCCTCTATGGTGATTTCACTATCTCTATTTACTAAATATTCTTCCTTATAGTGTAGTTCGGCAATCATATGGTCCTTTGAAGTTGCTATTTTAAAGAATTGGCTAAGATCTATCATCTTATGCTACTCCTCTATTTAGGCTTAAAAAGCTTCCTGAAGTTTATTTCGTAATTTAAAAATGGCTTTCTTATGGATTTGAGAGATTCTAGACGTTGTTAAACCAAGTACTTGACCAATTTCCGTGAACGTCAGTCCATCATGATAGAACAAGCTTATAATCATTTGTTCATTTTCTTTAAGCTCTTTAATACTTTCTGTAAGGTCTTTTATTTTCTCGTTTTTTACTATTTGTTCATCAGGTTGAATAGTTTTATCGTCTGGAATGGAGTAGCCAATACCTTCTTTATGTTCAGCTGAGCTTGTCTTTGGCTTTTCCTCAATAGAAAGCATATTTGCTAATAGTGAATCTCGAACATATGATTCAACATCCTGAACAGGCATATCTAGAGCTTGAGCTATTTCCACCGAACTTGGTTCACGTTGATATAATTGCTCTAACTTATGAGTCATCTGTTCAATTTTTTTTGTTTTCTCCCGAATAGAGCGAGGCAACCAATCCTCTTTTCGAAGGCCATCGATAATAGCTCCTCGAATTCGGAAAGATGCATATGTATCAAATTTTAAATCTCTATCAAGGTCAAACTTTTTAAGTGCATCATATAATCCATATAAACCTAAACTTTTCAGGTCATCCTTTATCACACTACTTGGCAAATGGCTCATGGTTCTTTCAACATGGTAATTCACTAAATGCATGTATTGCTGAATTAGCTGATTAGCCGCTTCGTTATCCTGATGATTTTTCCATTTATCCCATAATTCTTGCTCTAGAGGAGAGATTTTTGTTCCCAAATGACTTGCTCCTCCCTGTCCAAATTTTTATACCACTATATCGTTAAATAATATGTTCACCTTTTGTAATTGTACGGATTCTCAACTGTGAATTTTGTGGATCGAATTCTATCGTTCTCCCATAATTCCCACCCACATCTGAAGCAATTACTGGAATCTGATGTTCCGACAATTTACTTAATACCGCCTCAATATTTCTTTTTCCAATCCGCATCATGTCATTTGCAGTATTAATTTGAAACATTTGTGCTCCACCTGCAATTTTAGCTTGCAGCTGAGATTTTCGAAATCCCATACGTAGTAACTTCTCCACAAGTATATCGATTGCTGTATCTGCGTATTTTAATGGATTAGACGTTCCTTGTTTCCCTAGTTTAGAGTCTGGTAACATCACATGTGCCAACCCAGCAATTTGTTTTGTTGTATGATAAATAACAACACCAACGCAAGAACCTAGTCCCGAAGTACGAATAATATCTGGTGCAGAAACAATATTTAGATCAGCTATCCCAACTTTAACAACTGTTTGAACTTTATTCATGATCTTGTATTCCTAAAGCTTGAAATATTTTATTAAATGATTCTGGTGATGGAAGTAACAATAATTGACCATTAATTCCTTTTCGTTCCTCTTCTGCATCATTTATTTTTGTATTAATAATGATAGCGTAATCATATACTTCTGATACTTGTAGCAAACCAACTGTTAATATAGCACCAGCCATATCCACACTTAAATGTGGTATAGAAGGTTGCATATTGATATTTGTAAAATCAGAAAGCGCAGATAAATACGAACCGGCTAAGATATTACCAGCTTCTTGTAAAGCAGAAAAAGCTAAATCGTTTTTTTCACCATCCATAGATAATGAAATCTCGTCATTATTGGTCATTTGCTTTACTAACGATTCCGCTTCTTCCAAAGTAAATAACAAATAGACCATTCCTGGTGCTTTTCCATGGATTTGGAAAAGGATCCCGACTATTAAATTTTCCGGTCCTCCGACCATATCCATTACTTCATCAAAAGATACGATACTGATGTCTGGTATATCCATATCAATTTTCTTTTGTATGAGCTTTGACATTGAAGTTGCTGCATTTCCAGCTCCAATATTTCCAATTTCCCTTAATGCGTCAATTTGAAGATGAGAAAGTTGTGCATAATTCATATTATTGACCTTCTACATATTTTAAATCAGTGATTTCCTCATTCGTTAAGACCTTTTTTAAGTCCAACAAGATAAGTAATCGATTCTCTAGTTTTGCTACACCTTCAATATAATCGTCATTAACAGCACCGATAACTTCTGGTGCGGGCTCGATTGAGTCAATAGGAATATCAATTACATCGTTTGCAGCATCAACTATTAGCCCTACATCAATTTCATCCAAATTAACGATGATGATACGAGTGGATTCATTGAAATCTGTAGCTTCTATACCTAAACGGGAACGGAGATCTATGATTGGTGTGACAACCCCTCGAAGATTTATTACTCCTTTTACAAAATCAGCTGTATTTGGAACCCGTGTAATAGTTTGAATACGCTCAATTGAACCTATTTGTTGTACCGATACTGCAAATTCTTCATCCTTAAGTTGAAATACAATTACTTTCTTTTCAGTAGCTGTTTCATTACTCATTTTCGTTTTCCCCCTCGAATTAGAAATCCCTATTTTATTATGGCATTACTGTCAATGATAAGAGCAACTTGTCCATCACCTAGAATGGTTGCACCTGATATTGCAAACGTATTGCTTAAGTAAGAACCTAAAGACTTTAGTACAATCTCTTGTTGACCGATAAAAGAATCAACTACAAGTGCAGCCATTTTTTCGCCTTTTTTTACAATAACTATCGAAGTATACTCTTCATCAGTAGCAGTATCAGGTACTTGAAAGACATCTTTTAAGTTTACTAACGGAACAACCTTCCCTCTGAAATCGATAACTTTCTTATGATGAGCAGATAGAATTTGTCCTTTAGAAATAATGGCGGTTTCAATAATAGATGATAATGGGATAGCAAATTTTTCTTTATTTAATTCAACTAGCAACGCCGAGATGATCGTTAAGGTTAGTGGTAGTTGAATGGAAAATACGGACCCTTTTCCAAGTATCGAGTCTATGGAAATACTTCCTCCTAATGATTCAATGGTGTTCTTGACTACATCAAGGCCAACCCCACGACCAGAGATATCAGATATTTTATCTGCGGTCGAGAAACCACTTTCCATGATTAATTGATAGATTTGCTGCTCGGATAAAGCCTCGATATCCTGTTCTGTTAATAACCCATTATTTAGTGCTTTATTTAATACTTTTTCTTTATTGATACCGGCACCATCATCAGCAATTTCGATAAAAACATGGTTACCACTGTGATAAGCTTTTAATTTTATTGTACCTTTTTCAGGCTTTCCTTTTTGTAGTCTTTCCTCTGGTGTTTCAACTCCATGATCAATCGCATTTCGTAAAAGGTGAACAATTGGGTCGCCAATTTCATCAATAACGGTACGATCTAGTTCCGTATCTGCCCCAATAATCTCAATATCCACTTGTTTGTCCAAATCTCGAGCAAGTTTCCGCACCATTCTTGGAAATCGACTAAACACTGTATCTATAGGAACCATTCTCATGGTTAAGATGATATTTTGCAGATCACTAGATACCCTTGCCATCCGCTCCACCGTTTCCATAAGATCACTATTTTGTAAATCTGCGGAAATCTGCTCCAAGCTTCCTCGGTCAATAATGAGTTCTTCAAATAAATTCATTAGAACATCTAGCTTTTCAATATTGACGCGAATCGTCTTATTTTGATTGCTTTTAGCAGAGTCAGGTTCTTTACTTTTATCTTCTATATTATTTGAAACAGTTGCATTATCTTTTTGCATTGTTTGAATTTGGTCCTCAATCTCTCTGGACTCACGATACTTTTTAACAGAGAAATGCTGAACAGTTACCGAATCTATCTCTGACACTTTTTGAATTTTTTTAGCGATTTCATCTTTAGGTTGGTTAGATACTAGAATGACAGAAAAAGTATAATCAAAATTTTCTTCTTCTAGATCATTGACAGAAGGGCTAGACTTGATTACCTCTCCAAGTTTTTCTAAAACCTCAAATACCATAAATACTCGAGCACCCTTTAACAAACAGTCTTCCCTTAATTCAACTGTAATCTCAAAGTTCTGAAAACCACGCTCTTTTGATTCATTTAGTATCGATAACTCAAACTCATCTAGATCTGTAAATACATTGGAATGGTTTGAAGATTCCGCTTCCAAACTATCTTCCACATGTTCTTCTTTAATATTTGCTGTCCCTTTTTCAAACATTTCTAGCTTTCTAGCAACTTCTTGTATATCATGGGACCCGTTTCCACCACCTGCTATATCCTCAACCATCGTATTTAAATGATCAACAGTCTCTACTAATAAATCAATCATATTGGATTGAACGTGAACGCGATCATACCGTATCGCATCAAATACATTTTCCAATGTATGGGTCAATGTAGCTAAATCATTATAACCCATTGTTGCGGACATACCTTTTAGAGTGTGGGCTGCTCTAAATATTTCCTCAATTATAGATTTATCGTTAGGATCCTTCTCTAAGTCCAGTATTTTTTTATAGAGCACTTCTATATGTTCATTACTTTCATCAATAAAGACATCCAAGTATTGTGCTGTATCCATCCTATATCCCCCCAGATCTATTTGTCAGTGTATGTATCGTCTCACCCATTTGATGTAAGTGGACTATGTAATTAACCGTGTTGGTTTTAATTGCTGCCTTAGGCATTCCATTGATAATTGCTGAATCCTCTGACTCAGCTAAAATAATAGCTTCAGGGTCACTTTGCTTTAATAACTTTATACCCTTAGAACCATCACTTCCCATCCCTGTAAGTATGACCGCTATCTTGTTCACTCTTGCAATATTAGCCGCTGACTCTAACAGAACATCAACTGCTGGTCTATGTCCAAATCTTTCCACTTCCTGTGTAAGCTCAATTGCATGTGCTGTTCCTACTCTTCTAATTTTCATGTGGTAGTTACCAGGTGCAACATAAACAGTTCTTTCTTGGATAATCTCACCATGAATTGCTTCCTTAATATGTAAATCTGAAAGATTATTCAATCGCTCTGCAAGAGATCTTGTAAAACCTGCTGGCATATGTTGAACAATTAGAATAGGACTAGTGAATTCTTTTGGCAAATCCAATACCAATCGTTGTAATGCTCGCGGTCCACCGGTTGATGCACCTATAAGGACTAATGATTTTGGATGGCGCTGCATCGTACCAATCAGTTTTGGGGAGTATTGGACTTCTTTTTTCTCCACAAAATCCACTTGTGATGCGGCGATAACCTTATTAATAATCTCTTCCTTGATTGTTGTAATATCTAATGATATAGAACCTGACGGCTTTGTAATGAAATCTACTGCACCAGTTGTAATAGCTTGTAATGTACTATTGGTTGCATCTTTTGTAAGACTCGAGAGCATGACAACCGGTAATGGATTTTCCTCCATAATGTGGGCTAATGCTGATATTCCATCCATTACTGGCATTTCAACATCCAATGTTACAACATCTGGTGATAAATCTTTTATTTTCTTAATTCCATCTGCCCCATTCCTTGCGGTTGCTATTACTTGAATCCGATTGTCACTTTCTAGTATATCTGTAATCATTTTTCTCATAAAAGCTGAGTCATCGATCACAATTACACGAATGGGAATCACTTTACTCACCTTCCTTTGTTGTTTAATAGCCCTTTTAGTCTATCAACAAATGTAGAAGATTCTTTCACGTTAATTACTATCTGTCTGTTCATATAATTATCAGCTAGTTGTCTAATTGCTCTTGCAATAGCTGACTTCTCATTTTCTAAAGCAAATGGTGCTTGTTTAATGACAGCAGATGAAACTGCCCGATCTTCTGGTAAGATACCAAGAAACTTAATATCAATGCTTAAGAACTGTTCTACTAATCTTTGAAAACGATTAACAGTCATTAATCCTTTTTTAATATTATCTGCTCTATTTAAAACAACATAGATAGGCATTTCTTTATTAAAACCTATAATATATTTAATCATGCTATATGCATCAGTAATCGAAGTGGGCTCAGGGGTAGTTATCACTACACACTCATCTGATGCTAATACAAAATCGATACTAGATTGAGTTGCACCAGCACCCATATCAAAAATGATATAATCAAACGTTTGTACAACTCTGTTATACTCTTCAAAAAAATAATTCATTTTTCTTTTATCAACCGAAAAAATATTAGAAAGACCAGAACCTCCTGCAATAAACTTTAGATTATGAGGTCCTAGTTCCATAATATCATAAATAGGTAATTGGTCCTGCAGTAAATCGACAATTGTTTTATTTGCTTGCAAGCCTAACAGGATTTCTACATTACCCATTCCGATATCTAAATCGACGAGTAATACTTTGTGACCTTGTTTACATAGCTCTAACGAAAAGTTAACAGCTATATTTGATTTACCAACCCCACCTTTACCACTAACAAAAGAAATGGTCTTAGCATGTTTTGTGTTATTGGAGATTTCAATTTTCTTTCTTAAACTCTCAGCTTGATCATGAATCAATTAAATCACCTACTATTAGATTACTAATGACTTCTTTTGTTGGCTCAAGTATATTATCTGGTACTTCTTGACCATTGGTTAAATAAGAAATTCCCATGTTATGTGTAAGAGGAATATTTAAGAGACTTCCATATTGCCTCGTTTCGTCAACCTTCGTAAAGATAAGACTCTTTATATGAATATGGCGGAAATTATAGTAAATATCATTGATATCCTTTGGTTTTGCAGTTAATGAAAGAACTAAATAATTTTCAACATTATCCCGGGATATCATGTTTTTCTCTAATTCTTTAACATACTGTTCATCACGATAATTTCTACCTGCAGTATCCACTAAAATTAAATCATAATTCTTTAACTTTTCTATTGCTGCTTTATAATCTTCAACCGAATATACAACTTCAACAGGAGTATCTAATATTTTTGCATAAGTTTTCAACTGGTCAATGGCCGCTATTCGATAGGTGTCCATAGTAATAAAGGCAACCTTCTTTTTGTCTTTTAGCATAGAAGTAGCTGCAACTTTAGCTAACGTTGTAGTTTTTCCTACACCAGTTGGACCTACAAAATGTACAACCTTAGCTGTATTCGAAATTCCAGCAAAGGACAAACTACTTAACCTATTCTCAATTTCCTGCTTTAAATCTTTTTGAATAGTCCTGTTATCAGGAGAAGTAGTAGAAGCCTCGTGTTTATTCACGATATTCTGAACGATATCCGTTGCTAATTCTCCTCCTACTTCTTGTTCAATTAAATGCTGATAGATGACTTGATATTCTAGAGCAAATTTATTATGAATTTGTTGTTGCGACTGACGTTCTAAAATGAGTCGCATACTTTTCATTTCATTGATAAGATCGGTTTCCATCTGACCTTTCTGCCTATGGATATTAGAATTACTAGCTATCATTTTGTTAGATGTAGATTGCTTTGTTGAGATTGGCCCTTTGTCTAGCGCAGCAATCACTTCAATTTTTCGTTTTTTAAAGAAGCCTAAAAATCCACCTTCTTGAATTTCTTTTGAGCTAAGTATCACTGCGTCTGATCCTAGCTCTTTACGGATTTTATTCATTGCCTCTGGCATTGTAGGTGCTACGTATTTTTTTACTTTCATGCTACATTCACCACTCCAACACTTTGAACTTGTACTGTCGGTTCAAGCTCATTATAGGATAATACAACCACTTGAGGTAAAAAGCGATCTAATAGTTGTTTTAAATACATCCGAATAGCAGGCGAACACAAGATAATTGCATTCTCTTCTTGTAACGTTAACTTCTCAACTTCTTCATTAATTGATTTAATAATTATTTGCTGCGATTCCGGATCCAATGCTAAGTAATTTCCATGCTCTGTCGATTGAATACTTTCAGCGATCATCTTTTCTATCTTTCCTGAAACGGTAATTACTTTCAATGAATTATCCTGATTCATATACTGCTTTGTTAATTGTGAAGATAGTGCTTGTCTTACATATTCTCCTAAAAGTTCAGGGTCATTCGTCAATTTACTAAAATCTGCAAGGGTCTCGAATATAACAGGTAAGTTTCGAATGGATACATTTTCTCGCAATAATTTAGCTAGTACCTTTTGTATATCACCAATTGATAATGGTTCCGGAGTTGTTTCTTCTACTAGAATAGGATAGTTTTCCTTCAAGTGATCCACTAGCTCCTTGGTTTCTTGTCGACCCAATAATGTATGCGCATGACGTTTAATTACTTCAGTAATATGGGTAGATACAACTGACGGTGGATCCACCACTGTGTACCCAGATAATTCTGCCTCATCTTTACTTTCTTCACTTATCCATTTAGCTGGCAGTCCAAAAGCTGGCTCCTCCGTCTCAATTCCTTCAATTAAATCATTATCCATATCTGGTGTCATTGCTAAGTAATGATCAAGGAGTATTTCACCAGTAGCAACTTGATTTCCTTTAATTTTTAGTCGATATTCATTAGGGTTTAACTGAATGTTATCACGTATTCGTACCACTGGTATTACGATACCAAGCTCTATCGCTAACTGCCTCCGAATCATGATGACTCGATCTAACAAATCCCCGCCTTGCTTAGCATCGACTAAAGGAATTAGAGCATAACCAAATTCAAACTCAATCGGATCCATGTTAAGGAGATTGATTACATTTTCCTGAGTTTTCATCGCTGAACCTTCCGCTTGGTCTTCCTCTTCTTCATCTTTCACTATTGGTTCTTTTTGCTTACGCATCATAAGAAACGCTCCAAAAGCTAGTATGCCTGCAATTGTTGTTGTTAAAAGAAAGTTGATTGGTGTAAGACCTAATAGGAATATCGTACCTGCGGCAATGAATAATAGCTTAGGGTACTGAAGTAATTGCTCAGCAACATCGCTTCCTAAGTTATTGCCTGTTGCTGTGCTACGGGTTACCACAATACCAGTAGCTGTTGAAATTAAAAGTGCTGGAATTTGACTAACTAATCCATCCCCTACAGTAAGTCTCATGTACGTATCAATCGCTTCTTGAAAGGAGAATCCTTTTTCAGTCATACCAATAATTAGTCCAAAAATAATATTAATTAGTACGATAATAATTCCTGCTACGGCATCCCCTTTTACGAATTTACTTGCTCCATCCATTGACCCGTGGAAATCTGCTTCATTTTCTACCTTTTTTCTTCTATCTTTCGCTTCATGCTCTGAAATAAGACCTGCATTCAAATCGGCATCGATACTCATTTGTTTTCCTGGCATTGCATCGAGAGAGAATCTTGCTGCAACTTCCGATACACGCTCAGATCCCTTTGTTATTACTAAGAAGTTAATAATAACTAAGATAACAAATACTACAAATCCTACTAATGGACTGTCGCCTATTACGAAGGTTCCGAACGTATCTACAACACCACCAGCATCAGCATTACTTAAAATAGATCTTGTAGTGGATACATTCAATGCAAGTCTAAAAAGTGTTAATAACAAAAGAAGTGTTGGAAAAACAGAAAATTGTAATGGTTCCTGCGTATTCATGGATACCAATAAAACAATTAGTGCTAGAATAATATTTATTAAAATAAATATACTTAATAGCCATCCAGGTAGTGGGATGACTAACATAATAACGACTAAAATTACGGCTATTAAAACAGAAAAATCACGGGCTTTCATGGATGTCTCTCCTCAACAATTAAACTTTTTTCTCCATGCGATATACATAAGCTAATACTTCGGCAACCGCTTGATAAAACTCTTCTGGAACCACCTCATCGATCTCGACTGAGGCATAAAGCGATCTAGCAAGTGGTCTATTTTCCACTGTTGCTACATTATTTGCTTTTGCAATTTCTCTTATTTTAAATGCAATATGATCCACACCTTTTGCAACTACATACGGTGCACTTGCTCTTGATTCGTCATATTTAATTGCTATCGCATAATGGGTTGGATTCGTTATTACGACATCCGCATTTGGAATTTCACTCATCATACGTCTCATTGCAATTTGTCTTTGTTTTTCTTTTATTTTCGATTTAATCAAAGGGTCCCCTTCGATGTTTTTATATTCATCCCGAATATCTTGTTTCGACATTCGGATATTTTTTTCAAAGTCATATTTCTGATAGGCATAATCAAACACCGCTAAAAACAAAAGCGCAATAGTAGCAGCAATTCCCATGATTAATGTTACTCTACCAAAAAATGCTAATGCACTATCAGCATTTTTAAAGGCAATCATTAACATTTCATCTTTGAACAACCAAATAACGAAAAATGTTATCGTACCTATCACAACTATTTTTAGTAATGATTTTAATAACTCAACTAGGGCACGGATGGAAAAAATTCGTTTTGCCCCTTGAATTGGATCAATTTTCTTCAAATCAAATTTCAAAGGTTCGGTTGTAAACATAAAACCAACCTGCATTAAATTGGAAGCAACTCCTGCTATCATGGCAATAAGCATGATCGGCCCAACAATTTTAATAAATTCAATGATACTCTCCGTAAAAACTTGAAAAACTGTTCTCTCTGTTAGGTCCCAATGAATAAATTCGGTAAATGAGTGTTGAAAAAGACCTAACATATTGTCCTTCATGACACTTCCAAACACTGCCATCATGATTAATACAAATATTAATAAAAAGGCAGTATTTACATCCTGACTTTTTGCTACTCTACCTTTCTTACGTTCATCTGTTCTTTTCTTTGGAGTTGCTTTCTCTGTTTTCTCACCTGCAAAAAATTGTAAATCTAAAGTTATTTGCAAGATTTAAGCACCTCCAAATAATGACATCAGTCCTTGCATGACTTCAAACATATAGCCAAACAAATTTTTCGCTAGAACAATGTAAAGACTTAAGAAAATAAGAATAGCCACAAAACTAACTAAGATCTTTAAAGGTAGACCAACTACAAAAACATTCAACTGGGGTACTGTTCTTGAAATAATGCCAAGTGCAATATCTACTAGAAACAAGCAACCAACAATTGGTATTGATATTTGGAAAGCAATGAGAAACATATTATTAAATGCTTTTATAACAAATTCAACAATATTCTCGTTTTGAAATGGTATAAATGCATCGATTGGAATAAATGTATAACTATTTACAATTCCATCTATTAACAAATGGTGACCATCAACCGATAGTAAAAAGAGAAGTGCGATGATATAAAAATATTGTCCTGTAATTGGGCTTTGCGCACCAGTTTGTGGATCCATTACATTTGCAATCGCAAACCCCATTTGAAAATCAATAAATCCACCAGCAACTTGCACGGCTGATATAATGATATAGCCTATAAGTCCTACTAAAATGCCGACAAGTGCTTCTTTTATTAGGAGAAAGAAATATGATTCATCAACAATAATTGCAGAAGAATCAACAGTATATATCATAATAAAGGCTAAAAACACACTAATCCCGATACGAAATGGCAACGGAATGGTTCGATAAGAAAACAAAGGCATTGTCACGAAGAAACCTAATACACGTACCAATATAAGTAGAAAGATTGGAAAACTATTAATATTAATTAACTCTATCATAGTCTACCCTACAAACCGATTCAGGTTTTGATATAAATCTACTGTAAATTCGATTAAAGTGGTTAACATCCATGGACCAAAGAACAATAAACCAACCAAAACAGCGACTATTTTAGGAATAAAAGCAAGGGTTTGTTCCTGAATCTGTGTAGTTGCCTGAAATATACTGACAAGTAACCCAACTGCTAGTGCCAAAATAAGCAGTGGACCTGTTATTAGTAGTATGGTGTAGATTCCTTTCTCCGCTAAAGCTAATACAAATTCACTACTCAATGAGAGACACCCTCCTTTTACCTAAATCCTAAATCACTTTTCGTCAAAAACCAGAAAGTAGCGAGTGAGTAATTAAATACCAACCATCCACCATTACAAATAACAAAATTTTGAATGGTAAGGAAATCATAACAGGGGGTAACATCATCATCCCCATAGACATAAGGATACTTGCAACAGCCATGTCAATAATTAGAAAAGGGATAAATATCATAAAACCCATTTGAAAAGCTGTCTTTAATTCACTGATTGCAAATGCGGGTACTAATGCTGTAAGTGGTATGTCTTGAACACTCTCAGGTGTTTCAATTTCTGCATAACTTAAAAATAACGCTAAATCTTTTTGCCTTGTATGCTTTGCCATAAAGTTCTTAATCGGTGCACTAGCCTTGGTATAGGCCTCATCGAGTGTAATCTCCTCATTGAATAACGGTTGTAGACCTTCTTCATATACTTCACTGAAGGTCGGTGCCATGATAAAAAATGATAGAAAGAGCGCTAATCCAATTAGAACTTGATTCGGTGGCATCTGCTGTGTTGCTAAGGACGTTCGAACAAACGATAAAACAATAACGATTCTAGTAAAACTAGTCATCAGTATTAAGATACCAGGTGCTAAAGAAAAGACTGTCAGCAACAGGATTAACTTAACCGATGTAGAGACATTAGTAGGATCGGAACTAGAAAACATATCGATAAATTCATTCATAGTTATCTTCCTTCTCGGTATGTTTATTTACTAAGTGTTTTCTGTTTTGTTTTAATTTTTCTAGTTCGTTAGAAAAAAGACTCTTGAAATTTTGATCCTTAGTATTCTCTTTATCTACTACTTGATTAGTTTTACGTTGGAAGAAAGACAGTACATTCTCTGCTTTGAAATCAGATTGCTCTTGATAGCTTTTAAGAATTTCCTCTTTCATCTGCTCATCTATAATCTCCTCTAAAAGCTGTACATTCTCCCCTACTCCGATCAAATAGAGTTTTCCCCCAACTCGTACAACCTGAATGGACTTACTAGGACCAACTGTGATACCACCAAGGTTTTCAAGAGCTTTCACTTGGTTAAATAGCTTATTGCGTTTATTTAAGAATTTTAGTAACAAGTAAATTAAAATAAGAATTAGAAATAGTGCAAAGACCATTTGGATCAGACTAAAAACTACTGATCCACTTTCAGACTGCTCTTCCTCTGTTGCTGGAGGATTTTCTCCGGTGTTCGTACCTGAGTCGGTACCAGAGTTTTCTGTGTTTTGTGTGTTATTTTCGAACATATCGCTGACCTTATCTCCATCAGCATGAACGTATGTTGGGGAAACTATAAGGAATAGTACTAAGCCAAGAAGTATCCCCAAACCACTTTTCTTACTCAACTTTATCACTCGTTTCTTAATCCAAGGCTTTCTGGATTGCTTCGATAACTCGATCTGCTTGGAATGGTTTTACGATAAAGTCTTTCGCACCAGCTTGGATAGCATCAATTACCATTGCTTGTTGTCCCATTGCTGAACACATAATAATTTTTGCATTTGGACTTGCTTCTCTAATTTTCTTCAGAGCAGTAATACCGTCCATTTCTGGCATAGTAATGTCCATCGTTACTAAATCAGGGTTTAGTTCTTTGTATAACTCAACTGCTTGCACTCCATCTTGTGCTTCCCCTACAACTTCGAAACCATTTTTTGTTAATATGTCCTTGATCATCATTCGCATAAAAGCTGCATCGTCTACAATTAAGATGCGTTTACTCATGTATAATTCCTCCTAGTATGATTATTTCAGCTTCAGTAAACGGTCGGATTGACTAATAATATCAGTTACCCGTACCCCAAAGTTTTCATCAATAACAACTACCTCACCTTGAGCGATTAACTTTTCATTCACTAAGATATCGACAGGCTCACCAGCTAGTTTATCTAATTCGATAATAGACCCTGAAGTTAGATCTAATATATCCCTGACGGTACGTTTCGTTCTACCTAATTCAACAGTTACTTTTAATGGAATGTCTAGTAACATATCTAAGTTTCTAGGTTGATTAATAACCGGTTCTTGTTGTTCAAAACTAGAAAACTCAGCTTGCTGTATATTGGATTGGTTTTGAAACATCGTATTACCAATTAATTGAGGTTCTTGTACTGGATTTGTTTGCTGCATTGTATTATTTCCAAATCCTGAAGCTTGTCCCATCATGGAATGCCCTTGGTTTGCTTGACTTACGATTGGTTCCTCAAGTGGCTCTACTGCCACAGCAGCTTCCACTTTACTTTCCTGATTATTCATTAATTCCTCTACTAACTGCTTCGCAAAGTTTAACGGCATCAATTGCATAATATTGGAATCTATTAAGTTACCAACCTTTAATTGAAACGACACTTTTACGCGCACATCTTCCTCATTATTCTCTGAACCATTCGGAAGATCGTTCTGTGATATAGAAGGTGGTGAAATATCCACGCGCTTTTCAAAGACAGTAGACATGCTAGTTGCTGCTGCCCCCATCATTTGATTCATTGCCTCTTGAACGGCACTTAAATGGATTTCATTTAGTTCACCAAAAGGACCTTGTCCGTTGCCACCTAGCATAATGTCAGAAATTACTGCTGCATCTTCTTTCTTGATAACTAAAACATTTTTACCACTAAAACCTTCTACGTAATTAACTTGAACACTTACATGGTTAAATTGAAAGTTTTCTTCGATTTCATCCTTAGTAATAATGGATACTTGCGGTGTTGTTATTTCAACTTTTTGGTTTAAAAGAGTTGAAAGTGTAGTTGCAGAGCTTCCAAATGAAATATTTCCAATTTCTCCTAAGGTATCAATTTCAATTGATGATAGATGTTCATTTAAATCTCGTGTACCTTTTTTTGAATCATTCGTTGGAACAACAGATTCTTCCTCAGCTCCAATATTTAATAGAGCATCAATTTCATCCTGAGACAGCATACCATCATTCATCATCTTCAACTCCTTCCTTTATTTCTTCCAACACCTGTACAGATAACTTATTTTTGAATTTACCAGGTTGTACATGGAATTTAGGCTCTTCATTTATTTTTAAGATTAGTGGCTCATCTATTGTTTGATTTAATGCAATAACATCATTGTTATTTAAATCCAAAAATTGTTGAATACTCATCGTTGTTTCACCAAGGATTGCTTTTGCATCCATATGAACCTTTTCTAGGTTTTTAGCTAATTTATCCGCAGCTTCTGGATCTCGTTTCTTTGTTGTGTTTTGCATCCAGTATTGGACAGAAAGCCTAGAAATAATAGGCTCTAGGACAATATGTGGAATACAGATGTTAATCATCCCACTTACTTCCCCAATAGCCGTATTTAAGGATACAACGACGACTGTTTCATTAGGGGAAACTAATTGTAAAAATTGAGGGTTGATTTCCATATCCTCTAGTTCTGGTTCTATATCTATTAACGACGCCCATGCCTCTTTAAGACTAATTGTTGCTTTATCAAAAAGCTGAGAGATTAGTATTGTTTCAATTTCAGTTAGACTATCAATCTTATTAATAGAACCTCCTCGACCACCTAACAATCTATCAAGCATGCCATAAGCAATGTTAGGGTTAACCTCCATGATTATTCTTCCATCAAGTGGTGAGACATTATAAAGGTTTAAAACCGTAACTTTAGGTATAGATCGGATAAATTCCTCATAAGGTATTTGGTCAACAGATGCAACCGTGATATTAACGTAAGTTCTAAGCTGTGATGAAAATAAACTCGTTAATAATCTTGCATAATTTTCATGAATCCTACCGATACTTCGAATCTGGTCTTTGGAAAATCGCAAAGCTCGTTTGAAATCATATACACGAACCTTTTTCTCACTTTCTTCCTTTTTAAGTTCTTCTGCATCCATATCTCCAGTCGTTAGTGCTGATAAAAGGGCGTCAATCTCGTTTTGCGAAAGAACTTCATCGGCCAAAGATACTCACCTCCAAACATGAGTATTTATTTCTACTGTAATATTTTATTAATCGTATAAACATCCTGAATTAATCCTTCAGTCATCACTTTATTAAGTTCTACTGTCAGGATATCTTCTACATTAGACAGCCCAGATTTAAAGGATTCCTCATCCATCGTTGCCAATTCTTTAATGAGAATATTCCTTACTTGGAATTCTCGTTTAGCGATTTCTTCTTTCGCATCTTTACTATCCGTTACGATTTGAAATTGAATACGAACAAAGCTTCCATCACTAAGGTCGGTTGTTATTTCAGGTGTTTGATAAGAGTATTCAATAATCTCATCAATGGTTTGTTCCTTATCATCATTTTTCTTATCTAATACGTTTAACACGATTACAGCAGCTACTACACCTACTAAAATAATAATAACTAATGATAATAGCATTGTTTTTACTAATCTACTCACTTGAGTTCCCCACCTCGCTTAGTGAATGTATGATACCTATCCTTTGGTAAAAAGATGTTATGAGTTCTGTTACTATATCTTCTGGTTCTTGAACAACCACTTTTTTTCCATTAATTAGTGTAATGGTGGTATCTGGATAGGATTGAATCTGTTCAATCATGAAAGCATTTAATGTAAATGATTCTCCATTTAAACGTTTAAGTTTTATCATAAAATTGGAAGAAGATGTCATCAAGGAGAAATATCCCCCCTGATGACATCACCCTACCTCCCTATTATCGTTTTAGATTAACGAGTTCTTGTAGGATTTCATCAGATGTTGTTATGATTCTGGTATTTGCTTGGAACCCACGTTGTGCTGTAATCATTTCGGTGAACTCTTCAGCTAGGTCTACGTTGGACATTTCTAGGGCGCCGCTGACTACTGAAGCAACACCTTCAGTTTCAGGAACCACTCTTACAGGGGCTCCAGAGTTTGCACTCTCTAAGAATAAATTGCTACCAGCTTTTTGAAGACCCGCTGGATTAGAAAAATTAGCTAATAAAATACGACCAGCAACGACTGTTGCACCATTTTCATTTACATAATTGACAATTCCATTAGATTGAACGGAGAAACTTTGTGCATTATCAGGAATACTTATGCGGATAAATTCGTTAAGATTTCCATTAGTATCCGTATCTGGATCTCCATCAGGTTCAACATTACTTCCTATTAGATATAACCCTTGAGGATTTACAATATACCCTTCCTCATCCAAGTAAAAATTACCCGCGCGTGTATATGAAACACTCGCATTATTTAGAGTTCCTGCAGGAGTATTTGTAGTTCCATTAAAATCACTAGCAACTATAAACATTCCATCTCCCTCTAACGCAAAGTCTAATGGATTATTTGTAGTTTGACGGAATCCTTGAGTATGGATGTTGTCAATAGAGCCTAATTGAGATCCTAATCCAACCTGCGCTGGATTTACCCCACCACGAGTAGCAGTTGACCCTTGAGCACCAGCAGTCATCTGACTCATCATATCCTGAAAAGTTACACGGCCTTTTTTGAAGCCTGAAGTATTTACATTGGCAATGTTATTACCAATTACATCTAATTTTGTTTGGAAGTTTTTCATTCCGGAAATACCTGCATACATAGAACGTAGCATATTTATTTCTCCCCTTTTTTGGTTTTAGTAAGCTGTATCAATCGGTCAACAGCTATTGGCCTCCCATAAGGGTCCAGCCTATTCATTAATTAATATCGTACCGTTAATATTCGTAAAGATTCGATTCGATGCTTCTTCTAGATTCATGGCAGTTACTACTGTGTTATTTTTTGCACTTACTAAAAGTGCTGCATTATTCATTACCACTAGAGAATCAGTTACTCCTTTTTGTTTTGCTTCCGTAACCTTTTCATGAATTAACTTCCATTGACTATCATCTAAATGAATGTTTCTTTCTTGTAATCTATCACTAGCATGTTTACTAACTTTCAGTTCCTGCTGTTCTTTTAGTATTGATTTAAAGTCAAGGTTATGGTTTTCAGGATGTTTTACTTTATTTGGCGCAGGGAACTGTAAGGCTTGTTGTCTCGGTACCTGATGAATTCGATGGTCCATTTACTTCACTTCCTTTATTCAGACCCTGAGTTATCAACCTCTTGATTCGTCTCTTCTACAATTAGATCGTCATCTTTACTATCCTCTCCCGTGCTTTTCACTTCAAGAATTAAATCCGCGAATACCTTTTCTCCATTACGCAATTCAAGAACTGCATGACCCTCTATTTGGCTTACTGCAACTACTTCACTAGTTTGAACTGTAAGCTTTTCTCCCGTCTCTTCGTTATAACCTTGATAAGAGACTGTCTTACCAATTAAATGACTGTATTGAATAATTGGATTCAATTGCTGGCTTTGAACTAACTCATTAATTGCCTTAGACATATTCATTGTTTGCTCTAATGAAGAAAATTGAGCAAGTTGGGAAATAAATTCACGGTCATCCATCGGATTGGAAGGATCTTGATTCTGTAACTGGGTCATTAATATCTTCATAAAATCATCTTTTCCAAGATTGTTATCTGGAACGCCTCTCGTCGAAGTTTGATTTCTTAAATATAATGATGGATCGATTGCTGGCATCGGTATCACCTACACTTTCTCATTTTGAATCAATTCTTCTAGATGTGTCTCAAAATCATCTCCGTCCAGATTGCTATCACTCTTTTGTTCGGATTCGTCTGACTGATTTTGATTTTGGCTATGTAATGATTGTTGTTCATCACTATGTTTTGCCTGGGCTTGTCCTTGTCCAGCACCTACATCCTGTCTTTCAATTACAACTTGTTGTGGCGAAAACATATGCTTTAACTGTCCTAAATTAGACTCCAGCATATCCTTGGCAGCCTGTGTTGTTACAACAATTTTAACTGTCATTTCACCATTAAGTTCTACAAAACGGACCATCATTTCTCCTAGATTTTCTGGTCTTAATGAGATGGATAATTGATTCATTCCATTTGGCATCGATAGAAACTTACTTGTTTTCATCACTTGCTGGAATTGATCGAGTAGTTGTTTTTCTACCGTCTGTCCACTTTGATTCTGGTTAATATAAATGACATATTGTTCTAATTTAGGCATCGATGTATTACTCTGGAATCCACTATCTAGTACAGGTAATACCTTTTCCGTAAGCTGTTGATTTTGCATTGCATTGTCTATCCACTTCACAACATCTTTGGTTGTAACTTCAGTGTGATAAATTTGCTTAGAATTGAGATTACTTCGATTCTGATATGCAACTAATACTTCTTTCCACACTTGATTAATTTTCAAGTTGCTTGGCTCAACTGTTTTTTCCGGATTCTCATTCATCCTTACTAATTGTTTTTCCAATGCTGTCCATTGCTTTAATAAGTCTAATATCTTCGGTGCAATCCTTTTAATATCTTGTTGACTGTTTGTTTGGGAAAGTAAACTTTCAAACTTAGAAAACACTTCCATTAACTGATTTTGAATCTTCACGACTTCTGTTTGATCTACTAAAATAGATTCTTGAAGAAGCTCTACATCAACATTTGCAACCCCAGAAATGTCTTCTAACTGCTTTGCCGAGTTGATGTTTAAGTCATTAATTAATAACTGTAGCGAACTAGAATCATCTGATTTTTCCTCAGATTTCCCGGAATTGACATTTTCCAATATTCGACTAATGTCAATGTCCAAACCTATCAGAATCTCTGTTAATTTACTAGATGACTTCTCATGAACTTCATCCTTTTTTAGTAATTCATTAGCTTGCTGATTCTCTAAACCTTGTAACAGTAGTGCAAACAATGGAGAAGCATCTACAGATTTAGTTTGCTCTTTCGGCGCCTCAGGAACAGTTTGCATATTGGAAGCTAACATCGCAATTGCATTCATTTTGTCACCCCCTTTCAAGTTGAAACTCAACTATTGGTTAATAAAGCGTTTTGCAATATTAGCAGCTGATTCGGGCTTCATGTTTTCCATAATTAACCCTCGATCTTCATTAGACATTTCACTTAATATTATGAATGCTGCACCAGTATCCAGTTGTTCTAGTATCAAAGCTGCCTGTTCACTTTTCATTTCCTTAAAGGAACTAGATATTTGTTTGATTGTTTTATTAGATTCTTCTTCAGGCTGTTGTTTTGCTACATCCAAGTCTCTTTCTAACTTAGTAATTTTTTGTTCTAACCGCTCCACTGTACTTTCAAGAGTCAATTTTTCCTCACTAAGCTTTGCAATTTCATCATCTTTTTTATCAAGTTTTGCTTGTATACTTTCTTTTTTTTCTAATTCTCTTGCCTCTTCATCGGTTGTTATCATGGAAGAGAGAATCGGGATATTGTTCCCAGTATTCTTTGCCCAGCCCACTACGTCTACCCCAGCCACAGCTAATACAATTGCTGTCAAAGTAATTGCAACAATTACAGGTATTACTATGGCAAATAGGAACCATAGAAATGGGTTCATTTTCTCTTTTTCTTCTACTAATCTTTGATTTGCCATTTGTATTCACCTAATTTTTGTGACTAAGATATTGATGGATCGATAGTTCATTCATATATGAATTTTCTGCTTTTCTTTCTATAGATGCTACCTCTTTTTTTCGAAACTCTATTATCTTCTCATACTTTTTTGTTTCAACATGAGCCTCTGACAACTTGAGTTGTTTCGATTCCATGTTAGACCTTGCTTGTTGAACTTGTACTTGGAGGTCGTTTATTTTTTTAATTAGCGTTTCAATGTAAGCTAACTGATTTTGGATATAATCAATATTCATACTTGAAGTCAATGCTTCTTCGTAAGCTACTTCAGCGGCTTCCTTTTTTTGTAGTAATTGTAGAAGTCTAGTTCCAACATCTTCAAATACATCAACTGACTCCCGATAAGCTAGCTGCGCATCCTTTTTCTCTTTTTCTCTTATATCAAGTATTTTGTTTAAGGTTTGAGTTCCTGCCATGATCAACTACCTCCATTTAAAACCATTTTTAGGTTTTCAACCGTTTCTTCAAGCGTAAGCTTTTCATGAACATCTTGTTTGAGAAAGTTAACTAGCTTTGGATAATAAAGGATAGCTTTATCAATTTCATGGTCTGTTCCACGTTTATAAGCACCAATTTGAATCAAATCTTTATTTTCTTCATATTTGGCCATTAAAGTTCTTGCTCGAATGGCTAATTCCAAGTGTTCAGGTGATACGATTTGATTCATGACTCTACTAATTGACTTCAGAATATTGATTGCAGGGTAATGACCTTGTTCTGCAAGGTTACGATCCATGACAAAATGGCCATCCAAAATTCCTCGTACAGTATCTGCAATCGGCTCATTCATATCGTCACCATCAACTAGTACTGTATAAAAAGCGGTAATAGATCCATTTTTATTTGTACCAGTTCGTTCCAGAAGCTTCGGTAATATTGAGAACACGGAAGGGGTATACCCTTTTGTTGTCGGTGGTTCTCCTGTTGCAAGACCAATTTCCCTTTGTGCCATTGCAACACGTGTTACAGAGTCCATCATAAGATTCACATTAAATCCTTGGTCCCGGAAGTATTCACTAATTGCTGTAGCAGTATACGCACCTTTGATTCTCATAAGTGCAGGTTGATCAGAAGTTGCTACGACTACAATTGACTTACTTAATCCCTCTTGACCTAGGTCTTTTTCAATGAATTCACGAACCTCTCGGCCACGTTCCCCTATTAATGCGATGACATTGATGTCTGCTTTACTATTTCGTGCAATCATCCCTAGTAAAGTACTCTTTCCTACACCACTACCTGCAAACAATCCAATTCTCTGCCCTCTTCCAACTGTAAGCGTCGAGTCAATTGCTTTAACACCAACTTGAATAGGTTCAGAAATAGTTGGTCGTGACATTGGATTAGGAGGAGATTGTTCTGTTAAGTAACTGGAAAGACCTTTTGGAAGCTCGGAGCCATCTAATGGCTTTCCTAGTGAATCAATTACGTTCCCGATGAGACTTCTACCGATTTTAACAGTTAATGGTTTCCCAGTGGATTCAACGAGACAGCCAGGACCAATTTCCGAAACTTCGTTGTAAGGCATTAAAATGATTTTCTCATTATTAAAGCCTACCACCTCTGCTAGAACAGGCGTTTTCTGATTGTTTACCGCTGGATGTATATAGCAAACTTCTCCAATATTAGCTGCGGGTCCAACGGATTCTATCATGATTCCAATTACACGTTGAACCTTTCCATATCGTTTGTAGACATCAGCTTCTTCAATTGCCTTTATATAGTTAGATAGATTCATTCTTTTTGCTCCATTACAATTTCATATAAGACTTGTTGAATATTAAGTAATTGTGTATCGATACTTGCATCTATTTTTCCAAATGGATGTTCAATTACACAGCTGCCATATTCTAATCTTTCATTCAAGTAAATGGAAAGGGTTGCCTTGGAATCTAGTATTCTATCCAACTCGTTCTTCTGTGCGAGAACATATTCGTAATGATCCGGATGTAGATAGATAGAAATTTCACGTTGGTCCTTTATCGCAGAGATAGCATCTTTGACAATCGGTAAAAAGCTTTCAGAGTTTTGTTCTAGCTCGTGCTTTAAAATCTTTTCTGCTACATGAACCGCAAGAAGTAAAATAGTCTCTTCACTTTTTTCAAGTGTCAACTCATAGTCTTTCTTAGCAGCCTGGATAATGGAATTAGCCTGAACAATAAGGTGTTGAAACTGTTGCTTACTTTCTATTTCACCATGCTCGAAACCGGCCTGATAACCTTGTTTTTTTGTTTCTTCTATTAGGTTAATCTTCTCTTGCTCCCAAGTTTCTTTTGCTTGTATTATTTGATTTTCTGTGTCCGTTATAAGGGATGCCTGTTGTTGTTTTAACGATTCAATGTTTTCTTGAATAGATTGTAATTTTGCCAACTCATTCTGTATTTGGTCTTCGTATCCTGCAGGTTCCTCTATTATAGGCCTGTGGATTTGTTTGATTTGGATTAACTTCTTCACTTCAGGTTGGGTATTAGACAATGATATCGTCTCCTCCACCACGAGCAATTACAATTTCCCCAATATCTTCTAATCGTCTTATAATGGCAACAATTCGAGTTTGAGCTTCTTCAACATCCCTGAGTCGTACAGGACCCATATATTCCATTTCTTCCTTAAAGGTTTCTGCCATACGCTGTGACATATTTTTAAACACAATCTCTTTCACTTCGTCACTAGCCACTTTAAGTGCTAAACGCAGATCTTCATTTTCGACTTCTCGGATAACACGTTGAATCGCGCGGTTATCAAGAATAACAATATCTTCAAAGACAAACATACGCTTCTTGATCTCATCTGCAAGCTCTGGGTCTTGGATTTCAAGGGCATCCAATATTGTTCTTTCCGTACTACGATCAACACCGTTTAACACTTCAACAACTGTCTGAATTCCCCCTGTTTGCGTGTAATCCTCTGTGAACGATGAAGAAATATTTCGCTCGAGTACTTCCTCTACCTGGCTGATGATCTCAGGCGAGGTTGAATCCATTGTTGCAATACGCTTAGCGATGTCTGCCTGCATCTCTTGTGGAAGGGCAGATAGTATCTGCCCTGCTTGCTCAGGGTCTAAATATGATAATACTAGTGCTATCGTTTGTGGATGCTCATTTTGAATAAAATTCAGCACCTGCTGTGGATCTGCTTTTCTAGCAAAATCAAATGGTCTCACCTGTAATGATGAAGTTAATCGATTAATTATATTACTTGCTTCCTGTTCACCAAAAGCTTTTTCAAGAACTGACTTAGCATAGCCGATACCACCTTGTGAAATGAAGTCTTGAGCAAGCGCAATTTGGTGAAACTGTTCGATGACTTCCTCTTTCATACTTGCATCCACTTTTTTCACTGAAGATATTTCTAGGCTTAGCTTCTCGATTTCTTCTTCTGTTAGGTGTTTATAAACTTGTGCTGAAACATCTGGTCCCAGAGAGATTAAGAGAATTGCAGCTTTTTGTTTTCCTGTTAATTGAGTTTGTTGTCGTGCCATTTTCCTAACCTCCTAGTCTTCCCCGATCCAGCTACGAAGTAACTTCGCAAATTCCTCAGGTTTATCACTTGCCATTTTCTCTAATTGTTTTCTACGCTGAATGGACTCCGTCTCTTCCTTCACTGGTATATCAGGGACAGAATCAATCGATTCGGCAGTAAATGCTTCTTCGCGAACTTCTTCTGTACTTACTTTTGATTTTCGTGTTAGCAATAAAATCAATAAGATAACTATGATTAGCAACAACACCCCACCAACAATGTACATCCATGGAGGGATATTAAACCCTGGATCTTGTGGTACAGTATTCGTTGCGCTAAATTCTTGGAAGATGATAGATGTTTTCTCATCTGGAATTACATCACCATATTGCCCATCAATTGAAGTCGTAATAATTGAGTTTAATATAGAAGTAATACCTTCTTCTACTTGTAACTGATTCGTAATATCCTTATTGTCAACGGCTACTTGAATTCCCAAATCGCGAACTTTGTAAGGACTTTCTACAATCTCTTTGTGAATACGATTAAATTCATTGTTAACTGTTTCTTTAATATACTCATATTCACCATCATCATTATTGTCAGCACCTTCATAACCAGGAATATCACCGTCTCCAGTACCTATTTCTCCTCCAACTTGACCAGCACCGGCTCCAGTATACGTTTCACGGATTGTCTCCACACTTATAGGTAAACCTTCCATATTCTCAGGATCTGCTGGTTCAACAATTTCTTCGAGACGATTCTCTTGCGTGAAGTCAATATCAGCTGTAACAGATACAATAACATTATCTAATCCGACCATCGTACCTAGCATTTGCTGTAGTCTACGTTGTATATCTCTTTCTATATCCTTTTTAACAGTTTGCTGGTACGTATAGGTGTTTTCAAATCCACCCGTATTCTGGTTATTTAAGTCATAGTACTCGGAGTATTGATTCATTAGTGTAATATTCTCTGGTTCAAGATTAGGAACCGCTTTTGAAACTAATTGGTATAACGCATTTATTTGATTACCTTCAAAGCGATGTCCAGGTGCCGTTTCAATAACTATAGAAGCGCTAGTAGGCTGAGTAGCCTCATTAACAAAAATCGGCTCCTTTGGCATGTTAATCATCACGGTGGCATTATTTATTCCTTGAATACTCTTGATTAAATTTGCTAGTTCCGTTTGCATTGCATCCAAGTGCATTACATTAAATTCATTGTCCGTAATTCCCCAAGAAGTATTTTCACTAAAGAACGAGTAATCGATATTTCCACTGTTCGGAATCCCTAAACCAGCCAAATCCACTAATAAATTATCAGCTTGTTCTTTAGGGACCAAAATAGTCTTTCCCCCATCCTCAAGTTGGTATGGGATACCTCTTGCATCTAGTTCTGTTTTTATTTGTCCAACTTCTTGTAAGGATAAATTATTGTATAATGGCACGTTATCCGATTTCGTCGCAAATAATGAAATAACTGCAATTAAAGCTATAACAGCGAGCGAAGAACCTATTATCAATCCTTTTTGACCTTTTGTTCTACTAGACCAAAAGGTTTTTGCCGTTTCATTAAATTTCATTATTTTTTCGTTGTTCATGCACTCCCCCGCCAAATCAAAAACAAAATTAATAGCCTAATTTAATAAAAACATTGGTATTAATTATTAATTTTGTCTTAATTCTTTTTAAAAGCTACCGATATAAAGAATAGAAGTACTTTAGACTTGCATTCTCATAATCTCGTTATAAGCATCGATAGCCTTCCGTTGCACTTCAACAGTAGCTTGTAGTGTAATACTAGCCTTTTGCGCTGTAATCATGACATCATGCAAGTCATCAATTTTCCCCATTGCAAGGGCCTCTGTTTTTTTATCTGACATTACTTGTAGATCATTTACATTATTGATTGCGTTCTTTAACATATTGGCAAAGTTTGCCTGAGCTTTTCCAGGTGCAATTGTTTTACTAGTGTTAGCAATATTTGCTATTGGACTAGTTATATTATTGATAGGTAAATTCATCGTCTATTCTCCTTATTTACCAATTTCTAAAGCTTTCATTAACATACTTTTACTAGCATTCAGTGCAGTAATGTTCGCTTCGTACGAGCGTGTTGCGCTCATTAAATCAACCATTTCCTTTAATGGGTCTACGTTAGGCATTTGTACATATCCAGCCTCGTTAGCATCCGGATGTGATGGGTTATATACCAATTTAAAAGGTTCTTCATCTTCAACAATCCCGGTAACCTTCACTCCGCTCGCCGGATTGGCACTAGAGTTAGTTGCCTTATGTAAAAAGGAACGAAAGCTCTTATCAGCAGGCTCTATTTCCACCATTTTTCTCCGATAAGGTTCAACTTCACCATTTTCATTGATTGTTGCACGTGTTGTATTTGCATTTGCTATATTAGACGAGATGACATCCATTCTTAATCGTTGAGCTGTTAGTGCACTTGCACTTGCGTTAAATGCATTAAAGATAGACATGACTACCTACCTCCCCTGATTACAGTTTGTAAACTATTAAACTTACCATTTATACGATCTACTAAACTTTGATAATAGATTTGATTTTGCGCTAATTCAGCCATTTCTTTATCAATATCTACATTATTTCCATTATGATTGTAAGTGGTGTTGTTCCGTTGGATTATTTCATAGGATAACCTTTGATCTTGTCCAAACGGTAGATGTCTGGGGTGTGTTCGCTTTGCAGTAATAGAACTTGCTATTTCTTGTTGGAGCAAATCTTTAAAAACAACATCTTTCGCTTTATAATTAGGAGTGTCTACATTAGAGATATTGGAAGCAATTGTTTGATTCTTAACAGAAGCATAGTTAAGTGATTGCTGTAAGGTATTAATTGTTCCACTAAATAGGTCCATCATTCAACCTCCTTATATACATCTACATTTTTTGAAAAAACGGTCATAAATAAACAGTTCTATACGAATATTGTAATTTATATCTAGTATAAAGTCTATCAAAATTCGACAGTTTTCTAATATCGAGGGCAAAACAGGAGCATGATACTAGGTATATTTTACTATTAATATGACATTTCACCTTAAATAATGTAAAACACTGTCATTTTATTGACATAATATTGTAGAAGAATGTAATACAAACGGCATAAATCATTATTTCATAGTACTTATATACTATTTTTGTGAATATTTATTAAGTATTGACAAATAAAAAAAGGAATTCACAGGCAATTGCCTGTGAATTCCTTTTTATTTATCTAGAGCGTAGTTTTTCTAATTCTACTAAGAACTTGTCATTTAGTACTTTAATGTAAGTTCCTTTCATACCTAATGAACGTGACTCAATAACTCCAGCACTTTCTAATTTTCTTAATGCATTAACGATAACTGATCTTGTTATACCTACTCGGTCAGCAATTTTACTTGCAACCAGTAGACCTTCATGACCATTTAATTCTTCAAAAATATGGTCAATTGCTTCTAATTCACTGTAGGATAGAGAGCTAATAGCCATTTGAACTACAGCTTTACTTCTTGCTTCCATTTCAATTTCTTCTGTTTTCTCATGTAGAATCTCCATACCAACTACAGTAGCTCCGTATTCACCAAGTAATAAATCATCATTGTTAAATGGTTCTTTTAATCTTCCGATGATTAATGTTCCTAGGCGTTCTCCTCCACCAATAATTGGCACGATTGTTGTTAATCCTTCTTTAAATAATTCCTTGTTTTCTACTGGAAATACGGTGTACTGACTATTAATATCCAAGTTAGCTGTTGTTTCATGGATGTGGAATAGCCCTTCTGTATATTCCTCTGGAAATTGTCTTTCTTCTAGCATTGATTTCATACGCTCGTTTTCAATTTCTTGGTTAATTGCATAGCCTAGTAGTTTTCCTCGTCTACTAAGAATGAACACATTCCCTTTAATTACTTCTGTTAAAGAAGTTGCCATATCGTTGAAGTTAACTGATTTCCCTGTAGCTTTTTGCAACATTGAGTTGATTTTTCGTGCGCGATCTAATAGTTCCATTTTCTTCAAATCCTCCAATAATAGTTTTTTATAATATAAATTGACTTAAGTCTTTATTTTTCACAATAGTGCTAAGTTTCTGGTCGACGTACTCTGGAGTTATATCCACTCTATCCATCGACACATCAGGAGCTTCGAATGACAAATCCTCTAGTAATTTTTCTAGTATTGTATGAAGCCTTCTTGCACCAATATTGTCAGTGTCTTGATTCACTTGATAAGCGATTTCTGCGATTCTAGTTACAGCTTTGTCTGTAAATACTACATTTATACCTTCCGTTTTCAATAAAGCTTGATACTGTTTTAATAAGGCATTAGAAGGTTCATTTAGTATTCGAACAAAATCATCCACAGTAAGTTTCTCTAATTCAACCCGAATTGGAAATCTACCTTGTAACTCAGGGATTAAATCTGATGGTTTAGCCATATGAAATGCCCCTGCAGCTATGAATAGCATATGGTCCGTTTTAACTGGTCCATGTTTCGTTACAACAGTGGAACCCTCTACAATCGGAAGTATATCTCGTTGTACACCCTCACGTGATACATTTGGTGAGTTATCCTGTTTTCCAGCTACTTTATCGATTTCATCAATAAAAATAATACCAGATTGTTCTGCTCTTGCTATTGCTTCTTGTGAAACTTCTTCCATATCGACTAGCTTCTGGGCTTCTTGCTGAATCAATACTTTTCTTGCTTCAGAAACTGCTAGCTTACGTTTCTTTTTCTTTTTTGGCATGAATTGCCCAAGAGCATCTTGCATATTCATACCCATTTGCTCCATGCCTGATCCTTGTAAAAGGTCAAACATAGATGGTGGAACCTCTTCAATTTCAATGGTGACAATATGGTCTTCCAGTTCCCCTAAAGCAAGTTGATGTGCTACTCTACTACGTTTACTCTTTATTTCTTCATCCTTCTCGCCGTCAACAGTATCATCTTGATTACTTTGAGCAGAAAAAAGCATTTCAAATGGATTAGAAATAGTGGATTGTTTTTTCACTTGAGGGACTAAAAGCTTTACAAGCTTCCTTTCTGCCTCCTCTTTTGCCTTACCCATGACTTCATTCATTTTTTCTTCCTTTACCATCCGTAAAGACATTTCAACTAAATCACGAACCATGGACTCGACATCTCTTCCCACATATCCTACTTCTGTAAACTTTGTAGCTTCAACCTTTACAAAAGGAGCACCAACTAATCTTGCTAACCTTCTAGCAATCTCAGTCTTCCCAACCCCTGTTGGACCTATCATCAAAATGTTTTTGGGTACGATCTCATCTTTTAGTTTTTCATCTAGAAGTGTTCTTCTGTACCTATTTCTTAAGGCGACTGCAACAGACTTTTTAGCACTTTGTTGTCCAATGATATAATTATCAAGTTGGTTCACGATCTGTCTCGGAGTATAACTCATCCCCATTGTGCTTGGCCCCCTCTTTATTCAAGTACTTCCAACGTAATTTGGTCGTTCGTAAACACACAGATTTCACCAGCTATTTTCATAGCAGCTAGTGCAATTTCCTTCGCTGTTAGATGGTCTGAATAATTTACAAGTGCCCTTCCAGCACTCAAAGCAAAGTTGCCTCCTGAACCAATTGCTAAAATTCCATCATCAGGTTCAATCACTTCACCAGTACCAGAAACTAACAACATGCTCTCCTTATTCATTACTATCAGCATAGCTTCTAACTTCCGTAAGACTTTATCACTGCGCCACTCTTTAGCAAGCTCAACTGAAGCTCGTGTTAAATTCCCATTATACGCTTCGAGTTTACCTTCGAATTTTTCAAACAAAGTAAATGCGTCTGCTACAGAGCCTGCAAATCCTGCTAAAACTTGGCCATTGTACAATCTACGTACTTTTTTAGCTTTATGCTTCATAACAACTGAATTTCCAAGTGTCACTTGACCGTCACCACTCATCGCACATTGTCCGTTATGCCTGACTGCAAATATCGTGGTTGCATGCATTTCTTGTGCCAACATTCATCACCTCATCCGTAATTTCTAACCTTTAGCTCTAGGATGGCTATTTAAGTATATATTACGTAAATGATCCTTTGAGACATGTGTATAAACTTGGGTTGAGGATAAACTTTCATGTCCCAAGAGTTCCTGAACTGTTCTAAGATCAGCACCCTCATTTAACATATGGGTAGCAAAAGTATGTCTTAATTTATGAGGATGTACTCTTATTGTCAATGCTGCATTTTCTACCATCTTATTAAGAACAACACGAATACCCCTAGTTGTAATAGGATTGCCTCTTGAATTTAGAAAGACCGCTTCCGTAGATGCACCTGTTTTCTCTAGTAATTGCTTTCTACCATCTTGTATGTATAATTGAAGTGCTTTTTCAGCAAAACTACCAAAAGGTACGTATCGCTCTTTATTTCCTTTTCCTTTAACTAATAAAGTACCAATGGAAAAATCGATATCCTTCAATCGTAGATTCTGACATTCACTTACACGAATACCGGTACCGTAAAGCGTTTCTAATATGGCTTGATTTCGTTGGCCTAGTGGGTTAGAAGTATCATTTGATTCAAAGAGTTTGATCATTTCCTCCTCATACAAGAATCCTGGGATTGGTTTAGGAGCTTTCGGCAAGGTTATCAGCATAAAGGCATTCGTTTCAATAACACCTTCTCTTTCTAAAAACTTAAAGAAACTTCGTATACTAGAGATTTTTCTAGATACGGATTTCCTAGTTAGTTTTCGTTCATACAAGGTTGTTAAAAACACACGGACAAAACGCTGATCAACTTCTTGCAATGTCCCTATTCCTTCTTGATTTACAAATGTAAAGAATTCTTCTAAGTCATGGTTGTAATATTCTACTGTGTATGGTGAAGCATTTTTTTCAATTTGAAGATATTCTGTAAATTCTCTTTGAAATTGTTCAAGTTTTTCCAAATACTCACCTCGACTTGACAGCCATATTAAAATATACCATACATAAGTTAACTATTGCAATTAACTTAACAAAATTGTAACAAAATTCTGAATTGATTGCAACAAATATAAAATTCAAGAATTACACTAGAACTTTATATGTATAGCACTGTCAAGTAGTTTCGCTTACCACTGGATAAGTATAGCGATTTTAGAATAAATAGTCAATCATGAACTCTTGATTTTTCGACATAATTCGATACCTTCAAATATTGAAAATAATGACCTATCCATTATTTTTACCAATTGTGCAAAAATTATAATCACTACTTTTATTAATTATTACCCTATTCCAAAATGATAAAACATTGGAACACATTATACCCCTTATCAAGACATCTTCATATACACTTTCTTTTTGCCAAAAAATAAAAGGCGCTCACACCTGAGCGACTCTTTTATCCTTGACTATTTTCCTCATAATCACAGTTCGTGCACACGATTTGGGTTTCTTTCTTTGATTTCTTTTCCACTAATAATGATTCACATTTCGGGCACGGTCTTGCTATCGGTTTATCCCATGAAACAAAATCACACTCTGGGAATTGATCACAACCATAGAATACACGACGTTTTTTAGATTTACGTTCTACTACATTTCCTTCTTTACATTTAGGACAAGTCACGCCGATTTCTTTTAATATTGGCTTCGTGTTTCGACAATCGGGAAAATTAGAGCAGGCTAAGAATTTTCCATAACGCCCCATTTTGTAGACCATTTCGTGACCACAATTTTCACAATCTATTCCTGCGGGTTCATCTTTAATTTCAATCTTTTCCATTTCTTCTTCTGCAACAGTTAGTCGCTTCTGAAAATCCGAATAGAAGTCATCAATAATATTGACCCACTCAACTTTTCCATCTTCAATGGAATCCAGATCATTTTCCATTTTCGCAGTAAATTCCGCATCAATAATCTCTGGGAAGAATTCCCTTAATAAATCAACTACAATACTACCTAACTCCGTGGGCATAAACCGCTTATTGTCTAAAGTTACATATCCACGACGTTGAATAGTGTCCAATGTTGGTGCATAGGTGGAGGGTCTTCCGATACCTAGTTCTTCCATTGTTTTAACTAATCTGGCTTCTGTATAGCGTGGTGGTGGCTGAGTGAAATGCTGGTTCGGAGTAATCTCTTTAGCATCAATCATCATGCCTTCTTCTAAGTTTGGAAGAAGTTTGTCTTCCACCTTTTTATTATCATCGGTTCCTTCCACGTATACTTTCATAAAGCCTTTGAACTTCACTTTTGAACCAGTAGAGCGAAATTCTACATTATTATTGATTAACTGTACAGTCATCGTATCTAATATCGCTGGGGCCATTTGACTTGCTACGAAACGTTCCCAGATTAACTTATATAAGCGTAACTGGTCTCTGGAAAGAATAGGTTTTAAAGTACTTGGTTCTCTCATTACCGATGTAGGTCTAATAGCCTCGTGAGCATCTTGTATGTTTTCATTTTTCTTTTCTTTCTTACTTGCACTTAAATATTCTGTACCGTATTTTTCTTCTACATATTCTTTTGCTTCATTTTTAGCAGTATCTGAAATACGTGTTGAGTCCGTACGCATGTACGTAATTAACCCCGTAATACCACCAGCAGCTTTTCCGAGATCTATACCTTCATATAATTGCTGTGCAATCATCATGGTTTTCTTAGCTCTGAAATTTAGCTTTCTAGCTGCTTCCTGCTGTAGAGAAGATGTTGTAAATGGTTGTGCTGGATTTCTCTTTCTTTCTTTTTTGATGACTTTATCAATCTTAAACTGTTTATCTACCAATTTATTTAATACTTCTTTTACTTCACTTTCGGATTTTATTTCTAGTTTCTTTCCGTCAATCCCATAAAAAGCTCCCTCGAAATCTTCCTTTCCTTTTTGAAAGTTAGCTTCAATGGACCAATACTCTTCAGGTGTGAATTGGTTGATTTCTTTTTCGCGGTCAATAATCATTTTTAATGCTACAGATTGTACACGTCCAGCACTTAGTCCTTTTTTAACCTTTTTCCATAGAAGTGGACTAATGTTATACCCCACTAGACGGTCTAGTACTCTTCTTGCTTGCTGGGCATCTACCAAATCCGTGTCAATTGTTCGCGGATTTTTGAAAGATTCCTTTATTGCATCTTTCGTTATTTCATTAAATACAACGCGACACTTCGAATTTTCGTCCACATTCAGGGCATGCGCTAAATGCCAAGCAATTGCTTCCCCTTCACGATCGGGATCGGCCGCGAGAAAAACTTGTTTAGCTTTTTTTGCTGATTTTTTTAAGTCCTTTAATATATCACCTTTACCACGAATCGTAATATACTTGGGCTTATATCCTTCTTCTACATTGACTCCCATTTGACTTTTGGGTAAATCAATAACATGTCCCATTGATGCCTTCACTTTATATTTCTTCCCTAAGTATCGTTCAATTGTTTTCGCTTTTGCGGGTGATTCAACTATTACGAGATAGTCTGCCATTCTCTTCCTCCTTAACTGAGGTAACGAAAAACCTAGTACATATAACATGCTAAATCAATCGTGTCCTAAAAAGTGCTATACATCTAAATGTAAGAATAGTTAGTAAAAATGTCAACATTTTCAGTTTAATCAGTCATAATAAATTATATAAATAGATAGTTATTCTAATACAAATCCTAACTTATGATAAATATATACGACTGGATTGTCAAACATACAATGAATTTTAATTAACATTAGTACTAATGTTATACCAGTTCTTCCCAAGTATATGCCAATCGGTTTCAATATCTTTATGCGAAGAAGCAATTCTTGCTCCTTCTTGTATAAGTTTAAGGCATCCTTGTGATTGAGGTATATGTGGTGATCCAGGGACAGCATACACTTCTCTACCTTGATCTAAAGCCTGATCTACCGTTATCATTGTTCCGCTTTTTTCAGTAGCTTCTATAACTAATGTTGCAAAACTAAGCCCACTAATAATTCGATTTCTCTCTGGAAAATGATACTTTCTTGGTTTAACATTTGGCGGATACTCAGAAAGTACTAAACCATGCTGTTTAATTTCTTGAAAAAGTTGTTTGTTTTGATATGGGTATATATGTTCAAATCCACTACCTAATATAGCAATTGTTTTACCACTTTCATGTAAAGCTAATCGATGTGCAAAGCTATCAATGCCCTTTGCCATTCCACTAATAATAACCCAATCTTCCTTAATTAATGGCTTTATCAGATAACTTGTTTTATTTCCTGCTTCTCTAGATGGATTTCTAGTTCCAATAACACTAATCGATGGATAATGGGACAATAACGAGGTATCCCCTAATGCATACAAAACGATCGGTGCATCCTTAATTGTTTTTAACATAGGAGGATACTCTACGTCAATAATTGTCATTACCTGATAATTTTGCAAATCGCGTAATGTCTCGAGTATGATTGCTCTATTATGTAAGTCATGATGAAGCATCGCTGCTTGTTTTTGTTCAATGGATAGGTAGTTACTTATTTGAGTAGAAGATAATCGGTAAATTCGCATTAAAGAGGGGTCTAATTGTAGGAGTTTTCGCAGGGACTTTCTCGACAATCCACGACTGCGATGAAGGTGGATTAATCTATGTTTTCTATTTTCAAGCAATTTGTCACTTCCTTTCTTTTATATAAGGAAGGAACCTAAAAGTATCCATCTTTTAGGTTCCTGGTAGCAATTAATTTAGTGAAACATAGCTACTAAACTAATTGATTAATGTGTCTTACACTTTTCGGCTAAACCTTTTTTCTCTAGAACTTGAATCATTGTTTCTCCAATTACTGATGGTGTCTCTGCAACTTCGATTCCACATTCATTCATAACTCTAATCTTCTCTTCAGCAGTACCTTTACCTCCAGAGATAATAGCACCAGCATGACCCATACGTTTTCCTGGAGGAGCTGTAGCACCACCAATAAACCCAACTACAGGTTTAGTCATATTTGCTTTTACCCACTCAGCCGCTTCTTCTTCTGCAGTTCCTCCGATTTCACCAATCATAACAACCGCATATGTTTCTGGGTCTTCATTGAATTCTTTTAATACGTCAATAAAGTTTGTTCCATTTACTGGATCCCCACCAATACCTACAGCTGTTGTTTGGCCATAACCAGCCTGTGATAATTGATGTACTGCTTCATATGTTAGAGTTCCAGAACGAGATACGACACCAATGTGTCCTTTTGTATGAATATACCCCGGCATAATACCGATTTTAGATTCATCAGAAGTAATGACACCAGGACAGTTTGGTCCAATTAGGCGAGTTTTCTTACCTTCCATATAACGCTTAACTTTGACCATATCTAGTACTGGAATATGCTCTGTAATACAAATTACTAAATCTAATTCAGCGTCCACTGCCTCAATGATTGCATCTGCTGCAAATGGAGCAGGTACATAAACTACAGAAGCTGTTGCACCAGTCTTTTCTACAGCTTCTTGAACTGTATTGAATACTGGTACTCCTTCTACTTCTGTACCACCTTTTTTAGGTGTTACTCCCCCAACAATCTTTGTGCCATATTCAAGCATTTGCTTTGTATGGAATTTAGCAGTACCACCAGTAATACCTTGGACAATTACTTTTGTATCTTTATTTACATATACACTCATTATAGTCCGTCCTTTCCAAAATCTATGTCTTTTATATACTAGATTTTACATCCACCTAAGCTTCTTTAACTAAGGATACAATTTTCTCAGCGCCATCAGCCATAGAGTCTGCAGGAATAATGTTTAATCCAGATTCGTTTAAAATCTTTTTACCTAGATCCACATTTGTACCTTCAAGACGAACAACTAATGGAAGGTCTAATCCAACTTGTTTAGTTGCTGCAACAACACCTTCAGCAATAACATCACACTTCATAATTCCACCAAAGATATTTACAAAAATACCTTTAACATTTTTATCGGATAAGATTATTTTAAATGCTTCTGTAACCTTTTCAGCAGTAGCACCGCCCCCAACATCTAGGAAGTTTGCGGGTTCTCCGCCATAATGTTTAATAATGTCCATCGTTGACATTGCTAAGCCAGCACCATTAACCATACAACCAATATTTCCATCTAAAGCTACATAGCTAAGGTCATATTTGGATGCTTTAATTTCCTTTTCATCTTCTTCGTCTAGATCACGATATTCTAAAATATCTTTTTGACGGTATAATGCGTTATCATCAAAGTTTAACTTTGCATCAAGTGCTAATACTTCTCCATCGCCAGTAGTTACTAGTGGGTTAATTTCTGCAATAGAGCAATCTTTTTCAACAAATGCTTGGTATAATCCAGTCATGAATTTAACAGTTTTGCCCAGCAATTCATCTGGAATATTCATATTAAATGCTAGTCTACGAGCTTGATAAGGAAGAAGACCTACTACTGGATCAATAACTTCTTTGAAGATCTTTTCAGGTGTTTCTGCTGCAACTTCCTCAATTTCAGTACCACCCTCTTCAGACCCCATCATAACTACACGTGAAGTAGCACGATCAAGTACGACACCTACGTAATATTCTTTCTGAATATCACAGCCTTCTTCAATAAGTAAACGCTTAACTTCTTTGCCCTCTGGTCCGGTTTGGTGTGTTACTAGAGTCTTACCAAGAATTTCATTAGCGTATGTACGAACTTCATCTAAATTCTTAGCAACCTTAACTCCACCGGCTTTCCCGCGTCCACCAGCATGAATTTGTGCTTTTACTACAGTAACAGTCGTACCTAATTTTCCAGCTGCCTCAACAGCCTCATCTACCGTATATGCAACATATCCATTAGGAACTTTTACACCGAAACCTTTTAAGATTTCTTTCCCTTGATACTCATGAATATTCATTCTTCATCCTCCCATCAAAAATCACTGCATTTTCATTGTATTAAAAAACAGAAATTTGTACAAGAAAAGAACTACTATTTGTCGTAAAATTATTAGTATTATTTGTTTTGGTCCATCTTTTGATCTGTTCGGTAGATAAATGCAAACACCTCAGCTACTGCTTGATAGAGTTCTTCTGGTACTTTTTCATTTATATCTAGTTTAGAAAGCAATTCGACCATATTCCTGTCTTCCATGATAGGTATATGATTCTCTTTAGCTTTCTTAATAATATTTTCTGCTATTAACCCTTTCCCAGTTGCGCTTACTTTTGGCGCATCTGCTTTTTCTTGATCATAGCTTAATGCAATCGCCTTTTTTCGATTGTGATTCATATCCGAAAGTCTACCCCCTCATATGATACTTGCTGTTTCTCAACTTCTACTTTGTTATTAGGAGTAGTCGAATCTTTCATTGTTAAAGGTCGAAATATGACTGAAGACAAATGATAGTCAAGTTTTTCTAATCCGCTCTTTAATATTGGTTTTAAAGACTGGGTTAAATCACTGATATCGTTATCATTTAAGATGGATAAAGAGATAGCTCGTTTTTGGACTTGCATGTCTATAACCGTCTGTTCCAGATTTGTGAGATCAAGGAAGAACATGACTCTACAAAAATCTGGGTTCAATTCACCAGTATCCGTTCTTTTTCCCTCAAACGACATCCCAATATCATTTTCCATACCAAATACTTTTCCTGGCATAATCAGATTTGCCTGAAGTGCCTTATCGGTTTCAAGAACTGACTGTAATTGTAATCCATTGATAGATTGTAATAGTCTAGTCGCGTGATCTTGGATGAATCCATCACTAGATTGCAGAATCTGTAACAACATCCCTTTCAATGTATTGCTAGGATTTTCCCCAGATTGTAAGATGGTTTTTTCATAGTTGAGGCCAACCTCTTGTAATACTAGTTGTTTCTGACTAAGAAATGTTTCCTTTAACATGTGATGTAGAAGTGAGTCAAGTTTTACATAATTTTTTGTGTTAGCTAATATTTCTATATCTGCAAGTAATGCCTTCAATTGTTGAGGGTTATTAATGAATGAATCTAAATTGCGTGGTGTGAGGCGAAATATAGATTGCTCTACTTCCTGTTTTAAATTAGCAAAGGATTCATTAGACAAAGGGAGGTTTTTGGTTATATTCCAATGTAATAACTCTCCCCAGTTTGTTAATAATGAATTAGCTTGCTGATTTATCAAAGTTAGATTAGATAGGATTGTACCTAACTGCTTAGGTGAATCAATCTGCAATAGATGGTTAACAGGAGCTACATTCTGATTCATCATTTGGTTTACCCGATTACTCCAACTACTAAACGGAATTTCACGGTCTATTACACCAATCACTTTCAATACATTAACTATTTCAGGACTATCCAATAAAGGCGATAGTTGGGATATTCTTATTTCACTTGAATTTCCAGAAAACTGTTTAAGTTGACTAAGTAGATCCTGTTTCAGTTTCGTATCTGTAGTATGGGGTTGTTGCATTTCTGCTTCTAATGTAACAATGCGCTCGGTAAAACTTCCCAAAAATCGTGAAGACAAGGCTTGGAATAACGCTTCCGTAATGGGAGTTTTATTTAGAATCATGTCTTGCAATACCAGTTTAGCTTGCCCTTTATCAGAAGCTGCATTTAATAATGCTATGGCATTCTGTAATTGGCCTTTATCAAACGGAATCTTATTCCGCAGTAGTAAACCAACAAATTCTTGATTGAGTTTCGTATGTTTTATACCTAATTGGCGCAACAAGTGTAAATAGTTCATTTGTGAATTAGGGCCACTATCCAATGAGTCGCCTAAAACCTTCAATAGTATAACATTATCTGTACTTTTCACTTGGAAATGGTAGCGTGCTCCTACCTCTAAGGAAGCTTCTAACTGAGCAATTAATTGATTCGTTCCAAGCTGAATTTGTGCTTTGTTATTCGGAAACAGTTTATGTATGTTTCCTTGTATAATTTGCCCAGTTCTTAGATGTAGGGTACCTACCTTTAGGTTTGATAACTGACTTTGTGCAACTTGTTGAATATTCATCTGAACCACTCACCTTATATTTTCTTTAACAGGCCCGAATGACTTACGATGATATGGCGAAATACCATATTCTTTAAGCATCTCCATATGCAATTTTGTCCCGTACCCCATATTCGACTGAAAATCGTACATCGGATATTCGGAATGAATCTCCTTCATTAATCTATCTCTACTTACTTTTGCAAGAATACTTGCTGCTGCGATCGAAATACTTCTGGCATCACCTTTAATAATAGCTTCTGAGGAGCATGGCAGACTATCAAGTTCAACTGCATCTATCAATACATGCTGAGCCTTTGGACTTAATTGAGTCAATGCATTTCGCATTGCTAGTTTTGTAGATTCTAGTATATTTATTTCATCTATCGTTTGATTATCAACTATAGAAATACCATAACTAATGGCATTTTCTTTAATGATTTCAAAGTATTCCTCACGTTTTGATTCACTTAACTGCTTTGAATCATTTAAACCTAATAGTTTAAAATCTATTGGTAAGATTACTGCAGCGGCTACAACTGGGCCAGCTAATGGTCCTCTACCCGCTTCATCAATTCCAGCAACGAATTTCTTTCCAATTTGGTAACTCTTTTTTTCGTAAACAGACATCTCTTCATAGGCCATCTCTAAAGCCAATTGTTTTAGCTTTTGCTTTTCATAAGTTTGAATGAGTTGTTGTACTCCTTTACGGCTGTCATTTTTTAGCGATTCAATATCAATGTCTGTTAGTCTTTCCTGTTGTAATAACGTTCTTAATTCACTGATGGATTGATTTCCCATGTTAACACCTTACTTTCTATACCTTTTATATCGGCTCACACTATAAAAAATAAAAGACATCCATCTAATGATGTATGTCTTTATCCTTCCTCTTTAGGTCTTTCCAAGGTTATATTACCTAGTCGTCCCGTCCTTAGATCGCGAATTACAAGGTCACTAACTTTATCAAGATTTATATTTCCTCCGCTCTCAAGAGCACCCCTGAACTTACCTATTTTCATAAAAATCTCTAACATGTCTTCTTCATGTTGTTCAATTTGATAACGTTCTTCTAGAGACTTAGGATAATATTCTTTTAAATAATTAATTACAAATACAACGATATCTTGTATCGAAAGCAATTGGTCTTTTATGGTACCTATTGCAGCCAGTCGATACCCTACCGTTTGGTCCTCAAATTTAGGCCACAATATACCAGGTGTATCTAATAATTCAAATTCCTTTTTCACTTTAATCCAAAGCTGTTGTTTTGTTACTCCTGGCCGGTCGCCAACTTTTGCTATCTTTTTGTTAGCCAGTCGATTAATTAACGTTGATTTTCCTACATTTGGTATCCCGACGATCATTGCTCGTGCAGCACGTGGTTGGATTCCTTTTTTCTTCAATTTCTCTAGCTTTACTTTTCCTAGCTCTTTTGCTAATTGTATAACTCTATTCACATCGGATTTGTCATTAACATTCACAGCTAAGGCCGGAATTTCACGCTCTTTAAAGTATTCTATCCATTCATTAGTGACCTTAGTGTCTGCCAAATCACGTTTCATTAATAGAATCATCTTGGATTTGCTTTGTAATACTTGCTGAAGCATCGGATTTTGAGATGATAAAGGGGCTCTAGCATCCACAAGCTCCATTACAAAATCAACCAATTTAAGCTTTTCTTCTATTTCTCTTCTTGCTTTGGCCATATGGCCAGGAAACCATTGAATTGTCATAGTTGTCCTACTCTCCTATGAATTTAAATCGATCAAACGGCCAGTATATCACACTTGCTTTGCCAACAATCTGATCAATTGGTATTGGACCGAGTAACCTACTGTCTGTAGAGTTCGTTCGATTGTCACCAAGTACAAAAACATGCCCCTCTGGAACTGTGCCATAGTTACCCTTTATTACTTCCAAGGTGAAATCATTTGTTTCTATATCTACACGGGTATCAAGAAAGAACTCTTCTTCTATAGGCTCACCATCTATATATAAAATATTATCTTTATAAGCTACATGCTCACCAGGTAAGGCGATGACACGTTTAATAAAATCCTTTTGGTCATTGGCATGAAACACAACAACATCAAATCGTTCCGGTTCATCTATTTTGTAAAGAAATTTATTAACGATCATTTGATCTCGATCATGTAATGTTGGTTGCATGGAAGGACCGTCAACGATAATAGGTGTAAATAAGAAGGTTCTTACTAAAAAGGCTATACCAAATGCGATTAATAATGCTTTTAACCAATCAAACCACTCACTTTTCCCTTTAGCAGCCATATTCTAACCTCCGAAACCTTGCTCTTATAATTATATTATAATTTATCATGTAGCTATTATGTTTTCTTTTATGTAAAAAGGAGCTTGAATAAAATACCAAGCTCCTTTCCAAATGCATTCTTCGATTTCTATTCTTAGCGACGTTCTTTAATACGTGCTGCTTTTCCGCGTAGGTTACGAAGATAGTATAGTTTCGCACGACGTACAATACCACGACGTGTAACTTCGATTTTATCAAGACGAGGTGAATGTACTGGGAAAGTACGTTCAACACCTACACCATAAGAAATTTTTCTTACTGTAAATGTCTCGCTGATTCCACCGTTTTGACGTTTAATAACGACACCTTCGAAAACCTGGATACGTTCACGAGTTCCTTCTACAACTTTAACGTGAACTTTAACAGTATCTCCTGGGCGGAAATCAGGATGATCGTTACGAAGCTGATCTTTTGTGATTTCTTCGATTAATTTTTGCATCCTGCTTCACTCCTTCCAAACCAATGCTCATTATTCCCAATAGGTAACAGCGGAACATCGTTTATACGTACTTAATCGTAGTTAAGCACAATAAATAATATATCATAATACGAGCTAGACTTCAACAAATTATTTCAACATAAGTTTCAATACTACTAATAGAGAGTAACCAGAAAAGACTAAGGTTTTAAAAACCAATGATATTCCTATTTTATTTTACTCCGATTGCTTATCTACTAGTTTTTGTAGGATTTTATTATCTTCTTCGGACAGCGAATAATCATCTAATAAATCTTTACGACGTTCATAGGTTCTTTTTAATGATTGTTCTCTTCGCCACGATTCAATTTTAGCGTGATCGCCAGATGTGAGTACTTCAGGTACCTTCATACCTCTAAAGTCTGCTGGTCTAGTATAATGCGGATGCTCTAATAAGCCTGTTGAAAAAGAATCTTGTGGTGCCGATTCTTGATTACCAAGAACTTCAGGCAAAAGCCTTACGACACTATCAACTACAACCATAGCCCCTAACTCGCCACCTGTAAGTACAAAATCACCTATTGAAATTTCATCTGTTACTAAATGCTCGCGTATTCGTTCATCATATCCTTCATAATGACCACAAATAATAACCAAGTGATCCTCTTCAGCTAATTCCTCAGCCTTTTTTTGTGTATAGCGCTCGCCTTGCGGACACATTAATACTATTCTTGGTTTAGACTCTTTGTCCGCTGTAATTGCATCTACTGCATCAAAAATAGGCTGTGGTGACAACACCATACCAGCCCCTCCACCATAAGGATAATCATCTACTTTGTTGTGTTTGTTTTCTGTGAAATCTCTAAAGTTCACCAGATTAAAATGAAACTTATCTTTTTCTTGTGCTTTTTTCAAGATTGAAGTATTAAAAACACTTTCAATCATCTCAGGAAACAATGTTAGTATGTCTATTTGCATCAATCAAGCAATCCTTCCATTGGTTCGATAACGATTTTCTTTTCAGCAATATCAATATCTTTCACTACATCTTTAATATACGGAATTAATATATCTTTACCTTTTGGTTGTTTTATAACCCATACATCATTTGCTCCAGGAGCTAATATTTCTTTGACTTGGCCAATAGAATTCCCTTCATTAGTAAATACTTCACAACCAATAATCTCATGGTAATAGTATTCGTTTTCTTCTAATTCGGTAAGTTGAGATTCCAATATTTTTAACGTAGAGCCTTTAAAATGCTCGACTTCATTAATATTGTTCAAACCTTTAAAATGAAGTAAATCAAACCCTTTGTGAATCCGATGACCATCAATCTCTAATTCTCTTACAACTTGATTATTTGTAACAAGATATAAAACATTTCCAATTTCAAAGCGATCTTCAAAATCACTTACTCGAAGAATTTTAAGATCTCCCCGAATTCCATGCGTATTTATTATTTTTCCAACTGTGTACATTTTCTCATTCATATAATTTCACCTGCTAGTTATCAATTCGTACGACAACATCATCTTTAATAATGATGGCTGTAGTCTCCATAATCTCATTCCAATGCGTACCAACTTTTACCTCAACAAGAGCTTCAACTTCACTTTCAACAATTTCGCTTCCAATTTCTAGCATTTCCAATTGATCGATTTTAAACTCAATGAGTTTTATTTTTTCCTTACGCTTTTTTATTTCTTGTTGAAAGCGGTCGTGGAGATCTTGTTTTGACATCCCTTTTCTATTTTGCAATTTTCGTTGCTCAAATAATAGTTGTTGACACTCTTGTTCAAGTCGCATTTTGTGTTTAGTGAACTTTTCTCTCAATTTGTCTTTGCTTTTCTCGGTAATAACTTGCTTTATAACTACTTTTTTTATAATATTCACGTCTACCTCGCCTCAACCTTCCCTTTAATCAGTGCCCGTCGTATGTATTACACGAGTACACCTTCAAAAGTCTGTTAACTATAAATAAGGCTATAATTTCTCTGTGAATGTGTAAAAAGGGAAAGGTCTCCCTTTCCCTTTACATGATATCTAGATAGATTCGTTTATTAGCGTCTGACTTAGCTGCATAAACTACAGTACGAATCGCTTTTGCAATACGGCCATTTTTTCCAATCACCTTACCAACGTCATTTTGATTTACAGTAAGATGGTAGACAATTTTCGTGTCTTCTTCTCGCTCTGTCACAACAACGTCTTCTGGATAATCAACTAATGGTGCTACAATCGATTCAATAAGGGCTTTCATGATATCACACTACTTTACTTATTAGTTTTTTGTTCGTGGAATTTCTTCATGATGCCTTCTTTTGAGAATAAGTTACGTACTGTATCGCTTGGCTTAGCGCCTTTTGTCATCCAATCAAGTGCTTTTGCTTCATCTATTTTAACTTCAACTGGATCAACTACAGGATTATAAGTTCCAATTTGTTCAATAGAACGTCCGTCACGAGGAGAACGTGAATCAGCTACAACAATACGATAGAAAGGATTTCTTTTAGAACCCATACGTTTTAAACGAATTTTTACTGCCATTACTTGCACCTCCATTAATATGTTCTCACAAGAATTGATTGTATCAGAAAGTTTTTAGTCTGTAAAGTGTTTTTACATTACATCTTGTTTTTTATAGTTATTTAGCATTCTATCCTTATCCGCAGCCCGTATACACTTCGCTTTCCGTGGGCGGCTGGTGAGCCTCCTCAGAGCTATCGCTCTTGCGGGGTCTCACCGAAGCCTATCCTCCCACAGGAGTCTCCGTGTATACGGGCTGCTCAGAGCACTAAACTAGTTCATCTTACTAAATAGTAATACAGTATACAGAAAAACTAATTATCAAAAAGGATTAAAAGGCATTTTGAAGCCTTTTCCTTTTTTGCCTTTTTGCATGTTGGTCATTTGTTTCATCATTTTTTTCATTTCGTCGAATTGTTTTAGTAGGCGGTTGACTTGGGATACGGATGTTCCGGAACCTTTTGCAATCCTTTTCTTTCGACTTGCATTCATAACGCTTGGGTCTTGGCGTTCTTTTTTGGTCATTGATTGGATAATCGCCTCAACATGTACTAATTGCTTTTCATCAAATTGGACATTTTTTAGCCCTTTCATCTTATTAGCGCCTGGAATCATCCCTAATAAGTCTTCTAGTGGCCCCATTTTCTTAACTTGGCCCATCTGTTCTAGAAAATCATCGAAAGTAAAAGTTGCGTTACGCATTTTATCTTCTAATTCTTTTGCTTGATTTTCATCTACTGAAGCTTGAGCTTTTTCAATTAGTGTTAATACATCGCCCATTCCAAGAATTCGTGAAGCCATACGTTCTGGATGGAATGCCTCTAATTGATCAAGCTTTTCTCCCATACCAGCAAATTTAATTGATTTTCCTGTGACTGCCTTAATAGATAATGCAGCACCACCACGGGTATCACCATCAAGCTTTGTTAATACGACACCTGTAATGTCTAGTTGCTCATTAAAGCTTTCTGCAACATTAACAGCATCTTGACCTGTCATTGCATCAACCACAAGGAAGATCTCATCTGGATTCACTGTTGCTTTAATTTGCTCAAGTTCCTCCATTAAATCTGTATCAACATGTAGTCTACCAGCTGTATCAATAAGAACATAGTCATGATGTTCTTCTTTAGCCTTTTCAATTGCCTTCTTTGCAATATCTACTGGATTTGCCTCTGTCCCCATTGAGAACACTGGCATATCCAATTGTGAACCAAGTGTTTCTAATTGTTGAATTGCTGCAGGTCTATAAATATCACAAGCGACTAACAATGGAGAACGATTATGTTTCTTTCTTAATAGATTTGCAAGTTTACCTGTGGTAGTAGTTTTACCAGCACCTTGCAAACCAACCATCATAATTACCGTTGGTGGACGGTCACTTACAGCTATTTTGCTTTGTTCTCCACCCATTAGCTCGGTTAACTCTTCTTTTACAACCTTAATAACCTGTTGTCCAGGTGTTAGGCTTTCCATTACCTCTTGACCTACTGCACGTTCCTTAATACGCTTAATCAAATCTTTCACTACTTTGAAGTTAACATCCGCTTCCAGTAGTGCAAGGCGTATTTCACGGGTCATCTCTTTAACATCTTGTTCAGAGACTTTCCCTTTCCCTGTTATTCGCTTAATCGTACTTTGCAGACGGTCGGCGAGTCCCTCAAATGCCATGTAAGGTGTCCCCCTAATCTAATTCTTTTAATTGATTAATATATAAATGAAGCTGCTCATCTTCAAGAGTAGAAACATGCTTTTCTAGAAGTTGTACAAGCCGCATTCTTTTTTCGAACTTATCATATAAATGCAGTTTCTCTTCATAGGATTCTAACATTGTCTCTGTCCGCTTAATGTTGTCATATACAGCTTGACGCGAAACATTTGATTCCTCTGAAATTTCCCCCAACGAATAATCTTCAAGGTAGTACATTTCCATATAGCTACGTTGTTTGGGTGTAAGTAATGCTTGGTAAAAATCAAATAAATAATTCATTCTCGTCGTTTTATCTAGCATTGTATCACCCCTTGTTAAGTGAAAAACCTTTACAATTTATCTTATCGAACGATCTATCCTTTTGCAAGTAGAAGACTAACCTAATCTTCACTTGGTTCATCTAACATATCAGCAAATAATCCATACACAAATGCATTTGCATCGAACTTCTGTAAATCTTCCGCTTTCTCACCAAGACCAACAAATTTAACAGGTATGTTGAGTTCATGTCGAATAGCTAAAACAATACCACCTTTTGCCGTGCCATCTAGCTTCGTTAAAACAATTCCTGTAACATCGGTAGATTCTGAGAAAGTTTTTGCTTGGCTTAATGCATTTTGCCCGGTAGTTGCATCTAACACTAGCAATACTTCATGTGGCGCACCAGGGATTTCTCTCTCTATTACACGTTTCACCTTAGATAATTCATTCATTAGGTTTACTTTGTTTTGCAATCTACCAGCAGTATCACAAAGTAAAACATCCACTTTTCGAGATTTGGCCGCCTTGATTGCATCAAAGATAACAGCAGCAGGATCACTTCCTGCATTTTGCTTAACAACCTCTACTTCTGCACGTTCGCCCCAAACCTCCAATTGTTCAATGGCTCCCGCACGGAATGTATCACCAGCTGCAAGCATGACAGTCTTACCATCCGCTTTCAGTCGATGGGCTAGCTTACCGATAGAGGTTGTTTTACCAACACCATTAACCCCTACAACAAGGATGACTGTAAGGCCATCTTCTTGAATATTTAAAGTCTCAATCTCTTCATCATCGTCACCGTAATAAATATCAACTAATTTCTCTGAAATAACGTCTTTGACTTCTGCAGTATCTTTAATATTACGACGTTGGACCTCAAATTTTAATTCATCAATGAAATCCATAACGGTCATTACACCAACATCAGCAGAAATAAGAACTTCTTCCAGTTCTTCAAAGAAATCTTCATCTACTTTTCGATACCTTGCAATCAGATCATTAATCTTTCCCGAAAAGGATTTTCTTGTTTTTTCCATACCTTCTTTATATTTCGTGGAAACTTCTTCTTGATTGTCTTGTTTGAATTTACTTTTCAACTTTTGAAAAAAGCTCATAAATGTGCACTCCTTTAAGATTGAATAAGCTCTATTGTTTCTTCTAAACGGACGGATACAAGACGGGATACACCTGACTCCTGCATCGTTACTCCGTATAAAACATCAGCCTGTTCCATCGTACCTTGACGGTGTGTGATAACAATAAACTGTGTATTTTCACTATAATGCTTAACATATTTGGCAAAACGGACAACATTTGCATCGTCTAGAGCTGCTTCTACTTCATCTAAGACACAGAATGGTACTGGACGTACTCTTAAAATAGCAAAGAGTAATGCAATAGCAGTTAACGCACGCTCACCACCAGACAATAGTCCGAGGTTTTGTAATTTCTTACCTGGCGGCTGAGCAATAATATCAACTCCAGTATCTAATAAATTGCTCGGGTCAGTGAGCTTCAACTCAGCATGTCCCCCACCAAATAATTCTTTAAAGACGATTGCAAACTCATCTCTTATTTGACCAAAGGTTGTACTAAAGAGGTGCTCCATTTCTTCATCCATTTCTTTAATAACAGCAAATAATGTTTGCTTTGCTTCAACTAGGTCATTTCTTTGTTCTGTTAAGAATGTATAACGTTCAGCAATACGATCATATTCTTCAATTGCACCAAGGTTAACATTACCTAGACGGTCTATTCTTGATTTAATTTCAGCCACTTGATTTTTTGCTTCTGCTATATTCTCTACTTTACTGAATTCTTGTTGCGCACGTTCAAACGTAATCATGTACTCAGTCTGTAATATAGCCAAACGGTTTTCCAATTCTACATCCAGTCTATTTGCTTTTACTTCTTTTTGTTGTATTCTTTGCATTAAGGCTTGATGTTTCTTGTTTTCTTCTTTCAGTTCACGTTCTTCATCCTTCTGTTTTTGTGTTCTTTGCATTCTGTCCGAACGTAATCCTTGAATTGATGCAGTTATAGATTCTTTTTCTTCACTTTTTTCGGAAAGCTTCTCATTTATTTCTTCTTCTGTTTCATTTGACTGAGAGAGTTCTATCAATTCTTCTATCTCTTCCGTAACTTTTTCAAAGCGCTCCGTATGTTCCGATAGTCTATTTTTAAGCAGGTTAGTTTTATCTTGCTGACTTTTCACTCGTTCTTCCTGCTCCGCCAACTGAACCTGATATTGATGGAAATCACTTTGAAGCTGATCTTGGTTTTCTTTAAACTCTAGCTCTTGCTTCGAAAGGGAATCAATTTGAGATTGAAAATATTGTAACTTCTGCTCAATATCGTTTAATTCAAGTGTAAGCTCTTGATCACGTGCTTCAAGAATCTGTAGGTCACGTTCGTATTGTTTTTTATCTTGATCATACACAGATAGATTTTCCTGCAAGGAAGCAAGTTTCAATTCTAATTCTTTGTGATTTGACTTAGCTTCTTGTAAATGTAATTGCTCATCAACAATCTCTTGTTCAATTCCCACTAACTGATGCTCTAATGCCGTAATCTGTTGCTTTTGTTTTTGTACTTGTTGCTCAAATTCTTGTGCTTTTATTTGGTAGTCTTCCAGCTTTTCTGTTAGCTCTTGAAGATCTTTTTCTCTCGTAAACAAAGAAGAGTTAGCTTTCTTTTGAGCTCCCCCAGACATAGAACCACCTGGGTTTACAACGTCCCCTTCTAACGTAACTACTCGATATTTTCTCATGAGAAGTCTAGCAATATCATTGGCATCTTTTAATGTTTTCGCAATGACAACATGTCCCATTAAGTGATCGATTGCTTTTTGGAAGGGGGTATTCGTTGAAACTAACTTCCCTGCAATCCCGATGTAGCCAGGATGATTTTGTATCTGATTCAATACATCCACGGGAATGAATCTTGGTTGGATTGATCCTAATGGTAAGAAAGTTGCACGACCGCTATGAGTTTTCTTCAACCAGGATATCGCTTCTCTAGCAGACTCATCATTTTCAACTACTATATGTTGCGCTTGACCACCCAGTACGGTTTCTATAGCGGTGATATAAGGCTTAGGTACATCCATTAGCTCAATTACAGCACCATGGATTGCAGATAATTTACCATCTTCTCTCGCTTTTAATACTGCTTTAACTCCATGGAAGAATCCTTGAAAATCCTCTTTCATTTCTTCAAGCATTTCTTTCTTAGACTTCAGCTTCTCGATGTATTGATAGCCCTGATAAAGCTTAGTTTGAGACTCCTGATAATTATTACGCTTTAATTCTATATCCTTTTTTAATTGTTTAATGGATTCTTCTTTTTTACGATAGGTATTTTCATAATTATTAAGGGTTAAGGTTGCTTCTTGTAATTGCTTAGTATAGTTTTCTCTAAGTCCAATGACATCTTGGAATTTATCATCTTGTTTGTCTTTTTTACCATGAATTTGTTGAATTTGTTGTGCAATAGACTGTCTCTCATTCCGCTTAGCAGCCTGTTTATTTAGGAATTCAATGTACTCCGATTTGAGTTCTTCGATTTGCTCAACAAGACTGTCCTTATCCGTAGTTAGTTTAATCTTAAGCTCATCTACCAATTTCTTCGTATGTTGCTTTATTTCTTGAAGCTCAGTTAACGTAAATGTTTCCTTTGAAAGTTCTGCTTCTAAGGTTTGAATTTGTTCTTCTGCTTCGCGCTTTTGTGTCTCAAGCTTTTCCTTATTTTCCGCAAAGTGCTTTGTTCTTTCATGGAATACTTGTTTTCTGCCTTCATATTGCTCTAGCTGTTGAGTAGTAGAAAGCAAGCGTTCTTGTAATTCGTTGATTTTTTCATCCATACGGTTAATTTCTTCTCGCTCAGATGTTAGGCTCGCTTCTTTCTTTTGGATATGTGTTTTCAGGGCGACTTCATCCATCTTTTCAGAATCAATCTCTTTTAATAGCCCTTGCCATTCTTCATGTAACATTTCAATCTCTGTAATTAATAGAGATATTTCCTGTTGTTTAAGTAAATCCTTTTGCTTTAAGTATTCTTTTGCTGTCTCTGCTTGTGCTTTTAATGGATCTAACTGATTTTCTATTTCATAAATAATATCTTCTACACGATTCAAATTTTCTTGTGTTTCAGCAAGTTTATATTCTGCCTTTTTTTTACGTTGTTTATATTTCAACACGCCTGCAGCTTCTTCAAATATAGTACGTCTTTCTTCCGCTTTAGAGCTTAATATCTCTTCTACTTTACCTTGACTAATAATTGAAAATGCTTCTTTACCAAGCCCAGAATCAAGAAACAAATCTACAATATCCTTCAGGCGACATGATTGCTTATTGATATAAAATTCACTTTCACCAGAACGATAAACTCTTCTTGTCACACTAACTTCGTCATAATCAAGTGGTACAGCCTGGTCACTATTATCTAATACCAAAGTTACTTCAGCGACGTTTAAAGCTTTTCTCGAATCACTACCTTGGAAAATAATATCCTCCATCTTAGTACCACGTAACGATTTTGCAGACTGTTCTCCTAATACCCAACGAATAGCGTCAGTAATATTACTCTTCCCACTACCATTTGGGCCAACTACGGCAGTAACGCCAGGTACAAAGTCCACATGAATTCGCTCTGCAAAAGATTTAAAACCAACACTTTCTAAACGTTTTAAATACATAGACATTCTCCTAACGGAAACGAATCACTTTCTTTAAAAGTAAAAACGATTCCATTTTCCCTTTTTCTCTTTATTTATAGGCTTATATATTATCGCTGTTGTTACTGAATAATCGCTTCCCTCTAAAACAACAATCATAAAAATTGCCCTATTTTAAAAAAGTATTTTTCTTAATATGGATATTTATAACCACATAATTATTGGCTTTTTAATGCATTTATTTTATCATAAACATAGAAACAAAAGAAGAGTGGACCGAAATACCCACATTATTTTACTAAATAGAGGTGTATTATGAATCTAGAAAACCCTACTAAAGAAAATTTAGCGTACATATTAAATGACCTAGGTGAACGTATGTCTGTTGCTAATCGCTCCCTGCTAGATGTCGAGGACTATGATCTTTCCAAATACGAAGATATTAAGTTCATGTATGACATGGTTGTCCAAAAAGGTAGACTATCCGCATCTGAAATTCAGGCATTTATCCAAGAACTAAGACAGGTTAGAAAATAACAATTCTAATACAGATAGAGGTTGTCCTACAAGGGGCAACCTCTATTCTCTAATTTTCTATTTTATCAAGGGCATCTTTTGCTGCACGTTGTTCTGCTTCCTTTTTGGTCCGACCTATCCCGGAACCAAGCACTTCACTATTAATTAGTAACTCTGCAATAAACTCCTTATTATGTGAAGGACCTTTCTCATCTACTATTTTGTATTCAATGGTTTGATTTTTATCCTTTTGAACCACTTCTTGTAGCTTACTTTTATAATCCATCCCATGCGAAAAAGCACCTGTGTCTATTTTAGGAAATACATGTTTCTCTAAGAAATTTAACGCTGTATCAAAACCTTGATCTAAATATACAGCACCTAGAAACGCTTCAAAAACATCAGCTAATAATGCTGGTCGGTTTCTTCCACCTGTCATCTCTTCCCCTTTACCTAAAAGGATATGTTCACCAAAATTCAAGCTACGTGCAAAAGCTTCTAATGAAGGTTCACAAACGATTGCTGCACGTAACTTAGTCATTTCTCCTTCTGGCATACTTGGGTATTTACGATATAAATACTGAGAGACTCCTAATTCTAATACTGCATCCCCTAAAAATTCTAGTCTTTCATTATCAGAAAAATGAACGTTACGATGCTCATTCACATAAGATGAATGTGTAAATGCTTGTCTTATAACATCAATATTATGAAATGGAATACTAAGCATTTCTTCTAATTTTCTTCGATCCATAAATTCTTGCCACCTCTTGTTGATATATGGAAAAGTCTCGCATCTAGCGAGACCCTCCTTAAGTAACCTTATATTAACCCTGTAAATTATTTATGTAATTTACAGCATCACCAACAGTGTTAATTTTTTCTGCTTCTTCATCAGCAATTTCCATGTCGAATTCATCCTCAAGTTCCATGACTAATTCAACAACGTCTAATGAATCTGCTTCTAAATCATCTTTGAAAGATGCTTCCATTGTTACTTTAGCTTCTTCAACATCAAGTTTATCTACAATAATTTCTTTTACGCGATCAAAAACGTCTGCCATACCACTTCACCTCCCTTCAAAGAATAAAATATATTACATTACCATTCCGCCGTCAATATGAATAGTTTGTCCAGTAATATAATTAGCATCATCTGAAGCCAGGAAACGAACTACTTTAGCTACATCTTCAGGCTGACCTAATTTAGCTAGTGGAATAAGGCTTAACATTCCCTCTTTTTGCTCATCGGTTAATTCATCCGTCATATCTGTTGAAATAAACCCAGGAGCTACTGCATTAACTAAAATATTACGAGTCGCAAGTTCTTTTGCAGTAGTTTTTGTAAGTCCTATTACACCCGCTTTAGCCGCAACATAATTAGCCTGCCCAGGGTTTCCACTAACGCCAACTATAGAAGCAACGTTTATTATTCTACCAGAACGCTGTTTCATCATTTGCCGTGTAACGGCTTTCGTACAAACAAATACTCCTTTTAAATTCGTATTAATAACTTGGTCAAATTCAGATTCTTTCATTCTCATTAGTAAATTATCACGAGTGATACCAGCGTTATTCACTAAAATATCAACACTGCCAAACGTATCAATTGTTGCTTTTACCATTTCTTTTACTTGATCTTCATTAGCGACATCCGACTGGAATTTAACTGCTTTAACACCAAGCTTCTCAATTTCTTCTACTACCCCTTGGGCCTTAGCTTCACTACCAGCATAGTTTACCACAACATTTGCACCTTTTGCAGCAAGTTCTAAGCAAATTGCTCGACCAATCCCTCTAGAACCACCAGTAACAATTGCCGTTTTACCACTTAACATTACGCTTCACCTCTATACCATTTAATGAATTCGTTCATGGATGCCTGGTCTTGGACTGAAAAAATAGTTGCTTTACGATCGATTTTCTTTACTAAACCACTTAGCACTTTTCCATTTCCCACTTCAACAAAAGCATCAATTCCCTCCTCCATCATATGGCGGATAGATTCTTCAAATCGAACTGGTGAATAAAGCTGTTTTAAAAGTAATTCTTTGATATCTTCTTGATTTTTAACTTGTTTTGCTGTCACATTTGCGTATACCGGAACTGCTGCATCTTGAATATTTACCTGTTCCAAATACGTAGAAAAATCATTGTTGGCTGCTTTCATCAACCTAGAATGAAATGGCCCACTTACATTTAATGGAATAACTCTTTTCGCACCACGTTCTTTGAGAAGAACGCTAGCTTTTTCTACTCCAGCTACCGATCCCGAAATAACAATTTGACCTGGGCAGTTGATATTAGCTATATCAACTATTTCATCAGATATGGATTCAACCACCTCTTGAGTGACATCAGTAGACAACCCTAATACAGCCGCCATAGTACCTTGCCCTTTTGGAAATGCTTCTTCCATTAGTCGACCACGTGTTGCCACTAAAGGAAGTGCCTGCTCTAGTGATATAGATTGGGCAGCAACCAGGGCACTATATTCTCCTAGACTATGACCTACTACCATTGTTGGCAGTACATTTTCTTCAGTAAGTAAACTATATAAAGCTATACTAGAAAGCAGTAAAGCTGGCTGGGCATTTTCTGTTTCAGTAAGGGTTTCAGGAGGACCTTCAAACATTATTTTTCTTAAATCTTTCCCTATAGCTTTGTTAGCCTTCGCATACATTTCTTCTATACTCGGATTACTATTATGAATTTCCTCACCCATGCCTACTGTCTGTGATCCTTGTCCAGGAAACATAAATGCAATTTTTTTCATCAATTCTCCTCCTCACCTGTTTGCATCGACTCCACAGTTTCTTTTATGGTCTCTGTAACGCGATGTTCTACCATGTGACAGGTTTGTTTAATTGCACTATATATTGCACGGCGGTTAGAAGAGCCATGCGCTTTAATAACAGGTGCAGCCAAGCCGAATAAAGCAGCTCCTCCATATTCGGAATAATCTAGCTTATCTTTTAACCCTTTTAAATCACTTTTGATCATTCCAGCTGCTAGCTTAGTTTTTAAGGAGGACATAAAGGTATCCTTAATCATGGAAAATAGAGCTGATGCAGTACCTTCAACAGTCTTTAAGGCTATGTTTCCACTAAACCCATCCGTAACCACAACATCGGCTACACCTTGCAATAAATCCCTGGCCTCCACATTACCTACAAAATTAATTGGAGCCTTTTTCATTAAATCAAAGGCATTCTTCGTTAATTCATTACCTTTTCCGTCTTCTGTACCAACATTTAATAATCCTATTCTTGGATTATTAATAGAACGAACCTTTTCAGCGTAGACTGACCCCATTATGGCGTATTGTAATAGGTGGTTTGGTTTCGCATCTACATTCGCTCCAACATCTAACATTAGAAATCCTTTTCCGTCAACAGTAGGAAGAGTTGGACTAAGCGCAGGACGATCGATACCTGGTATTCTCCCAACAACAAATAAACCTGCACTCATTAAGGCACCAGTATTTCCGGCAGATATGCAAGCATCTGCTCTACCTTCTTTAACCTCGTCTGCCATCATAACCATGGATGAATTCTTCTTACGACGTACAGCCCTTACTGGTTCATCTTCACTAGTTATTACTTCATCAGCATGAATGATTGTAATTCTCTCTGAATTTGTTAGGTGCTGTTTGATTTGTTCTTGATCACCAACAAGTGTTATATGTAACTCTTGAAACTCTTTAACGGCATCCATCGCACCTAATACAATTTCCTTCGGTGCATGGTCGCCTCCCATAGCATCAATTGCAATTCTCATTCATTATTCTCCTTTTTCTCAGTTGAGCGATACATGTGAAATTCCCCTGAAAAAACTTTTTCACTATCTACAAAACTATCAACTTGAACTAATGTAAGTCCTTTTTCATTGATTCCTTCAACAAAAGCCTTTGCTACAACTCGTTCCCCTTGACGAACCTGTCTTTTAAAGTTCAGTACTGATTTGGCTGTTAAAGCTAATTCATCGTTTATAACAGCAACTGCAAGTGAATTGGCTTGAGCAAATAAATGATGACCACGGGCAATATTATTTCTAGTAAAGACATGCTCCTTTCCAATATCTAGTATTGAAATGGCCCGTTTATCCAATTCTAAATCAATAATCTCTCCGATAACATCTTCCAACGGTAATGACTTTACGGTTTCATTCCATTGATGATTCGCAACAGATTTAATTCTCTCACGTAGTTCTGGAATAGATAATTCCATACGATCAAGTCGTATCGTTTGTATGCTAACATTAAATTTATTAGCTAATTCCTCATCTGTTATAAAAGGAGTTTCTTCAATCGTTTCCCTTAGTTTCTCTTGTCTTTTTACTTTAGGTATCCTCATAAAGCACCGTCCACTTATAATTATTTTCGATAATAACTGTTGCTATTATGACTTGGTACTAATAGTAATATATATTACTATATTGAATTATGCAAGTATGAATTAGTCAAGAACGGTGTCAAAAACGCCTTCATTTTCTAAGAAAATCCTCAACTTCTCGTACTTTACATCATTCTCAAGTAAATCTAATTCAATGATTTCCTGAGCATCATTTCTTGCTGTTTCCAGTGCTCGGTAATCATGTATCATATCGGCAACTTTGAAGTCAGGTAGTCCGCTTTGCTTCGTACCAAAAAAGTCACCAGGTCCACGCAGTTTTAAGTCCTGTTCAGAAAGTTCGAACCCATTGTTAGTTTCAGTCATTATTCGCATTCGCTCTTTTCCTGTCTCGCTTTTAGGGTCAGCAATTAAAATACAAAAACTCTGCTTATCCCCCCTACCAACTCTTCCTCTCAATTGGTGTAGCTGTGACAATCCAAAGCGTTCGGCATCATAGATGACCATAATGGTTGCGTTAGGGACATTTACACCTACCTCAACTACGGTGGTAGAAACAAGCACTTGAACATCATTAGCCGCGAACTGTTTCATTACTTGTTCTTTTTCATCCGCAGGTAATCTTCCATGCATTAATCCCACATTAATAGTAGATGAATAATATTCAACTAACTGATTATATAGATCAACTGCATCTTGGATATCTAGCTTTTCGGACTCTTCGATTAGAGGACAAATGATATACGCCTGCTCCCCATTATTTACGTGCTTTTCAATGAAACCAAGTACCCGATCAAACGTGTTAGCTTTTGTCCAATACGTTTCAATTTCCTTTCTGCCAGCTGGCATTTCATCAATAACAGAGACATCCATATCACCAAACGCAGTAATTGCTAAGGTCCTTGGTATTGGTGTTGCTGTCATAAACAAAACATCCGGATGCAACCCTTTATTAGATAATGTCCGTCTTTGTTCTACACCGAAGCGATGCTGTTCATCCACAACAACCAATCCTAGGGTTTTAAAATGTACATCATCTTGAATTAAGGCATGGGTTCCAACAAGTATATGGATATTATGGTTCTCCAAGTCTGATAAGATTTCTTTTCTCTTTTTCCCTTTGATAGAGCCCGTTAATAGTTCAACCCTTGCTAACTCGCCAAACATTTCCTTTAATGATTGATAGTGCTGTTCAGCGAGAATTTCTGTAGGAACCATCAATGCTCCCTGCTTATTAGCTGTAATAGTTGCATAAAGACCAATAGCAGCAACAGCTGTCTTCCCAGACCCTACATCTCCTTGTAGCAATCTATTCATACGATATGGAGACTTCATATCGGCTAATATCTGCCTGAGGGATTTATTTTGAGCATTTGTCAAAGCATAAGGAAATTGACTGATAAAACGCTGTATCTTTGACTCATCAAAGTCTTGAACATTACCTGTGGTAGCCTCACGGCGTCTCTTTCGTAAGATTTGAATTTTCAACTGAAATAATAAAAATTCTTCATAGGTGAATCTTCTTCGAGCATGTTTTAAAGCAATTCGACTTGCTGGAAAATGCATTGTTTTAATAGCATCCTTACGACTAGGAATCTTATAAGTTGTCAACAAATCTTGTGGTAAAATTTCCTCCATTTGATTTCCATAATCCTGAATTGCTTGTTGGATTGCCTTTTTTAGACGATAAGTCGTCACATCTCCTCTAACGGAGTATATAGGCTGTATATCAGAGGATTTTTCCATGGAGCCCTTTTGATAATTGCTAACTGTTATTTGTAAGCGATGTGCATCCCATTTACCGGTTAGTGTAATTACATCATCTATTTGGATCTGTTTTTTAGCAAATGCCCTATTAAACATCACTACTTTGACAGCAATATTTTCAACCTCAACATTGAAGGAAAGTCGGGATTTTTTTCTACCAAAAAAGGAAAGAGAAGGGGCACTAATTACCCTTCCCTCAATCGTAACTTTATCCTCATGAATCAATTCACTTAGAGGTAGTATTTCTAAAACATCATATCTAGAAGGAAAGTGTAGTAAAAGATCTTCTACGGTATGAATATTTAACGTTTGAAGATCCTCTGCAAATTTTTCTCCTATACCTTTTATATCTGATACTGAATAATCTAGCATCATCGATCACTCTTTCTACTGACTTGTTACATTCCTATTTGCCAAAAATCTTTTCTTTTAATAGTCTTCCTGTTGGGGTATCTGCTAGCCCACCTTCACCTGTTTCGCGCAAAGAACTTGGCATTTGTCTACCAATTCGATACATTGCACCAATAACTTCATCACATGGTATACGACTAGTTACACCAGCCAAAGCTAGGTCTGCTGAAACGATTGCTAAGGAAGAACCTGCTGCGTTACGCTTGACACATGGAACTTCAACTAGTCCTGCTACAGGGTCACAGACAAGCCCTAACATATTTTTCAACGTTATAGCAAATGCTTCTGAACATTGTTGTGGTGATCCGCCTGCCATTTCTACTATAGCAGCGGCTGCCATTGCACCAGCTGAACCAACTTCTGCTTGGCAACCTCCTGCTGCACCAGAAATAAAAGCATTATTAGCTACAACTAGACCAAAAGCTCCCGAGGTGAATAAATATCGAATCATTTGTTCACGGGTTGGGTTTAATTGTTCCTTAACTGCAAATAATGTACCAGGTACACATCCAGCACTCCCTGCAGTAGGTGTCGCACAAATAACTCCCATCGCAGCATTTACTTCATTTGTTCCCATCGCCTTACTAACGGCGTCAAGCATCAAATGTCCGGATAATGGTTTCTTTTCTTTCATATATTGTTGAATTTTAACAGCGTCCCCACCGGTTAAACCAGTTACAGAATGAACACCTTTCAGACTATCTTCAATTGCTTTTTCCATAACTTGCAGATTTTTTTCCATTTCTGCAAATACTTCATCACGCGATTTATTTTTAACATCCATTTCTTGTCGAATCATTACTTCGGAGATTAGGATATCTTCCTTCTCTGCAATCTCTACTAATTCCGCAACTGTTCGGAACATCGTTATTCTCCCCTTTAGCTAACAATTTTAGCAATTTGAATAATATGATCAGCCTTTTCCAATTCTAGTAATATATCATCTTCAATATTTTGATCCACTTCAATTACCATTAATGCTTCTTTTCCTACATCTTTACGGTTAACTTCCATATGTCCGATGTTTATCTCGTGCTTAGCCAGTATTTTCGTTACGGATGCAATTGCACCAAATCTATCATTATGCATAATTAGAATGGCCGGGTGGTTACCAGAAAGTCTTAGTTCAAAACCGTTTAATTCTGTAATTTCCACTTTCCCACCACCAATGGAAATACCGACAATCTCCAATTGGTCGGAGTCATCCCCAATAACAAGTCGTACAGTATTAGGATGATCTGTCTTTGCACTATCTTCAATAAAGTCGATTTTCAAGTCTTTTTCTTTAGCTAATTTTAACGCCTTGCTCATACGTGTGTCATCTGTTTCAAATCCTAACAGTCCGCCAGCTAAAGCGAAATCTGTACCATGACCTTGATAAGTTTTAGCAAACGAACCATACAAATGAATTTTGGCCCATTTGGGTTCTCTTCCGAATAAATTACGAGCAGCGAGCCCTATACGAGCAGCTCCTGCAGTATGTGAACTGGATGGACCAACCATTACTGGACCAATAATATCAAAAACAGAATTATATTTCATTTACTGACACCGCCTTCATTACCTTATGAATTTTCGCACCTATTGTAAATTATATCAAAAACTATTATAATAATCATTTGTGGATTATAGATTTTTAGATTTAAATTGATTATTTATTTAATCGGGTGGGAGAGGGATAAGTAAAAATTGAGGAGATTACATGCCTTTAGGTCCAGAAAGTAAGAAGTCAGCATTCAGAAATGAACTGATAGCTGGAATAATAGGATATTTAACAACCGTTTATATCGTTGTAGTTAATGGCTCAATCTTAAGTGAAGCAGGTATATCACTTGAAGCTGGTATGATAGCTACTATTTTGGCCAGTTTTGTAGGGACATTAATAATGGGTTTCTATGGTAAATTACCACTAATATTAATTCCTGGAATGGGTATCAATGCATTATTTGCCTATTCTATCGTTCAAGGAAGTGGACTAACCTTCCAAGAAGGATTGGCAGTAGTATTAGTTGCATCTACCATATTCTTATTAACTGCGTTTACCAAATTAGGCGTTCGATTAAAAGAAGCTATTCCAGACTCTTTAAAACATGCGATTAGTGTCGGCCTAGGCCTTTTCTTAATACTAATTGGATTAGAGAAAAGTGGTTTAATTACTAGCGGGGAGAATACCATAATTGCGATAGGCGACTTTAGTTCTCCGATTATACTTGTTAGTATTTTAACATTGTTCATCGCAATCTTTCTATTTGTAAAAAATATTCCAGCTAACTTCTTAATCACAATGGTAATTGGTACAGTACTAGCTTCTATATTTGGCATCATCGAAACAGGTACAAAGTTAGATGGGATTTCTAGTAGCTTTGTCTTCATCCCTGCTTTTACTGCAATCGATGAGCTTTCATTCTGGCTTGCAGTATTTCCGCTAGCAATGATCCTAATATTTGAAAACATGGGTTTGTTAAATGGTCAAGTAAACATGCTAAACCAAGATGAGAAATCGTATAATAGAGGCTATAAAACAACCGCTATTTCTTCTTTAACATGTGCCTTTTTAGGGACTTCTCCAACTGTATCCGCGGCAGAAAATGCAGCGATAATAGCATCGAAAGGAAAAACAGGACTTGCAGCAATCATTGCCAGCCTTTTATTCCTAGCAACAATTTTCATCATTCCTTGGATTACGATGATACCAAACGTAGCAATTAGCCCTATTTTAATCATCGTAGGATTCCTAATGGTGCAAAATATTCGTCACATTCCTTTAGATAACATTTCTGAAGCTATTCCTGCATTTCTAATTATCGTAATGATCCCTTTTACGTATAGCATAGCAGATGGAATGGCATTCGGTTTTATCGCCTATCCAATTGTAAAGCTAGCATTAGGTAAACAGAAAGAATTATCAGCAGCTATTATGATTATTTCTTTATTGTTTGTTTGTGACTTTGTTATAAAAATTGCAGGTATATAAAAAAGATTCGCCTTTTGTAGGCGAATCTTTTTTATGTCCTGTTTATTATTCAACTGAGAATATATAAGAATAAATTGGTTGGTTTCCATTATGAACTTCAATTTCAACATCTTCATAATTTTCTTCAATAAATCCAACTAATTCATTCACTTCATCTTCTGAGACATCCTCACCAGATAGAATGGTTAGTATTTCATCATCTTCGGTTATTAATTCTTGGAACAACAACTTCACTGCTTCTAAGCGTTCTTTATGAGTTGCAACGATTTTTCCGTCAGCAATTCCCATAAAGTTTCCATTCTCAATAGAAATCCCGTCAATTTGGGTATCTCTTACTGCGTAAGTAATTTGTCCCGTTTTAACGTGAGAGCTAGAATCAGTCATATTCGTTTTATTTGTTTCTAAGTCTTCTTCAGGATGGAATGCTAATAATGCACTTATACCTTGAGGAATTGTTTTAGTTGCAACTACAGCAACATTATCACCGGCTAATTCTGCTGCCTGCTCAGCTGCCATTATAATATTTTTATTATTAGGAAGAACTAAGACATTCTTAGCATTTGCCTTTTCAATAGCATCTGTAATATCTTGCGTACTTGGGTTCATGGTTTGTCCACCTTCGATAACTACAGTTGCGCCGAGACTTTCAAATAAAGCTTTAAGACCTGAACCCATCGCAACCGTTACTATACCAAAGTCCACCTTCTCTTTTGGTACACTATCTTTAGGCTTATCACCAACAATTGCAGTATGCTGCTCACGCATATTCTCTATCTTCATATTAATAAGGCTTCCATGGCGTTGACCAATGGTTAGTACATTACCAGGGTATTCCGTATGAACATGAACTTTTACAACATCTTCGTCAGATACAACTAATAACGAATCGCCATGATCACTTAATTCATTACGAAAGTCAGTCTCATCAAAAGGATTATCTGCTAACTTGTCTTCTTCAAATTTCACCATGAATTCAGTACAATATCCAAATTCAATTTGAGATGTATCCATAAAATCTTGTGCAGATTTATGATGTTCCGCATTCACCATTTCTTCCATTTCAACTTCTTCTACACCTTCTGGAAGTTCTTCACCTTTTAGTGCAGCTAAAAAACCTTCATAGACCGTTACAAGTCCTTGACCACCCGAATCAACTACACCAACTTCCTTTAATACAGGAAGTAAATCTGGAGTACGTTTTAAGGAAGCTTTAGCTTCTAGTAATACCTTCTCCATCATACTGATAATATCATCTTCTTGGTCTGCAATTTCCACTGCTTTTTTCGCAGCATCTTTAGCAACTGTTAATATTGTTCCTTCTACAGGTTTCATTACTGCTTTATACGCCGTTTGAACACCTGTATCAAAAGCTACAGCTAAATCATTCGTATTCAAGGACGCCTTCTTCTCCATACCTTTAGCAAATCCTCTAAAGATTTGGGAAAGAATAACACCAGAATTCCCTCTAGCACCCATTAATAAACCTTTCGAAAAGGCATTAGCAACTTCTGAAATATTTTCAGATTTAGACTTCTTCACTTCGTTCGCACCAGAAGTCATTGATAAATTCATATTTGTTCCAGTATCACCATCTGGCACCGGAAACACATTTAATGCATCTATTCTCTTGGCGTTATTTGTTAAATGGTGTGCTCCAGTTAACACCATTTGTGAAAATGTAACGCCATCTAGCTTTTGTACTGCCACAATAGTTCCTCCCTCTAAAAAGGCGTGCAAAGTTAATCTTTTGCTACACGTACCCCTTGTATGTAAATATTTACGGAATCAATTTCAAGTCCTAGAGTTTTACTCAACGTGTATTTCACTTGAGATTGAACATTATGAGCTACTTCAGAGATTTTGGTACCGTAACTAACAATAATATACATATCTATATGTAATGAATTGTCTTCTTGTCTTACTACGATTCCTCTAGAGTAATTTTCTTTACGAAGAATTTCAGCAATACCATCTCTGATCTGACTCTTTGATGCCATACCAACAATACCGTAGCATTCAACCGCTGCACCACCAGCAATTGTAGCAATAACTTCATTCGTTATGGTTACATGACCATCTTTCATATTCAATTCTATGGACATTTTTATCCTCCTTTAAACAACAAGATCTTATCGATATTTTACTACAATTATTATGTTTTTGCACATCGTGTATAACTTTTAGTTAGATTGATCTTGACGAATATAAATGTATGTAAAAATGCAGGCGTGAGTTTTCGCCTCTTATAACAATGAACGATTCCACCCATTCTGTCAAGTGAAAATTCTTTATATACTTATTGCAATCTCTTCTTAGTTATGGTAAATTGTATAAGTATTAAATTGACTAATGCTACAGAGTAGGAGGGATAACATGGCTAGAAAATGTGTTGTTACCGGACGTAAAACAACTAGTGGAAATCAACGCTCACACGCTATGAATTCCAACAGACGTAATTGGAAAGCTAATGTACAAAAAGTTCGTATAATGGTAGACGGAAAACCAAAACGTGTTTATGTTTCTGCACGCGCACTTAAATCAGGTAAAGTGGAACGCGTATAATATATACCTATTCATTTTACTGATACATTAGTTATTAGCTAAAAGCACCCAAACTAAACGGGTGCTTTTTTCTATCTGTCTAATTAGTTTTTTATTAATTTCATAATCCTTAAAGCTAATACATGCACTGAGCGGCCCGAATACACGAAGACTCTTGTGGGAGGATAGGCTTAGGTGAGACCCCGGTGATGCACCTGCGTCTGCTAGTATCGCTACGAAGCGAGCTTCCTCGGTGCAAGGCTGCGAAGAAGTAATTTCAAGTAGTTGCCTGGCTCACCAGCCGCCCACGGCAAGGAAAACACTGCGAGGTACTATCGAGCAGATGTTACCCCTGTGCTGGAAGTAAAAGCGAAGTGTATTCGGGCCGCGGACTTGGCTATAAGTTAAATCAAAAAAAGAAGCTTCTGCCAATTATTGACAAAAGCAAAGAACACCTTACTTCTCTTTCTTAAAAATACCGATCACAACACGTACAAATCCTCCGAGTACTCTAGGGAGCTTAATAGTATAAAATTTCATAAGTTCGCCCTCCTCCGTTTCAAACACGCATACGCGAATCGCCACCTAACTAGTCACGACTCCTTACAACTAATACTATGCCGTCTTCAAACGAAAAAGTACCATTATTTCTTATAAGCTTGTTCGAAATAGAAAGAGTAGAACCCATCATTATTCTAGCTTTCGTTAAAGGGTAATAAAATCCTTCTAGAGTTAACCCAATTACTTCTCGAGTAATAGGGATAAACGAAATTGTTGGATAGAGACTATCGAATGTTACAGTATAAGTACCGGGATAAAACAATTCCAACTGATTATATTTATCGATTATATATCCTTGTATACCTTGATTAATTATTTGATTCAGTAACTGAATATTGATTAACGTGTGATCCATTCTCCCACCGGTAACACCAAAAAAGTAAATCCTAGTTACGTTTAAAGAAAAAGCAATACTAAGTGCTAATTCCAAATCAGTTTGATCTTTTTCTATTGGAAAAAGTTCAATGCTTTTTGCATACTCTTCTATTGTTTCTAGTTCACTACTAGTAACTGAATCAAAATCTCCTACTGCATAATCCAAAGGGATATTGTTCTTAATAATAGAAAGAGCCCCTCTGTCTGCCCCTATCCAACAATCAATTTCACTTTGAAATTTCGATAAATTTGGGAATAAATCTGAAGGGCCATTTCCTACAATAGCAACCGTATACATACAAACTCCTACACTTCTGCTGCTCTACGAATATCTTGGATTGCTTGTTTTCTATCTAATTGATTATATACTGCACTACCTGCCACTAGCACTTCAGCACCTGCGTCCGCACATTTTTTTGCAGTAGATACATTAACACCGCCATCAACTTCTATCTCAAAAGAATTACCAAATTCTTTTCTCCAAGCAGCTATCTGTTGGATCTTCTTTACTGTAGACTCAATAAAAGATTGCCCACCAAATCCTGGATTAACTGTCATTACTAACACTAAATCCACATCTGCTAATACCTCTTTAATCATTTCAGCAGGTGTACCAGGATTAATTGCAACTCCTGCTTTTACACCGTTTGCTTTAATTAACTGAATCGTTCTATGTAGGTGAACAGTAGCCTCTTGATGGACGGTAATAATGGAGGCACCTGCGTTAGCAAATGATGAAATATATTGATCAGGATTTTCAATCATTAAATGAACATCTAATGGTATTGTCGCAATCGGATTAATCGCTTCTACGATTAATGGTCCGATAGTAATGTTGGGTACAAAGTTGCCATCCATTACATCGACATGAATATAATCTGCTCCACCTTGTTCAACTTCCTTAATTTCCTCTCCCAACTTAGCAAAGTCAGCTGATAATATGGAGGGTGCTATTTTAACCATGTTAATACCTCGGCTTTCGTGTTTGTATTTCTTCCAAAAAGCTAATGTAATGTTCATAGCGATATTCTGGAAGTTCTCCATTTTCTACTGCTGCCTTAACAGCACATTTTGGTTCTTTTTTATGTAAACATCCTCGAAATTTACAGGAGTCTACAAGTTCACGCATTTCTGGGAAGCAATAGGATAATTCATCCGCTTCTATTTCACTAAAATCTAAAGCACTAAAACCTGGTGTGTCTGCAACTAATCCACCATTAATTTCAATGAGTTCAACATGTCTAGTTGTATGCTTACCACGTCCTAGACTTTTAGAGATTTCAGCTGTTTTTAAGCTTGTCTCAGGGCTTAGCACGTTAATTAGTGATGATTTTCCAACACCTGATTGACCTGCAATCACTGTGACTTCATCTTTTAGATAAGCTTTTATTCGGTCTAAATCATCAGGTTGCTTCGTAGAAAACATTTCAATTTTATACCCTATTGCCTTATAATCTGCTTGAAATTTCCTTATATCTATTAGCTGTTCCTCTGTTAAAAGATCTATTTTTGTTATAAAAATGGTTGGAGTAATCCCCTTGGCTTCAATTAACACTAGAAAACGATCCAGCAAAGTCGTGCTAAAGTCTGGGGAAACAGCAGAACTAACAATAATTGCTTGCGTTATATTGGCAATAGGAGGACGAACTAATTCATTCGTCCTTTGTTTTACTTCAGTAATATAACCTTCCTTTTCTTCCCGTAAGTCAAAGGATACGGTGTCACCAACAAGTGGTGTAATATTCTTATTGCGGAATACCCCTCTACCCCTACATTGGTAAAGATCATCTGTCGTTTGTACATAGTAGAATCCACTTAAAGCTTTAACTATTTTGCCCTCTGGCATTTATTCACCTTCTTCTTTATATGGAATAATTTGGTCTTCAATCTTTTCATCATCACGCCATACTATAATACGCGCTTCACTATTTCGTTCAATTACTACCTCAATTGTTCTCTCTGTATCCTCATAAATATTAAATTGTGTTTGAACAACCGTAATATCCGAATTTACCATGTCCTGCACATAAATCTTAATTTCTTGAGGAATAGGTTCGCTTTCTGGATTCTCTTCTCCATTTTCAGTTCCACTTTGTTCGGTATCGTCTGCTGTATACTCAATAAATAAAGGCACAGCTCGGGTTATAAATGGTGGCTCTTCACGCCCCAAGGAAACATATACGTTTACCGTATCATCCTCATTCAGTGTTTCACTTGGTTGGGGATCTTGTCTTATTATCCTTCCTTCAGGTTCAGTATCAGAATGTTCTTCATGTACTACCATAATCAAGCCTTTTGCTTCTAAATAAGCCTTTGCTTCATCCACAGTAGATCCTACAACATTACCAACTTCAACTGGCTCTTTCCCTTTACTAATCTCAAACAGAACTGAAGTCTCACTTGGTACTACTTCTGTATTTGGCTCAGGTCGAATCTGCCTAACAATCTCTCCAACTGGACGATCAGAAAATACTTCTTCGGTTCTAATATTCAAAAAGCCTTTTTCGTTTAGTAGTCGCTCTGCATCTCTAAACTGCCTACCCGTATAATCATCAAATTCCTGTTTTTTCTTACCCTCACTTACATATACAGTAACTGTATGCCCTTCTTTTACGGTTCTTCCAGGTCTAGGATTAGTTTTAATGACTTTTCCTTCTTCTATTTCCTCATGTGGTTCATCTTTTCGCTCTACTTTTAAGTTAAGGAGTTCTAATTCTTCTTTAGCATCCTCATATTCAGAGTCGATAATTTCAGGAATAGTAACGTCCTTAGGTTTTGTTAAACTAGGAACAACAAAAGCAGCAATTAGTGTTCCAGTTAATAGTAGAAAAAGAATTATGGAAGTTATTAGTAGCTTCTTATTTTTCTTTTTCTTATTATTTAAATTAGAAGGAGGAACTTGTCCATTATTGCCAACTTTTTTCGTTTCTGCATTTGCTTGATGGACAATCGTATCTTGATGAATGTTTTGTAATTGGTTTTCCGTGATTATTGGAATAGCCTTTGTTTCCTCCCCAACTTCTGTTGGAGCCGTATATTTTGGCTCGTCCAACTTTTCAGGAGAAAGAGCAATTTCCAGCGTATCTTCCATTTCATAAACCGTGTTAAATCGATGAAAAGGATCCTTTGCTGTTGCTTTTAATACGATATTTTCAACACTTTGTGGTACATCGGGACTAAATCGTCGTACAGACGGAGTCTCACTTTGTAAGTGTTTAAGGGCAATCGATACGGGTGACTGACCAGAAAATGGGAGCCTACCAGTTAGCATCTCAAAGAACACAATCCCTAACGAATAAATATCAGATTTCTTGGTCGCCATTCCACCTCTTGCCTGTTCAGGTGATAAATAATGTACAGATCCTAAAATTGAATTTGTTTGTGTCAATGAAGTTGCACTCAACGCAACTGCAATTCCAAAATCTGTTACTTTAACATGACCATATGTATCAATTAAGATATTCTGAGGCTTAATATCACGATGCACAATCCCGTTCTCATGCGCATGTGCAATTGCTGCTGTGATTTGCTTCATAATTTCAATTGCTTCAGGCACATCAATTGGACCATATCGTTGAATAAATTCCTTAAGTGTCATACCATCTACATATTCCATTACCATATATAGAATCTGTTCTTCTTCACCTACATCATAGATGGTAACGACATTGGGATGCGATAAACTTGTTGCTGATTGGGCTTCACGGTCAAATCGTGCAATAAATTCTTCATCATTGGCATATTCTAATCGTAGTACTTTGATAGCAACGCTACGATCTAAGATGATATCCTTCGCAAGATAAACATCTGCCATTCCACCTCCGCCAATTTTCTCCCTGATTTGATAACGATCGCTTAGTAGATGACCATTTAGCACGAGGCTTCACCTTCTTCCACTGACGTTTCGTGCTGTATAATAATAAGCGAAACATTATCCTCCCCACCACGTTCATTTGCCAAATCCACGAGATGCTTCCCAACCTGATCTATTTGATTAGTCGATTTCATAGACTCTTCAAGTTCCCCGTCTAGAACTTTATCTGTTAATCCATCTGAACATAATAAAAGCTTGTCTCCATCCTCCCAATTTATTGTCTGAATGTCCGCTTCTACCAATTCGCTAGTACCAAGCGCTCGTAAGACAACATTTTTTCTTGGATGTACTAGTGCATCATCTTTAGAAATTTGTCCGGATTGCACTAGAGCATTAACTAGAGAGTGGTCTTCTGTAATTTGCTTGAAGCTATATTCATTAAATAAATAACATCTGCTATCACCTATGTGAGCAACAGTTATAAAATCCTCTGTACAAACGGCGACCACAATTGTTGTCCCCATGCCTTGACACTCAGCCTTCTCTTTTGAACGTTGAAAGATGGAAGAATTCGCTTCAATTAATGCTTTTTCTAGCCACTCTTCTGCTTCCTCAGGGGATGTAACGCCATTATTTATCCGCCACTTCTCCTCCAGGATCGTGGTTGCCATTTCACTAGCAACATCTCCAGCCTGGTGTCCTCCCATACCATCAGCAATTATTGCTAAATACTGATCATGATTATTGGAAAATATTCCACCAGAATCTTCATTGTGACTTCTTACTTGACCACGATCCGTCAAAAAATGTCCTTCCATACAACCACCCCTTATCCGAGCATCACTGTTTTTATATAAGTATTACACAAAATACCAGATAAGAATATCCTTTTTCTGGTATTTTTAATATTTAAGTTTGCCTTATTAATCTTGTCAAGAAAAAGCCATCTGTTTGATAAGTCTGAGGAAAAAGTTGAAACCCATATTCTGTAATACCGCTAGATTCCTTTAGTTCTTTAGGTAACTCACTAAAGAGATTCTTATCAACCGCGTAATTAGGATTTTTCTTTAAAAAATCCTGTACCACTTCTTCATTTTCAATAGGATCTACCGTACATGTACTATACATTAATAATCCACCGCGTTTTAGTAATGGAGCAATGGTTGTAAGAATATCTTTCTGGATTTCTGACAATCTTTCAATATCAGCTAAAGTTTTATTGTATTTTATATCTGGCTTACCACGCATGACCCCTAGTCCCGAGCATGGGGCATCAACCAGAATTCGGTCAAAGGATTCTGCTTGATAGCGCTCTGTTAATTTTCTTGCATCCATTTCCTCTGCATCTATAATGGTTAGATTTAAATCCTTCGCTTTATCTTGAATAAGTTTGATTTTTTTCTTATGTAAATCATGCGCATGAACAACGCCTTCATTTTCCATTTTTTCAGCGATGTGTGTCGCTTTTCCTCCCGGAGCACTGCAAGCATCCAAAACGGTATCTCCCGGGCGCACATCAATCATTTCACCAACTAACATAGAGCTCTGATCCTGAATAGTTAATAAACCTTTTTCAAACAAAGCAGACCTTAAAATATTTCCTTTTTCTATGAGAATACCTTGCTCGGAAAAAATGGAAGGAGACACTTCATAACCCTCCTGTTCTAACTGGTTTATTGCTTCTTCTCTAGAAATTTTCATTGGTTGAATACGTACAGACATTGGCTTATGTTGTAGGTTTGCTTCACACATTTCTTTCGTAACTTCATAGCCATAATGGTCTATCCAACGCTTTACTAGCCATTCTGGGTGGCTAGTTTCTATACTTAGACGCTTGACTTGGTCATCTATTTTACTTATTTCCGGAACACCTTCACGTTGAATCTTTCTTAGTACTGCATTAACTAAAGAAGCAATTCCCTTATGCCCTCGCTTTTTGGCAATTTCTACAGCCTCATGAATGATTGCATGGTCAGGTACTTTATCTAAGTAGACCATTTGGTAAATTGACATACGCAGCAACATACGCACCCAAGGGGCAATTTGTTTCTTCTGGTTAATAAAATGATCGATATAATAATCTAACGTCATCTTACGCTGAATGGTCCCATAAACAATCTCTGTCAATAAACCTTCATCTTTGGGGGAGATTTTTTTTGACTGTATTTCATGATTAATTAGCAGATGGCTATAACCGCTATCCTGCTCAATTCGAAGCAATAAATCAATAATTGTATTTCTAAGAAGATATTTACTCATTATTATTCACCCATTTTAGTACCGATTTGAATTCTATCACTTGATCCTTGTAGATAGTCCTTTACGGTCATTCTTTTTTTTCCCGCAGGTTGAATCTCTGTTAGCCTGATGCCTTTCCCATTTCCACAGGTAACAATAAATGCTGCATCATTCTCTTTCTCAACAACTTCACCTGGTTCTCCTTGAAGGTCCTGTTCAACCGGTTCACCCCACCAAATCTTCATCGTTTGGTTTTGATAAGTTGTAAAAGCAACAGGCCAAGGGTGTAAACCGCGTATTTGGTTGTATATCTCTCTATGTGTACGATTCCAATCAATTTTTTCTTGTTCACGCTTAATGTTAGAAGCAAAAGTAGCCTTTGCGTCATCCTGTTTAGTAGGAGTTATTTCCCCGTTAAACAGTTTAGGTAATGTTTCTAAAAGTAACTGTGAACCTACAGCAGATAATTTATTATGCATCGACCCAACGTGGTCGTTCTCTTCAATTGGAATGCTTCTTTGTGTCAGGATATCCCCAGCATCTAGTTTTTCAACCATATACATAATTGTAATACCTGTCTCTTTTTTACCTTCCATAATTGCATAATGTATAGGAGCTCCACCTCGTAATTCTGGAAGTAATGATGCATGGACATTAATACATCCATACTTTGGTCCATCCAATAATTCGTTAGGTAGGATTTGTCCATAAGCAGCTGTTACGATGATATCAGGATTATAGTCCAAAATCTCTTGATACTCATCTCTGATTTTTTCCGGCTGATATACTGGAATTCCATGTAGCTCTGCCTCGACCTTTACAGGAGGTGGAGTAATTATTTTCTTTCTTCCTTTTGGTCGATCTGGTTGTGTAACTACTAATACTACTTCATAACTTGAAGATACTAATTTATTTAAAATAGGAACCGAGAAATCTGGTGTTCCCATAAATACAATCCGCTTCATCTAAATACCTTCTTTCTACATAAGGTGATATGGTTGCATATCAACAGTAATTAATATGTCCTCTTTTCGTACTTCTTCTGCAAATTGATCGATAATCTTCTTGACGTATTTTCGAAGATTAGGTTCATTTTTGTATTTTATCATGCATTGATAGCGATATCTATCTTTCATCCTTGAAATTGGTGAAGGGGTTGGACCGAGCACGACCGTATCGTCACCGACAACCTTCAACAGTAATTGTACAATTCGTTGTGTTATTTGTACGACTTTTAAATGATTAGGATGTGAGACGGTAATTAATGCTAAATATACGTAAGGCGGGTATCGGAAAGTCTTCCTAATTTGCATTTCACGTAGAAAGAATTGGTTAAAGTCGTAATCACTTGCTAATTGAATACTATAATGTTCTGGTGTATAGGTTTGAACAATGACTTTACCAGGTAATTCATGTCTTCCTGCTCTCCCACTAACTTGGGTTAATAGTTGAAAGGTTTTCTCACTCGAGCGAAAATCAGGCAAATGTAACATCGAGTCAGCAGTTAATACACCAACTAATGTAACATTAGCAAAATCGAGTCCTTTTGCTATCATCTGTGTTCCCAATAAAATTTCCGCTTCTTTGTTTGCAAATTTCTTCAATAACTTTTCATGTGCGCCTTTTTTTCTAGTTGTATCCACGTCCATCCGTATAACACGGGCATGTGGCATGAGTTGCTGTAAGGATTCCTCCACACGCTGGGTACCAGTACCAAAATAGCGAATGGAGTCGCTATTACATTCTGGGCATTGCATAGGCATAGGCTCTTCATATGAACAGTAATGACATTTTAGGTGATTCGATTGCTTATGATAAGTAAGAGCGATATCACAATGTGGACATTGTTTTACATGTCCACATTCTCTACACATAACAAACGTAGAATATCCTCTTCTATTTAGTAATAAAACAATCTGTTCACCGCGTTCCATAGCACTTTCCATACTTTCCTTTAAAGCCATAGAAAACATGGAACGATTTCCACTATGTAACTCGTCTCGCATATCAACGATTTCTACTTTTGGCATCGCATTCTCATTGGTTCGCTTGTCCAGTGTTGTTAGTTTATAGACTCCTTTTTGAGCCCGTGCGTATGATTCAAGTGTTGGAGTTGCACTTCCTAATACAATTGGGCAGTTATGATATTGGCCACGTTTAATTGCAATATCTCTAGCATGATACCTCGGTTGATCCTCTTGCTTATATGTCGTTTCATGCTCTTCATCAATTATAATGATACCGAGATTCTCAAAGGGAGCAAAAATAGCAGACCTTGCACCTACTACTACACTAACCTGTTTAGCTTGAATTTTTCTCCACTCATCAAACTTCTCTCCATTAGAAAGGGCACTATGCATTACTGCAACTTGATTACCAAAACGACCTTTAAACCGATTTACCATTTGAGGAGTCAGAGCAATCTCAGGTACTAAAACAATTGCCTCTTTTCCCTGCTTTATTACTTCTTGTATAGCTTGCAAATAGATTTCCGTCTTCCCACTACCAGTAACTCCATGAACCAAAATCACATCATGTTCAACTTGGTTCACCTTTTCAACAATTGGTTGTAATGCTAATTCCTGCTGTTCCGTTAATTTTAAAGGCTCCGTTCTTTCAAAAGCTTCCTCATCATAAGGATTACGATATACTTCTTTTTTATACTCTTTTAATAGTTCTTTCTCTAGAAGAGCTTTAATAACCGTTCGATTCGAATTTGTTAATTTAAATAATTTACTCTGCTCAATTTGTTCTGGAAATTGAATGAAGAAGGATAGTACTTGCCTTTGTTTTTTAGCGTTTTGTGGTAAATCTAGCAAAGCCTCTTCTAATAAATAGCTATCCTTATTAGGTTCAATTATCGTAATTAACTTCTTTGTAATCTTTGATTTCACAAGATACTCAATAGATATAGAAGTGTCATGAATAGCCTTCTGCAACTTAGAATATGGAACCTGAGACTGTTCAAATTCTTCAAAGCTTATGACATCTCTACCTGCAAACAAATATTCCAATTCGTCTGCCAACGGTTCTTGGATATTTCTTACGAGTTCTTTTTTATATTGTGCCTTTAATACTTGCGGTAACATCGCCTGATAGGCTGTTATGTACATCGTTAACGTATCTTCTGCAACCCATTTTCCAAGTTCGAGTAATTCCTTTGTAAGCACTGGTTGAATGTCTAATACTTCAATAATAGATTTTAATTTATCAAATTCAGAAGTATCCTTTATCCCAACAACAAATCCTGTTATTTTCCTAGGCCCAAATGGTACTACCACACGCATTCCCATGGTTAATATTTCTTTGAACCGTTCTGGAATAATATAATCAAATGTTTGATTGATGGACTTCGCTTGAACATCAACAATAACACTAGCTATACTCACGCCTTCTCATCCTTCATATCTTGTAAAATAAGTTTAAATAGTTCATTGGCTACTTCCTTTTTTGATGCTTGTGGAATATCGTGTTGTTCCAATTCTCTATTTACATACGTCACAATATTTGTATCACTACCAAATCCAGCACCTTCCTGCGCAACATTATTGATAACAATTGCATCAAGATTCTTGCGCTTCAGTTTTTCCGTACCATACTCTATTGGGTTTTGTGTTTCTGCAGCGAATCCGACTAGAAACTGATTTGTCTTCCTATTACCTAGCGCTTTTAAAATATCTTGGGTTCTCTCAAGCTCTATTTGTAGTGCTCCGTCTTGCTTTTTCATTTTTTCATCATACGTTATCTTAGGACGATAATCTGCTACTGCTGCGGCTTTAATAACTATATCTTGGTTAGGGAAATTATCTGTCATGGCTTCATACATTTCTTGTGCAGTAGTGACATTAATTAGCTTAATTCCAACAGTTGGATTCTTAAGATCTACCGGTCCTGAAACTAACGTAACATCCGCTCCAAGCTCATAGGCGGCTTCTGCTAATTTATACCCCATCTTTCCCGTAGACCGATTGGAAAAGAACCGTACAGGATCAATTCTTTCTCTTGTAGGACCTGCAGAAATCAATACTTTCTTACCAGCTAATAGCTGACGATTACCTTGGTGTGTTTTTATCACGTCAATAATCGTTTCTGGTTCCTCTAATCTTCCTTTGCCCACCCATCCACAAGCAAGGTAACCTGCTCCAGGTTCAATAAAATGATAGCCAAAGTCAGCTAATACTTGCATATTCTTTATAACCGCTGGATGTTCATACATGTTCACATTCATTGCAGGTGCAATATACACAACCGCTTTTGTAGCTAGAATAATTGTAGAAACTATATCATCGGCTATACCATTAGCAACTTTTCCAATTATGTTTGCTGTTGCTGGTGCTAATAAGAATATGTCTGCCCAATCAGCTAAATCGATATGAGCGATTTTTTCCGGATCCTTCTCATCAAATGTATCCGTATATACTGGGTTTCGTGATAATGCTTGAAAAGTAAGTGGTGATACAAACTTTGATGCTGATTCAGTCATAATTACCTTTACATTAGCGCCCTGTTGGGTTAATTTACTTGTTAATGCACATGCTTTATATGCAGCGATGCCACCTGTTACGGCAAGCAGAACATTTTTATTTTGCATAATACAAACACCCTTCTAGTAATAAATCTTCTAGTCTAGTTATACCATAATTTACAAATAAAAAATAATCCCTTACATTCTAAGATGCAAGGGATTTACTACTTTTATTGGTCTTCTTCTAATTTAAGTTCGTTTGCAGCGATTTCTTCTAGTGCCATACCAACATACTTATGAGACTTTGGATTTTCAATTCGAAGATTGTTAACCTCACGTAATTGTCTTGCCCTCTTTGCCGAAAGTGTGACAAGTGAATATTTCGATCTAATTTTTTCTTGTAACTGGTCAATTGATGGTTCTAACATCATGATAATTCATCCTCCAATAACTTTTTATATTGTGCGGCGATGCGTTCTCGCTTGCAATGTTCACTTTGTATAATAGATTGTATTCTAGCAACTGCTTGCTCCACATCATCATTAACCACGACATAGTCGTACGCATCCATCATTTCTATTTCATTGCGTGCTTCTTTTAATCGATTGAGTATAACTTCTTCATTTTCAGTTCCACGATTAACAATTCGGTTCTTTAGTTCCTCTAAACTAGGAGGGAACAAAAAGATAAAAACACCTTCTGGGAAGTTCTTCTTTACTTGCATAGCTCCTTGAACTTCAATCTCTAGAAAAACATCATGCCCTTTATCCAGTGTTTCTAATACGTAATCCTTTGGTGTTCCATAATAATTATTAACAAATTTAGCGTATTCTAACAGTTTACCTTGTTCAATTAGTTTTTCAAATTCTTCATTTGAACGATAAAAATAATCAACACCATCAACTTCACCAGGGCGTTTTTCTCTTGTTGTCATTGAAATGGAATAACGTAGCTCTGTTTTCCGTTCAAAGAGTTCTTTTCTTACTGTCCCTTTCCCTACACCAGATGGCCCTGAGAGAATAAATAATATGCCTTTCTCTTCAATCAAGTTATTTCCTCCTAAATTGCTCTGTTCTATTCATCTGTCATTTCTTCATGACTCAACACACGCTGTCCGACCGTTTCAGGTTGTACGGCTGATAATACTACATGATCACTATCAGTAATAATTACAGCTCTAGTTCTTCTTCCATATGTAGCATCTACTAGCTTATTATTATCTCTAGCAACTGTAATGATTCTTTTTATTGGAGCCGATTCTGGCGATACAATCGAAATAACGCGATTAGCTGAAACAACATTCCCAAATCCAATATTAATTAATTGTAAACCCACGTAACTTCCCCCTTAATCATTCTAAACTATTATATAGGCTTTTTCATGAAAATAAAAGTATCTACCAAGTTTCACTCGATATTTTGGACTTGTTCTTTAATTTTCTCAATTTCACTCTTCAATTCTACTGTCCACTCGCCTATCATTGAATCCGATGATTTAGAACCGATCGTATTTGCTTCACGGTTCATTTCCTGAACGATAAAGTCAAGCTTTCTTCCAATTGGCTCATCACTATTACAAATCTCTTGCATTTGATCGAGATGGCTTAATAATCTCGTGATTTCCTCTGAAATGTCGCCCTTCTCCGCTAACATGGCTATTTCCTGATGGATCCTTCCTTCGTCCAAATTAATCTGTTTATCAACAAAATCTGCAATACGTTTCTTTATTCGATTGCGGTATTCTTCTATTACTGCTTCTCTTCTACCTTCTAATAATAATACCATATCCCGGATAGCTGAGGCACGTCTTATAATATCTTCAATCAGATATTTCCCTTCCTCCAAACGCATTTCTAAAACCTGTTGACAGGCTCGTTCTACATAAGTTAGTAATAACTCCTGTAGCTCACTTGGTTTATCTTCATTTGCATGTACGGTTATTAGATCTGGAAGTTCAGTAATCATGGAGATCTGGATATCTCCACTCAAAGAATATCTTTCTTTCGCTTTTTGTAGCTCATGTACAAACTGATCCATTAACTCCCAATCCGCTACAATAGATTTATCGACAAAACTATTTCCATCCAAGTCAACATGTATTTCAATCCGTCCCCGGTTGAAGTATGATTTAATTATTCGTTTTATTTTATCTTCCAAAAATAAAAATGTCCTCGGATATTTCGGAACAATATCCAGAAAACGATGATTTACCGCTCTAATTTCTACTGAAATGGATGTACTATCCAACTCGAACGTACTTATTCCATAACCAGTCATACTTTTTGCCAAAATCATCACCTACTTCATTAAACTAACAATTATTATAACATATCTTTCATAGGGTATCGGATCCTAGCATGTATCTAATAGCGGTAAAATAAAAGATAGTTCCTTTTTTGGAAACTAGAATCAAGTTATAAAGTTGGTGCTTATTGAAGATCGAGAAAGTGGCGTGTGAAGGTTCTCCTGTCCATATGTCTAGAAAACATTCAACAGAAAAAACCCTTCACAAATAATTATGAAGGGTTTTAGGATTTATTTTTTTGTGAAGCCAAATAATACAGTAGGTATTGCCGCCATGCCTATAATCAATAACCAATCACGTAATCCCAAGGATACCGTATGGAAAATTGGTTGTAACGGCGTCCAATAAATAACGACTAATAGTAATAACACAGAAGATATTACAGCTACTACAAGGTACATGTTTTCAAAAGGATTCCTATCAAATACTGATCGTTCACTTCGACAATCAAAAACGTGTATTAGTTGTGCCATTACTAAAGTGGAAAAAGCAACTGTTTGTCCATATACAAGGTTCTCAGGGGTATTCTGATACGTAACCATAAAGGCGATTAACGTTACTACACCAATCAAAATACCCCTTGTAATAATTTTATAACCTAAGCCTCGAGCAAACACCCCTTCTTTAGGACTCCTCGGCGCACGCTTCATCACATCATCTTCCGGCTTATCCAGACCTAATGCCATTGCTGGTAAGCCATCAGTAACTAAGTTCACCCAAAGAATTTGGACAGGTACTAACGGAAGTGGCATCCCTAGTAACACTGCAAAAAGCATTACTAGTATTTCCCCAACATTCGACGCTAACAGATAACGTATAAATTTTCGTATATTCTCATAGATATTGCGGCCTTCTTGGATAGCGGCTTTTATAGTAGCAAAGTTGTCGTCCATTAATACGAGTGATGATGCTTCTTTTGTTACATCAGTTCCGCTTATCCCCATGCTAATCCCAATATCACTCGCTTTAATTGCTGGTGCATCATTCACACCATCCCCTGTCATCGCAACAATATGGCCTCTCGATTGAAAAGCCTTTACTATTTTTAGCTTATGTTCAGGAGTTACTCTAGCAAACACATAAACCTCTTCAATGATATCCTCTAGTTCCTCAACTGACATATGGTTCAACTGGCTTCCTTCAAGAACTAATCCATTTTCAGGCAAAAGATTAAGATCTTTCGCAATAGCACGCGCAGTTTTAACATGATCTCCTGTTATCATAACCGTCTTTATACCAGCTTGCCTGCACTCTTCAATAGCAGCTTTAACCTCTTTGCGTGGTGGATCAATAATGCCGTATAATCCAATAAACGTTAAATCCTTCTCCAAGAATGTGGATTCAAGTGATACATCTTTTGCTAAGGGTCTCATACTAATTGCAATCGTACGTAATGCTTTATCTGCCATTCCCCCTATAGCAAGCTCAATATTGTCTCTATCTCGTTGTTTTAGTAATTTGCGATCATTTTGTTCTAAGAAATAGTTACAACGCGGCAGCAGAACATCTGGTGCACCCTTGGTTATAAGAAAACGCCTTTCATTTTCATCTTCGACGACAACACTCATTCGCTTCCGATCAGAATCAAATGGAATTTCTTTAATAATCTTGAAGTTTTCATTATTTAAGTGGGTTAAACCTATCTTTCTAGCTGCTACAAGTAATGCTCCATCGGTTGGATCTCCATCTATAAAGTACTTTCCTTTTTTCACTTGTAGTTCAGCATTATTACATAACTGGCCATAAAGAAGCATAGTTTCTAAATTCGGATGTTCTCTTTTTAATTTTTTATTCCCAAATAGGAATTCACCAACTATATCATAACCATCCCCTGTTACTGAAATGCTCTCTCCGTTTACGAACATTTCCTTAACAGTCATCTGGTTCTCAGTCATCGTACCTGTTTTATCCGAACAGATTACAGAAGCACATCCGAGGGTTTCAACAGCAGATAATTTCCTTACAATCGCCTTTTTGCGTATCATTCTCTGTACCCCGAGTGATAATGCTACAGTAACAATGGCTGGTAATCCTTCTGGAATTGCAGCAACCGCAAGCGAGACCCCTGCAAGGAACATATTATAAACAGGATGCCCTTGAATCACACCAAGACCTACTACTAAAATAGTTAGTAAGATTGCTACAACTATTAATATCTTTCCTAGTTCGGCTAATTTTCTTTCCAGTGGCGTTGGGATTTTTTTCGTATTAGACATTAACGAAGCAATTTGCCCCATGACCGTATTCATTCCGGTACCGACTACAATTCCAATTCCTGAACCACGTGTTACTAAAGTACCCATAAATCCCATATTTACTTGGTCTCCAGCATCTAAGTCATCACGCATGATCGCTGTGGCATGCTTCATTACGGGAAGAGATTCACCAGTTAGTGCCGACTCCTCCGTTTCTAAGCTACTTGATTTTACTATGCGTATATCTGCTGGTATTCGATCACCGCTATTAACTTTTACGATGTCTCCAACTACCAGCTCTCGTGACGAAATCTTTTCCCATTTTTGTTCCCGAAAAACATTTGCCATTGGTGCAGACAACTCTTTAAGCTTTTCAAGAGATTTCTCTGCCTTTTGCTCTTGGAAATAACCAATAAACCCATTGACTAATACAATTACCATAATTGCAATTGCATCAATGAATTCTCCAAGCATTCCCGCTATTAATGTAGCAGCAAGCAATACAAGTACCATAAAATCTTGAAACTGTTTCAAGAAGATAAGTAATCTTGATGTTTGCTTTGCCGATTCTAGAACATTATAGCCATATTGCTTTTGTCTCTCCCCCACTTGTTTAGGGGTCAGTCCCCTAGAAGTTGTTACTTGAAGCTTTTGTTCTACTTGTTCGACATCTAATTGATACCACTTTTTCATGTCGCATTCCTCCATGCTAAACTTGAGAGCATTTTTTCTCATGTAATCTTAATAGTGATATCTATGCAGACTTGTCCTAAATAATGCTATAATTTGGGATGTGAGGTGAGTCAAATGCCATTTGACGGTATTGTAACAAGAGCAGTAACGAAAGAGTTATCCGACAAATTAGTACCAGGTAAAATAACGAAAATTTATCAACCGACTGATACGGAAATTATCTTGACCATTCGTAGCCAAAGAGAAAATCATGTCCTCCTTTTATCTATTCATCCGACTTATTCTCGGGTGCATATCACAAAGGAAACTATCCATAATCCAGCTGATGCACCAATGTTCTGCATGGTACTCCGAAAACACTTATCGGGTGCCATCATCGAATCAATAGAGCAAGATGGAATGGAAAGAATAATTTCATTCACGGTTAAAACCAGAAATGAGATTGGTGATATATCCACCAAAAAACTCATCCTAGAATTAATGGGTAAGCACAGTAATCTTATGCTTGTTGATGAAGAAAAAGGACATATTATCGATAGCTTAAAACACGTATCCATGGCCCAGAATAGATATCGAACAGTGTTACCTGGTTCTCCTTATGTGTTTCCTCCAAAGCAGGATAAAGTAAACCCACTGGAAATAGATGGGGAAACATTAATAAGGAAGCTAGATTTTAATGCAGGTAAAATAGATTCTCAATTAGTTCAGTTATTTGTTGGATTTTCTCCTTTCATTGCTAGTGAGTTAGTTAGTCGTGCAAAATTGGGTACAGATGAGGTTTATAAAGAGGCATTTCTAGAAATACAAAAGCAAATGAACCTTCATCAATACAATCCAACAATCTATCGAGGGATAAAAGAAGATTTTCATGTACTTGAGATATTTCACAATCCAGGTGAAAATGAGAACTTTTCAACGACAAACGAAATGCTTGATCACTTTTATTCAGGTAAAGCAGAACGTGACCGTGTTAAACAGCAAGCAAAGGATTTATATCGTTTCATTCAAAATGAAAAAGATAAAAATGTGCGTAAGCTTAAAAAGCATGAACGCACATTACAAAAGGCAGCTGGCGCAGAAAAGTTTCAACGGTTAGGTGAGCTATTAACTGCTAATATGCACGCCGTTAAATTGGGAGATTCCTCTATATCTGTTGTCGATTATTATGATCCAGAGCAAAAAGAAACTGCAATCGAGCTTAACCCGAATAAGACACCTAGTGAAAATGCACAAAGCTACTTTAAAACTTACCAAAAATTAAAAACATCGAAAGTCAAGGTAGAACAAGAAATTGTAAAAACGAAGGAAGAAATAGCCTATTTTGACCAATTACTACAGCAAATAGATGTAGCCGGAGTAGGAGATATCGAGGAAATACGTGAAGAACTTCGAGAAGAAGGTTATATAAAGAAACAAACTAAAGGTAAACGTAAGAATAAACAAATGACTCCCAAGCCTGAAGAGTATGTATCTACCGATGGTACAACCATGCTTGTAGGGAAAAATAATAAGCAGAATGAGTACTTGACGATGAAGTTGGCACATCGAGATGAAATTTGGTTTCACACGAAGGATATTCCTGGTTCACACGTTATCATCCGATCCAAAAGCCCAAGTGAAGGAACAATACTAGAAGCAGCTCAGTTAGCTGCTTATTATAGCAAATCTCAACGTTCTTCATCGGTCCCAGTAGATTACACAAAAGTTAGACACGTAAAAAAACCAAATGGATCCAAACCAGGATTCGTCATTTACGATAACCAAAAGACAATCTATGTCACACCAGATAAGTCTATAGTAGATAAACTAAAAAAATAATATGTATAAAAAAGGAAGAGGCTAGTACATAACTAAATCAAAGGAATGTAAATACAAACAATCACCAAATCAGCCCCGGAAATATACGGAGACTCCTGTGGGAGGATAGGCATCGGTGAGACCCCGCAAGAGCGATAGCTCTGAGGAGGCTCACCAGCCGCCCACGGAAAGCGTAGTATATTTCCGGGGCGGATTATGTGCACTAATAATGTTCGGATTTACCTTTGATAGAATTACTTTTGTCCCAGCCTTCTTCCCTTTTGTTTTCTCTACAGAATACAACATAGTTAATGGTTTTATAAAAACTTTTCACTAGTTAACATCTTAATAAATTGATCCACCTGTGGTAGTTCCCGAAATCCCTCTTGATAAGAAACCCATGTATATCGCGTAACTGGCTTTCCATCCAGTTCTAAAGCGATATGCGGAAATTCATCCATCATGGAATCTGAAACACTTTTGGGAAGGACTGCCATCCCGATTCCCTGCTTCATGAACTGTTTACACGTCTCAATTTGATCCACAGTCATTGTTCGCACTGGTTTGATTTGATGTTGATGATGATACAGCCAATTATCAACTAATTCATGCATACTATCATCACTCTTAAACGCAATCAATGGACGCTCCTTTAACGTATCTTTGGGAAAAGCTTCTGTATCAAATATATAGAGAGGGTCATCAAATAACCGAATACTGGTTGACTCTTTTAATTTTTCCCCACGAATAATACAAACATGGTAGTCTTTATGATTTCTTCGAATATCCTCACTTATTCCAGTTACTAGATTAATTGTAACGTTTGGGAATAGATTCGTATATTCACCGAGTATCTTTGGTAGAAATCGCTGACTTATTAAAGATGAACAAGCAATAGATAAGGTTCCTTGGACCTCTTTGCTAGATTTCGAAAGCTTATTCTTTAGAGCTAGTTCTTGCTCAACAACTTGTTTCGCATGTTCTAATACAATCTCACCACTTGGCGTTAACACTAGGCTCTTAGGAGTTCTTAGAAAAATTGTTTCTCCAAAATAATCTTCTATATACTTTAACCTTTGTGTAACAGCTGGCTGAGATATTAAAATGGCCTTTGCTGTTCCACGAATCGTGCCAATTTCATTCAGTTTCAATAATAATTCGTAGTCTTCTATTTTCATCTAAATACCTCTGTTCAGATAATTATTATTTATATATTCTTATTATATAATAAACATCTGCTTATTACATGGAATTTATGAATCGATAGAATTTCGCCATTGAATAAGCGTAGCTTGTTCGGTAGCCGTTATTTTGCCATCAACAACTAAAGCTTCGAGTAATACGTCATAGTTCGTTAAGCTCTGATAGCTTACATCTTTATTATTAAAATTAGTTTGTGCATTTTTTAATCCATATGTAAAGATTGACATTACTTCTAAGACTTCAGCACCTGCCTTTCGAAGTGCATCTACTGCTTCAAGTGAAGAGCCTCCTGTAGAAATTAAGTCCTCAATGACTAAGACTTTTTTTCCCTCCACACTATCTCCTTCTATCTGATTACCTTTTCCATGACCTTTTGGTTGAGAACGGACATAAACCATCGGAAGATTTAATCGGTCTGATAACCAGGCCGCATGGGGAATTCCAGCAGTTGCACACCCTGCAACTATATCTGGTTTTGTCTCCATCTTCTCTACCAGGTTAACAAAAGCAGATGTGATTAGCTTTCTTACATTAGGGTGAGACATTGTGATTCGATTATCACAGTAAATAGGAGATTTTAATCCTGAGGTCCAGGTAAAATATTCTGCTGGATTAATTTGTACGGCCTTAATCCGTAATAATTCCCTTGCTAATTCACTGTTAAATTGCATGTTGTTTCCTCCCATTCTCTAACAGCCTGTTCATATGCTTTTCTAGGGTTATTTGATGCAGTAATACTTCTTCCTATGACTAAAAAATCAGATCCAGTTTGTCTTGCATAGCTTGGAGTTGCAATCCGTTTCTGATCGTTCATATCCGTATTTAATAATCGTATACCAGGAGTAACTGTTAAAAATTCTTTACCACAAATCTGTTTAATTTTTTCTACTTCATGCACCGAACATACAACTCCGTCTGCCCCGCTCCGTTTTGCTAGATCTGAAAGTTGTACGACAGTATCCATTAAACTATCTTGTATTTTTAATTCTTCACTCAATACACTCTGTTCCATAGAAGTCAAAACAGTTACTGCTATTAATTTGGTATTACCTTTTTCCAAGCCTTCTTTTGCTCTCAGAATCATTTCACTACCGCCAAGTGCATGAACATTTATCATATCAACTTCTAGACTTGAGAGAACCGTCATCGCTTTCCGAACTGTTGTCGGAATATCATGTAACTTTAAATCTAGGAAGATTTTATGATTATTTTCTTTTAACTTTTCAATAACTGCAAGACCTTCCTTATAAAAGAGCTCCATCCCTACTTTTACTGGGACCCCGTGTAGATGATTGGTATGAATGAATTCGTATGCTTCATTCCAATCCGGAAAATCTAGTGCTAAATAGATAGAATCTGTCATGATACAATCCCCTTTCCTATTGCTTCTTCTACAGAAGTAAATCCGTATTTCCCCAATACTAGAGGTAGCTCATCAATAATTTCCGAACATACAAATGGATTTTGGAAGTTTGCTGTGCCAATGGCTACTGCACTCGCTCCGGCTAGAAGAAATTCAAGTACATCCGCTGCCGATTGAATTCCACCCATACCTATAATCGGGATATTTACCTGCTGACTGACTTCATAAATCATTCGAATAGCTATAGGTTTAATGGCTGCTCCTGATAAGCCTCCAGTTTTATTGGCAATTAGTGGTCTTCTGCTCGGCAGATGGATTTGCATTCCCGTTAAGGTATTAATCATTGATAATCCATCGGCACCTGCTTCTTCTACCGCCTTTGCCATTGAGCAGATATCAGTTACGTTAGGCGATAGTTTCACATAAACAGGTAGATTACTAGCCTTCTTTACTACTTCCGTTACATGAGCCGCCATTTGTGGATCCGTGCCGAACTGAATTCCACCTTCTTTTACATTGGGGCAAGAGATATTTAATTCGAGTGCATGCACTTTATCAGTTTTGTTAAACGATCTAGCTACTAGTTCGTATTCCTCTAAAGTACTCCCGGCTATATTAGCAATGATAGGGGTATCAAAATTTGCTAAAAAAGGAACCTCGGTTTCAATAATTTTACTTACTCCAGGATTTTGTAAACCAATAGCATTCAACATTCCAGAAGATGTCTCCGCAACTCTTGGAGTCGGATTACCAAATCGCTCTCTACCTGTAGCAGCCTTCATAATCACTGCACCTAGCTTACTAAGGTCATAGAATTTGCTATACTCGCGTCCAAATCCAAAGCATCCAGAAGCTGGCATTATCGGATTCTTTAAGGATAATCCTGGTAGTTCAATAGCAAGATCAATCATAGAAGAACCTCCTCTGCTTTGAAAACTGGACCATCTTTACAAATTTTCTTATATCCAGTTCCTTCCTTTGTTGGTATTACACATGCGAAACATGCACCAACACCACACCCCATTCGTTCCTCTAAGGATATATATCCTTGTTTGTCCTTTAGCTTGGCAGATACGGCTTTTAACATTGGAATCGGGCCACAGCTATAATAACAGTCATATAATCCAATCCTATCTAAAAAATCTGTTACAAATCCTTTTTCACCATATGTGCCATCATTAGTTACAATTATCGATTTACCTAGTTCAAGAAACTCTTGCTCTAAAAATACATGTTCTTTCCCCTGATATCCTAGTACAGAAAGGACATTAATTCCTTTTTCTTTTAAGGTTTTTCCTAGGTAATATAGTGGTGGGATACCGATACCGCCACCTACGAGTAAAACTGTCGAAGGTGATTCTAAATTAATCGGATAGCCATTACCTATTGGGCCAAGCACATCTAACATCTTGCCAGAATCATAGGTCGCTAATTCATTTGTACCTTTACCACTTACTCTAAATAGAATGGTTACCGTCCCAGTTTCCCTATTACAGTCTGCTATAGAAACCGGCCTTCTTAATGTATAGTTGCCAACTTGTATGTGCAAAAACTGACCAGGTAGGGCATGTTTGCTAATATAGTCATTCTGCAAATTCATTTCTATCGTATCCAGAGCCACAACTCTCTTCGTTAGTATTTTCATCTGTGCTTTTATCATTATAAGATAACCTCTTTTGTTTGAATTGGGTCCGCGCTAAATGTAGTTGAATCAATTACATTTAATATGGCATTTGCTGTATCTAAATTCGTCAGGCAAGGGATTCCTCTTTCAACAGATACTCTTCTAATCATAAAACCATCAGATCGTGGTTGTTTCCCTGATGTAATTGTGTTGATAACAAATTGTACTTTTCCCTCTTCGATAATCGACAGTACGTTAGGTTCTTTTGTACCTACTTTCGCCACTTCAATAACTGGAATATTGATACCACGAAGGAAAGCAGCAGTTCCTGATGTTGCAAGTATTTCAAAACCAAGTAAGTGAAAACGTTCTGCTATTTGAAGCATTTCAAGCTTATCCTTATCTGCAACTGTAATAAGCACAGCTCCTTCATTAGGAATAGATATTCCAGCAGCTAGTAACCCTTTATAGAGAGCCTTCTCCATTGTTTTGTCATAACCAATGGCTTCACCAGTTGATTTCATTTCAGGACCAAGAATGGTATCCACACTACGTAATTTTTCAAATGAAAAGACTGGTATTTTAACTGACACTTGATGTGTTTCTGGAAGAATACCAGATTCATAGCCAAGATCCTCTAGTTTGTGCCCCATTATACACTTGGTTGCAAGGTTAGCCATCGTTATGCCAGTTATCTTGCTTAAGAACGGAATCGTTCTACTTGCCCTAGGGTTAACTTCTAATACATAAACATCTTCATCACAGACGATAAACTGAATATTGATTAATCCCTTCACTTGAAGCGCTTGAGAAATTTTCAACGTTGCTTGAAACAAATTGTCTTTCACTTTTTTCGAAAGACGTTGTGGAGGGTATACTGCTATAGAATCCCCAGAATGTACACCCGATCGTTCAATATGCTCCATTATTCCTGGAACAATTGTTGTCTCTCCATCACTGATTGCATCCACCTCTACTTCTAATCCAGTAATATACTTATCAATTAGAATGGGGTGGCGATCCGTTATATGACCAGTTTTGTGCAAATATACTTCCAACTCCTCTTGAGAGTAAACGATCTCCATTCGACTCCCACCAATGACATAGGATGGACGAACAAGTACTGGATAACCAATAGATTCGGCAACCTCCATTGCTTGATTCAGATGTCTAACTGCTCTTCCTTCCGCTCTTAATAGACCCAATTCATCTAATAATAATTCAAATTTATCCCTGTCCTCCGCTTTATCAATAGCCTCTAGATTAGTTCCTAGAATAGTAACCCCTCGTCTAGCAAGTCCTTCAGCAAGATTAATTGCTGTTTGTCCTCCAAATTGAACGATTACACCTATAGGCTGTTCTATGTTTACAACATGCATCACATCTTCTAATGTTAAAGGTTCGAAATATAATTTATCCGATATACTGAAATCAGTGGAAACTGTTTCTGGATTATTGTTCATAATAATTGCTTCATAACCCATTTCCTTTATTGCCAGGACCGAATGAACAGTTGCATAGTCAAATTCTACACCCTGCCCAATTCTTATCGGTCCAGAGCCTAGTACTAAAACCTTTTCTCTAGGACTAGGTAGTGATTCGTTCTCTTCCTCATACGTGCTATAAAAATATGGTGTTTGGGAATCAAATTCTGCTGCACACGTATCAACCATTTTATAAACAGGTACAATATTCTCTCTAATACGAAATTCGTAGAGTTCATCAATAGTAATTTCCCAGAGCCTCGCAATATGATTATCAGAGAAACCTTTTTGTTTGGCTTCCAGCAATAGGTCTTTTGAAAAAATTTGTCCCCGAATGACTTCTTCCAAATTTACCAGATTTTCTATCTTTTTTAAGAAAAAGGGATCAATCTTTGTTAAACTAAATATTTCATTAATTGTTACACCCTTTCGGAACGCTTCAGCAAGAACAAAAATTCGTTCATCATCTGCTTTTAATAATCTCTTGCTTAACTCATCTTTGCTAGCAAAAGCCAAACTTGGTAAACTTAATTCTTCCGTACCAACATCCAGCGAACGAATTCCCTTCAGTAATGACTCCTCAAAATTCCTACCAATAGCCATGATTTCTCCGGTTGCTTTCATTTGTGTACCTAATTTCCGATTGCCAGTTACAAATTTATCAAACGGAAAACGAGGTATTTTTGTAACGACATAATCAAGAGCAGGCTCGAATAAGGCATATGTAGTACCTGTGATTGGATTAATTATTTCATCCAAGGTTAGACCGACTGCAATTTTAGCTGCCATTTTTGCTATCGGATAACCAGTTGCTTTGGATGCTAGAGCAGATGAACGACTCACTCGTGGATTTACTTCTATTACATAATAGTTAAAACTAGTTGGATCTAATGCTAATTGAACATTGCACCCACCTTCAATTTCTAAAGCACGAATTATCTTTAGGGATGCATTTCGAAGTAACTGATATTCACGATCACTTAATGTTTGTGATGGGGCGACTACGATTGAATCACCAGTATGGATACCGACTGGGTCAATATTTTCCATATTACATACAACAATTGCCTGATCGTTTTTGTCACGCATTACTTCATATTCAATTTCTTTGAAACCGGCAATATTTCTCTCGATTAAGCATTGATTTACAGGTGACAATGCTAAACCATTTCTAGTAATTTCTCTTAGTTCAGTTTCGTTATAACACATGCCACCACCTGTTCCACCTAGGGTATATGCTGGACGAACAATTAGTGGAAATCCAATTTCATCTGCAAACTCCACTGCTGAATCAACTGTATGAACAATTTTACTTTCAGGCACTGGTTCCTTAATTTCTCTCATTAGATTTCGAAACTTTTCACGATCCTCAGCTTTTTGGATTGCTTCGAGAGAGGTGCCAAGCAGTTTGACGTTGTATTGGTTTAGAATTCCTGTTTTATCTAATGCAACAGCTAAATTTAATCCTGTTTGGCCACCTAAAGTTGGTAATAAAGCATCTGGTTGTTCTTTCCTGATAATCTTGGTTAGAAATTCTACCGTTAATGGTTCCATATATACTTTGTCTGCAATAGTTTGGTCCGTCATTATCGTTGCTGGGTTAGAGTTTGCTAATATTACGGTGTAACCTTCCTCTCTAAGTGCCTGACAAGCCTGTGTACCTGAGTAGTCAAACTCTGCAGCCTGCCCGATGACAATTGGGCCAGATCCAATTACTAGAATTTTCTCTATGGTTGTATTCTTAGGCATAAACTTCCTCTCCCTTTTCAGCTGATATTCGATCAATCATTGTTAAAAATTCATCAAATAAATAATTTGAATCCTCTGGTCCAGGTGAGCTTTCTGGATGATACTGAACTGAAAAAGCAGGATATAATCTGTGCCTAATCCCCTCTACTGAATTGTCATTTAACGCAACATGTGTTAATTCCAAATCCGTTTGTTCTAATGATGACTTATTCACCGCATAACCATGATTTTGAGCAGTTAAAAGCGTCTTCCCATTTATTAAGTCTTTTACCGGATGATTACCGCCCCGATGTCCAAACTTCATCTTCTCCGTCTCTGCCCCACATGCAAGTGCTAGCAACTGATGCCCAAGGCAAATACCAAATATCGGAATTTCTTTAAGCACTTTGCGAATCATATCAATGGCTTGTGGTACATCTTTCGGATCACCTGGTCCATTGGAAAGCACAATGCCATCAGGTTTCAAACGTAAAATATCCTCCGCTGCATAATTGTAAGGTACTACAGTTACATGACAATTTCTTTCCGTTAATTCGCGTAAAATACCATGTTTCATTCCGAAGTCGACTAATACAATTCGACGCCCCCTCCCCGGTACGATATAGGGCTTTATGATCGATGTTTGTTTAACTTGATTATGTTCAATTGGAAGTTTTGCTAATAATTCTATTAACTGACCATTTGGTATGTCTACATTTGCAATATACCCTCTCATCGTACCTGCATGACGGATACGTTTTGTTAGCTTTCTTGTATCTATTCCGTATAAACCAGTAATGTTATGTGCCTTTAAATAGCAATCTATCGTTTCACCACTTCGAAAATTGGAAGGATATTCACTATATTCTTTTACAATTAAGCCATTAATGAAGGGGGCAACAGTCTCAAAGTCATCTCGATTTATCCCATAGTTCCCTATAAGCGGATAAGTTAGAGTGACGATTTGCCCACAATAAGAAGGGTCAGTAATAATCTCCTGGTAACCAGTCATACTAGTATTAAACACAATCTCACCACTAATTTCTTTGTTACTTCCGAATCCCTTACCAATAAAAACCGTTCCATCCTCTAAAATTAATTTACGATAGGACAATAGTTTTCCTCCTCATAGACAACTTTTCCTTCATAGATAGTAAGAATTGGTCTACCCACTACATTCCAATTATGAAATGGTGTATTTCTTCCTTTTGATTTAAAAGTATATTTGTCAATAGTGGTTTCTTGCTCTATATCAATTAACGTTAAATCTGCAACAGCATTCTCTTCAAGTCTTCCAAAAGGTAAATTAAATACATTAGCAGGTTTAATCGTTAGCCAATCTACTAGTTGTTTCAAGGTGATTGTTCCATTCTTTACAAGATTGGTATATAGTAGTGGAAAAGCTGTTTCGAGACCTACAATTCCAAATGGAGCTTTCAACATTCCCTCAGATTTTTCCGCTTCACTATGTGGTGCATGATCTGTTGCAATAAAATCAATTGTGCCATCTAAAAGGCCTTCTACTAATGCCTCTTGATCCTCAATACTTCTTAATGGTGGATTCATTTTAAAGTCCGTATTTTCACTAATAATCGATTCTTCATTTAGAATTAAATGGTGAGGTGTTACTTCTGCTGTCACATGAATTCCGGCTGCTTTTGCATCACGAATTACTCGAACGGATTCCTTCGTACTAACATGGCAAACATGGTAATGGCATCCAGTAGCTTCTGCTAATAGTACATCACGGGCAATTTGTACAGATTCACTTAAAGAAGGTATACCTGGTAAATTCAGTCGTTTACTAACTTCCCCGTCATGAACAACTCCACTATACACGATTGAATTATCTTCACAATGGGCAACAACCGCTTTGCCACTTTTACTAGCTAGTTGCATGGCACGATACATCGTATCAGCAGTTTGTATTCCGACCCCATCGTCTGTGAATGCAAAAATCTGTAATTTCCCTAACTGCTCCAAATCTACTAACTCTTCACCTTTTAAACCCTTAGTAAGGGATGCGTAAGGCATCACCCGTATCACTGCGTCTTGGTTTATTTTATCTAGCAAATGATTGATTGTTTCTTCGTGATCAGGGACAGGATTGGTATTCGGCATAGCACATACAGTTGTAAATCCACCTCTTGCAGCCGCTCTTGTGCCAGTAAGTATAGTTTCTTTATGCTCTCCACCAGGTTCTCTTAAATGAATGTGGACATCGATAAATCCTGGTGTTACTATTTTCCCATCACATTCTATTACTCTCTCAATATGTTCGTCTACTGTTATTGATGGTGCTATCTCAATAATTTTCCCTTCTTCGATTAGAACATCACATCTTTCTAATTCACCATTATCAATTAATCGCTTTGAGTTTTTTAACAACATTCTCATGAATTATCCCCCATTCTTTTAGTACATGTGTTAAAATAGCCATTCTCATACAAACTCCATTTGTCATCTGCTTAAAAATTCTTGAACGCTCACACTCGATTAAATCACCGTCCATCTCCACATCACGATTTACTGGTGCGGGGTGAAGAATAATTGCATGTTTTAGCATGTTTTGTTCTCGTTCTTTAGTAAGTCCATATTGTTCTAAGTATTGTTTAGTTTGATTTTTCTCCATATGTCTTTCATGTTGAATGCGTAACATCATGACAACATCACAAAATTGAATAGCCTCGTCTATTGGAATGGTTGGAAATGGCAATTTCTCATCCTCATATCCCGGAGGAGCACTTAGGTAAACATTGGCTCCTAATCTAGCAAGTGTATTGGCATTTGATTTTGCAACTCTGCTATGCTTGATATCTCCTACAATAACTACATTTTTATTATTAATTTCACCAAACTCTTGGTGAATGGTTAGAAGATCCAGCAAACACTGTGTGGGATGCTCTGCTTTTCCAGCACCTGCATTGATAATCGGAATGTTAATATTTTCTAATTCTGACATCCAATCATCCGCTTCATGACGAATGATTGCTACATCAGCACCAATTGCTTCGAACGTTTTGACTGTGTCATAAAGGGATTCCCCTTTTATAAAACTCGAGGATTCTAAGTGAAAATCTAATACCTCTAGACCAAGCTTTCTTTCTGCAACCATAAAACTCATTTTTGTACGAGTACTTGGCTCAAAGAATAAATTAGCTGCAAAAATTTGGTCTAATAGTTTATGATCGTTGTACATCTCATACATTTCAGCATCAATTAGTAATTGACAAATTTCTTCATTTGATAATTGATCAACAGATATAAAATGCTTCAAGATAACCACCCCATCATAGTTTGTTTTTTACCCACAAAAAAACCTCCTTGCAATTTGGTCGCAAAGAGGTACACGTGCAGAATTTATCCACACATAAACATAAGCAACCTTGTAAACCTCTCTGGATTTAATTAAAGGTCCTTAACATATTTACTTTTCGTATATGGATACTAGGTCCAATTGTTGGTCTACTTCTTCTAGCTGGACCACAATAATCTCATGTTCGGATGTTGGAATGTTCTTCCCAACATAATCTGCTCGTATTGGTAACTCACGATGGCCACGGTCTACTAAGACTGCTAGCTGAATTTGAGAAGGTCTCCCTAAATCCATCACAGCATCCATTGCTGCTCGAACCGTTCTTCCAGTATAAAGAACATCGTCAACTAGAATAATTTTCTTGCCCGTTATATCTACTGGAATATCGGTTGCCTTAATCTCTGGTTCATTCGATTCAACAGCCTTTTCCAGGTCATCGCGGTAAAGCGTAATATCTAGCTCTCCTATTGGTAATGATAATCCTTCAATTTGTTGAACCTTTTCTTGTATACGAATTGCCAATGGAACACCTCTAGTTTTAATACCTACTATAACGAGATCTTCTCCACCTTTATTTTTTTCGAGAATTTCATGTGCAACTCGGGTAAGTGCACGGTTTATTGCCTGCTGATCAAGAATTTCAGTTTTCTTTTTCATCTATACTACCCCCTAAATAAAAACCCCTTTTCTCCATGAGGAAAAAAGGGGTTGAATGTAAGTATCCCATATTAACCGTTCCTTTTTAGCCTCTCTGGACTTAATTAAAGGTTCTATTCATTTGGTTTATTATTTCAGATTTATGATTCTCTGTCAACTACATTATTTCAAGTTGATGTAGAAGTTCTTTAAAATAACTTGGTGAATCTACTTCAAACCGTAGCCATTCTTCTGTTGTAGGGTGAGTAAATCCTAAAACCTTAGCATGCAAAGCTTGACCATCTGTGTCTAATGTTTTCCTAGGACCGTATTTCGGATCACCAACAAGTGGGAAACCAATATAGCGCATATGAACGCGAATTTGATGGGTTCGTCCTGTTTCAAGTTGACACTCAATATGCGTGAATTCTTCGAAACGCTGAAGCACTTGAAAATGCGTCACTGCGTGCTTTCCGTTATCAACCACTCCCATCTTTTGGCGATCTTTAGGGTCTCTTCCGATAGGTGCGTCTACCATTCCTGTGTCATGATTTATCACACCATGTACCACAGCCTCATATCTTCTCTCTACGTCTTTATTAGATAGTTGCTCTGATAAACTGGTATGAGCCTTATCATTCTTAGCAACAACTAATAATCCACTTGTATCTTTATCAATTCGGTGAACAATACCAGGCCTCTCAATACCATTAATACCTGACAAGTCGTTGCAATGATATAATAGTCCGTTTACTAGCGTCCCAGATTGGTGTCCAGCCGAGGGGTGAACTACCATTCCTTTTGGCTTGTTTACCACTAACAAGTCACTATCCTCATATACAATATCCAATGGAATATTCTCGGGCTTTATGTCTAGAGGCTCTACTTCTGGGATGGCCCAAGTTACAACATCACCTACTTGGCATTTGTAATTTGCTTTTACAATCTCATTATTAACCTTTACTAAATCTTTAGCTATCCATCCCTGAACCTGTGAACGAGATTGATTAGGATTTGCCTCCGAAAGTAACTTATCAATTCTCATTCTTTTTTCTAGCTCTGTTACTACATGCTGTAATGTCATTTAGGCCTTTCCCTTCTGTTTTTTCTCATCTAATAATGTTGCAATGATTACAATAACTACACCAATTGTAAGTGCTGCATCGGCAATATTAAAGATTGGAAAGTCATATCCAAAAATAATAAAATCAAAAAAGTCCACTACTTCTTGATGGAACAAACGGTCAATAAAGTTGCCAATTGCTCCACCTAATATTAGTCCAAGACCACTAGCAAGTAACTTACTTTCTTTTCCGAATTTATGTAAATAGTAGATGATACCAGCAATTACGATTAATGTAATCACATAAAAGAAGCCCATCTGTCCTTCTAGTATTCCCCAAGCAGCACCACTATTGCGATGCGAGGTTAAATAAAAAAATCCGTCTATGATATTTATTTGCTCATATAATTCCATGTTTTTAACTACTAAATACTTAGTAAACTGATCAATCGCTATTACAATAATTGCCAAGATATAGAAACGATACATTCTCCATCCTCCGTTTTGTGCTACTTTCTATTATGTTTTCTTTAGAAATCCTTAGTTAATCTTATACTGTATCGATTAAAAATTCAATGATTTGTGGGACCAAGACCTAAATAAAGTGGAGTATAAACCACTTCTGATTTATACTCCACTTACTATTATTTCTTTTTGTATTTAATAGTGTTCTTCTACTACCTCTGCACAACGTGAGCATAGTGTTGTGTGTGTAGTATGCTCACCCACCGTGTCAGATGCAACCCAACAGCGTTCACATTTCTCACCTGAGTGTTTTTCAACTACTACATCTACATGGCGATATGCTCTAGTAGCATCAGACTGATTAGTAACAACCACCTCGGAAACGATTAGCAATTGGTGTACATCATTAATGGAATTTAGTACATCTCTTGTTCCGTCATCCTTAGGAACTATTGTTATCTTAGCCTCTAATGATTTACCAATAACCTTCTCATTACGCGCTTCTTCAAGTGCCTTTAGTACGTCATCACGTACAACCATGAAATGATTCCACTTCTCTTCTAACCCTTCAAAGCCTTCAATTACTCTAGGCTCAGGAATATCAGTAAGCTGTGGACTTTCTGCTTGAACACCTGGGATGTATTCCCATACCTCATCAGCCGTATGAGGAATAATTGGCGTCACTAATTGAACTAAAGTTGTTAATATTTCATAGAATCCAGTCTGAATACTTCTACGACGATGATTATCTGCTGCTTCAATATAAAGTACATCTTTAGCAAAGTCTAGATAGAATGAGCTTAAATCATCCGAACAGAAGTTATGGATACGATGGAAAATTGGAGAATACTCAAATTTATCATAGCTCTCTCTTACATCATTAACTAACTTTTGTAGACGGTGTAACATATAACGGTCTACTTCTTCCATCTTAGCTTCTGGTACACGGTCTGTTTCTGGATTAAAGTCAGCTAAGTTTGCAAGCATAAAACGGAACGTATTACGGATTTTACGGTAAGCTTCTGATGTCTGCTTTAAGATATCATCTGATATACGTACATCTGCTTGATAATCTACAGAGGCAACCCAAAGGCGTAATATATCAGCACCTAACTGTTTTAATACCTTACTAGGAACAATAACATTTCCTAGAGATTTACTCATTTTACGGCCATTGCCATCTAATACAAATCCATGACTTATAACATTCTTATAAGGTGCTTTTCCTGTTACTGCAACAGCAGTTGAAATAGAGGAGTTAAACCAACCTCGATATTGGTCACTACCTTCTAAATAAACATCAGCAGGTCTTGTGTGATCTTCTCTATTCAATAGTACTCCAGCATGAGAAGAACCAGAATCAAACCAAACGTCCATAATATCCGACTCTTTTGTGAACTCTCCATTAGGACTATGCTCAGAAGTAAATCCTTCTGGTAATAAATCTTTTGCTTCTCGTTCAAACCAAACATTGGAACCATGTTCCGCAAATAAATTAGCTACATGCTCAATTGTTTCATCTGTAATAATTGGCGTACCATCTTCTCCGTAAAATACTGGAATAGGTACTCCCCATGCGCGTTGACGAGAAATGCACCAATCCTCGCGATCTCGTACCATATTATAAAGTCTTGTTTCACCCCATGAAGGATACCAATTCACTTGTTTAATTTCTTCTAAAATATTCTGGCGGAAGTCCTTAATCGATGCGAACCACTGTGCTGTCGCACGGAAAATCGTTGGCTTCTTCGTTCTCCAATCATGTGGATAAGAGTGTGTAATAAATGATAGCTTTAATAGCGAGCCAGCAGCTTCTAATTGTTCTGTAATTGCTTTATTCGCATCATCATAAAACATTCCTTCAAAACCAGGTGCCTCACTAGTAAACACACCTTTATGATCAACTGGACAGAAAGCTTCAATTCCGTATTCTTTAGAAACATAGAAATCGTCTTCCCCATGACCAGGTGCTGTATGAACACAACCAGTACCTGCATCTGTCGTAACATGTTCACCTAGCATGACTAAAGATTCCCGTTCATACAACGGGTGCTTCGCTGTAACTCGTTCCATATCATTACCCTTGAACGTTTTAACAACTTCGGGGTTTTCCCATTCTAACTCTGTCGTTAGACTTTCCAGTAATGCTTCGGCAACAACGAGTTTATCATTATTAACTTTAACTAATACATAGTTGATTTCCGGGTGAACACTGATTCCTAGGTTAGCAGGAATAGTCCATGGCGTAGTAGTCCAAATGACGATTTTATCTCCAGCATCTAGAACACCTTTTCCATCCACAACATCAAAAGCAACATAGATGGATGCAGAACGTTTATCGTAGTATTCAATTTCTGCTTCAGCTAGTGCAGATTCTGATGAAGGAGACCAATATACTGGCTTCAGCCCTTTATAAATGTAACCTTTTTTAGCCATTTCACCAAAAACTTTAATTTGAGCTGCTTCATAATCCTTCGTTAATGTAATATATGGATTATCCCAATCCGCACGTACCCCAAGTTCTTTAAATTGGGAACGTTGGCTATCTAATTGAGTCATCGCATATTCAGCACACATTTGTCTAAATTCAGCTATCGACAACTCCTTACGTTTTACTTTTTTGTTCTTCGTTAGGGCTGTTTCAATAGGCAACCCATGTGTATCCCAGCCAGGAACATATGGTGCATGGAAACCAGTCATCGATTTATAACGAGTGATAAAATCCTTTAAGATTTTATTTAGTGCATGACCAATATGAATATCACCATTCGCATATGGTGGACCATCATGTAGAATAAATGTTGGTCTCTCCTTGGTTCTCTCTACTGATTTCTCATATAGGTTCGTTTCTTCCCATTTTTCACGACGAATGGGCTCTTTATTTGGCAAATTTCCACGCATTGGAAAATCGGTTTTTGGCATTAATAACGTTTCTTTATAGTCCACTGATTGTTCCTCCTTAAATATAAACATTCATAAAATAGTAAATATTTCGTAATAAAAAAAGCCTCTCAAATCCCAAAAGGGACGAGAAGACTCGCGGTACCACCCTTATAAATTTAAAATGATTACATTTTAAATTCACTCGATATTCGTAACGTGAATAATACGTCCAATTTTACTTTATCAAATTGGATACTCAAGAGTGATTTTCTAAAAACATGCTGTACTAGGCTTACACCAATTCCTAGCTCGCTAAAACAAGCAAAAGTTTTTATACTGTCTCTGTCATCGTATTTTTATATCTTTTATTATTTATCATACGTGTATGCATTATATGTAAATTCTCTTAAAACGTCAAGATTTAAGATTCATGGTTAACCAATTCTAGTTCTTTTCCCATTTCTACTTCAAATAAGTCTTCCCAATCATCGGAACCTATCATATCTAATTGAGCCTCAACAAGCATTCTTAAACGAGTACGGAATACTTTTGCTTGTTTCTTTAGCTCTTCTACCTCGATAGATACTTTACGAGACTTACTTAGCGCTTCATTAATAATTCGGTCAGCATTTTTTTCTGCTTCCTTAATAATTAATTTGGATTCTTTAGAAGCATTTCCCTTTAGTTCCTCAGCAGTTTCTTGAGCGATTAGGATTGATTTATTTAAGGTCTCTTCGATATTGGTAAAGTGACTGAGTTTTTCATTCATTTGTTCAATCTTTTCTTTTAATTCTTTTCTATCACGAATTACCATTTCATAATCTTTGATAACCTGATCTAAAAATTCATTTACTTCATCTTCATCATATCCACGAAAACTCCTCGTGAATTCCTTATTATGAATATCCAATGGCGTTAATGGCATATTGTGTTAACCTCCCTATAATAATTTAAAGAATAATATGAGTACTTTTTTAGTATACCAATAAATTTCGACAAAAAGCATTAAATTCCTGCAATATCTATTGATATTTCCGAAAAAAACAGAAAAAACAACCTTTTGATACTCATTATATATCAAAACGTTGTTCTTTACTATACCTGTAATATTTGAGTTTCCGCAAAAATATTAGAAAGTGACATAAAAGAAGAGATAAAGTGAAAATCCAGTTCAGAAAGTAATGAAAAGTGGCAATTTTAGGGGAAAACAAGGAAAAACCCACCAAGGTTTAGTATAATTTTAGTAGACAGCCAAAAAGATACTAAACAAATCTATAGGAGGGTTTTTCATGTTTAATTCTACCACAGATGTGTACGCTACGAAACGGGAAGTTGTTAATTTTTCAAAAGGTTTGGTGCCAGGTAATCGTCGGGTTGAATCCAAGTTTGTAACCCAATCAATTTACGGTATATTAAGGTCCGGAAGTACAATCCTTAAGAATATAGCTACAGCTTTAAATGAGCCAATCCGCATTAAAAATACCATTGATCGGCTCAGTCAAAACCTTGGGCGTACGCTATCTCCAGAAATCCAAGAAAACTATACACAAAAGGTCACAAAGGCTTTAGGGGAGCACCCAGTAATTCTAGTGGATGATTCCGATGTGATTAAACCCCATGGTGAAAAGTTTGAAGCCCTTGGTGAAGTGCGAGACGGTTCTTCAAAAGACAATAAAATTGAAAAGGGCTACCTAGTAACGGAAATGGTCGGATTGACGACTAAGAAGAAGCAACCTGTCAGTTTGTTTTCCCATATTCATTCATCGAAAGAAAAAGATTATAAATCTACAAATGAAGTACTATTTGAAGGTTTAAATCAAGTCATTTCCAGTTTGAAATCAAGAGCTACATTCGTATTTGACCGCGGTTATGATATGAATGCACTGTTTCATTTCATGCATAAACAAAAACAAGACTTCATTATCCGTTTGAAGGAAAATCGAAAATTGTTTTGGAAAGGAAAATGGTTTAAAGCCGCTGTACTTAGGGATTCACGGAAAGGGAAAATTAAAACTACCTTACTGTTTAGTGAAGATGGAAAACAGAAAAAAGAGACGGTGTACATTAGCCATTTGAATATAAAAGTCACTGCCAGTAAAAATCCAATTAGTCTTATCCTCGTTTATGGGCTTGGGAAAACGCCAATGATGTTAGCTACGAACAAGGTAATCCAAAGTAAAGAAGATGCCATTCACATCGTAAGGACCTACATGTCGAGATGGCGTATTGAAGAATATTTCCGTTTTAAGAAACAACATTTTGGATTTGAAGATTTCCGCGTCAGGAGTTTGACATCCATTAATAATCTCAATCAATTATTAACATATGCGATTGGTTTATTAGGCCTTCTTGCCGATAAAATGAGCACCAGCAGGCTATCACGTCAGCTTATTGAAAATGCCAAAGCACTCCGTAAAGATATTCAATTTTATTATTATCAGCTTGCAGAGGGTATTTTGTCGACATTGGCCTATGCCAGGGAAGGAGTTCAGGGTTGGTTTCGAATACGCCATAACTTTCCTCGTCAGTTAGAATTAAAATTGGTTAGCTAAAAAGACCCTAAAAACTAAATTTTTAAAAGAGCCTTGGATAGGCTCTCTTTGAGGACGCCAAAATTCCTTTTTTTGGCTAAATACTTTAGACTCTTCTGTATTTTTGTCGTAGTTCATAATCAAAGGTTGATTTTTTTACGTTTTGCGGAAACTCAAA
>NZ_LDUE01000049.1 GCF_001038485.1 Ornithinibacillus californiensis
GATGCATACCAACGCTATTACAAGAAGCAAAATCATGCCCCTACATTCAAAAGCAAAAAGAATAAGGTACAGTCCTATATCACCAAACAAACGAGTGGGAATATCGCAATTTTTGATAAGCACATCAAGTTACCGAAACTTGGCCTTGTTCGATTTGCCAAAAGCCGGGAGGTAGATGGCCGAATCATCAACGCGACCATCCGGCGTAATCCAAGTGGTAAGTACTTTGTTTCCATCTTAGTGGAAACGGAAGTGGTTCCATTGCCAAAAACACACGCTACTACCGGAGTTGATTTAGGCTTAAAAGACTTCGCTACCCTTGCGGATGGAACGATATATAAAAATCACCGCTACTTGAAATCGTCAGAGCAAAAGTTACGGAAAGCCCAACAAGTACTTTCCAGACGAGTAATCGGCTCTAGTAATTGGAATAAACAACGAATCAAAGTAGCTCGCCTCCACGAAAAGATTGCAAACCAACGGAATGATTTCTTACATAAGACCTCTACCGATATCATCAAAAACCACGATGTGATTGGGGTAGAAAGTCTACAAGTAGCTAACATGATGAAAAACAAAAGAACTGCACAATCTATCGCAGATGTGTCTTGGTATCAATTCAAGGCCATGTTGAAATATAAGGCAGAATGGTACGGCAAGACGGTGGTGGAAGTGAGTAAGACCTTCCCGAGTTCTCAGACTTGTTCGAGTTGTGGTCACAAAAACAAAGACGTTAAAGATCTGAATTTGCGTGAATGGACTTGTGTCTGTGGAGCCCATCACCAAAGGGATATTAACGCAGGACAAAATCTTAAAAATGAAGCGATAAGACTTCTAACCGCAGGGACTGCGGGGATAGCCTAATCAAAACTTTCGGGTACGAAGGTGTTCTTAGGAATCCCCTACTTCAAACTACTCGGGGAGAGTGGTTAAGTGGCGGGTAGTTCAATAATCTTCGTCTTATTTTTAGTATCACAAATGGGAGCATTTACATCATGGAGAGGGTGGCCGCAATATATTGTTATTGCTGTTGATATTGTTATTATCGTTGTGTATCTAAACTTGTTCTTCTCTATTAATAAACGAATTAACTTTTATAGAAAATTGTAATAGATGTTAATACGGGTCAGCTTATGAGAGGTGGTCCGTATACATAGGATTCACAATAATAGGGGATGCAGTTGCCCCTTCTAAGCCCGGGTCTACTCGGGCTTTTTAATTACCTTGCTATTTTTTTATTTTAGTACCTTGCATTATACAGTAGTGTGTGTTAAATTATAGTCATGGTTATTATCTATACTAAGGTACTATACATTGTATAGTAGTGGAAAAGAGGTGTAAGTTGTGAACGTACAATTTAAAAAAGGCGTACTGGAGCTCTGTGTGCTCGTTTTACTAGATAAGAAGGATCGGTACGGTTATGAATTAGTCCAAAAAATATCGGACCAGATTGCTATTTCTGAAGGTACAGTTTATCCATTATTAAGAAGGTTAACCAAAGAAGGCTATTTTACAACCTATCTAAAGGAATCTTCGGAAGGACCTTCTAGAAAGTATTATGCACTAACTGAGGACGGTAGAGCGTATCTCAAGGATTTATTAGTAGACTGGGAACAATTCACAAATGGTGTTAATCAATTAATTAAGGAGGGTGTAAGAGATGAATAGGGAACAGTTTTTGAGTAAGTTAAATGACTCTTTGAAGCGGCTACCTTCTTCGGAACGGGAAGAAATATTACAAGATTTTAGGGAGCATTTTGAAATTGGAATGAGTGAAGGGAAGTCAGAAGAAGATATTGCAAGTGGACTTGGCTCGCCGCAGCAAATCGCAAAAGAATTAGTTGCAACCTATCGACTAGAGCAAGTTGGAGAAACAGCTAATACTGGAAATGTTCTTCGGGCGGTATGGGCCGTAATCGGGCTTGGTTTCTTTAATCTTGTTATTGTACTTGGACCGTTTGTCGCTCTTGCAGCGATTGTTTTATCCGGCTGGGTATCGGGTTTATCATTGGTATTATCACCGGTACTATATCTAGTAAACGTCATTATCTATCCAGAGATTTTTGCAGCGTATGATTTATTCTTTACACTATTTTTATCCGGGTTGGGAATCTTTATTTTCATTGGAATGTTTTATGTAACACGCTGGTTAAGTAAAGGATTTGTTAAATACTTGAACTTTAATGTAAGAATGGTAAAAGGAGGAATGAAGGATGCCTAAACGTAAGTTATTGACTCTTATTGCTACGAGTCTTGTTATCGTTGGTATTGTTGGCGTTTTATTCACGTATAAGTCATCTGGCGCAGGAGAAGAAGTGAATCAAACAGAAGTGATTAAGAACCCTGATATAACGGAAGTAATGATAGAGTCAGACAATGCAACAATTGAGGTAGAGCCAACAAACGATGAATATATTACGGTTGAGTTTACTGCTAAAGAGACCAAATATAATAAATATAAATTAGAAATTGAAGAGGATGGAGACTCTCTTTCCGTCGAATTAAATGATAAAGCTATCCGTTTTATTCATTTTGATTTAGATTTTGATTTTACAGGACCTCAAATTACGGTGTATCTACCTGAAAAACAATTTGAAGAGTTAAAGATAAATAACGTAAATGGTAAAATTAGTGTTGAAAATATTAATGTAGGAAATCTAAATGCGAAGACAACGAATGGCCGTATCGAAATTGAGGATTCAAAAACAACCAACACAACTGTTTCTTCAGAAAACGGAAGCATAGCGTTAACTTATGTGGGCGGTGACATCACCAGTGATGTCGTTAATGGTAGTACAACATTAATTACGAATGATCTAGATCAGATGATTGATTTAGAATCAGTTAACGGGAAAATAAAAGTCCAAACAGCTAAAGAACCAACCAATGCAACAATTGAAGTTAGCGTAACAAATGGTAAGGTTGATATCTTTGGAAACGATTCCCGAAGTGCTGTAATCGGAGATGGAAAGAATAAAATTAAATTGAAGACAGTTAATGGTAGTGTTACTGTATCTAAATAAGGCACGAGAAATCAAGCTGTATGGGGTGTTTAAACCCTGTGCAGCTTTTTTATTTTCAAAAAAAAAGAACCTTAATGAATTCATTAGCATAGCATTTATAATGCATATAAGTTTCCCTAAGGCAAAAAATAAAGTTTTAGCAAAAAATACTTGACTTATACAAACAGTTCTTATTATATTGTTGGTAACAAATAAAGTTTCCTTAGGGAAAAATAAAAAGGAGAGAGCAAAATGAAAGGTCTTATGAAAAAGTGGATATTCACCGTAGTACTTAGTTTAGGGTTGTTAACGGCATGTGTATCTGAAGATGCTTCGAATGAAAGTGGGGGGGAAAAGATAAATATCGTGACAACGATAGCTCAAATTGCCGAACCACTTTCCGTTATTGGAGGGGAGCATGTGAAAGTTAGTAGTTTAATGGGGCCATCTGTTGACCCTCATTTATACAATGCAACACATGGTGATATAACGAAAATTGATGAAGCTGATATAGCATTCTATAATGGGTTAAATTTAGAAGCGAATATGGTAGATATTTTTAATGAAATGTCCCAATCAAAGCCAGTTCTAGCTATTGGAGATGTCATCTCGGAAGATGCTTTATTAGAAGATGAAACAGGTGCAGTTGATCCGCATATTTGGTTTGACTTGGACCTATGGCAACAAGCTCTAGATGCGGCAGTAGAAGAGTTAAAAGATTACGCCCCAGACCATGCGGAATACTTTGAGGAAAATAAGCAGGCGTACTTTAACAAAATGGCTGAAGTAAAAGAAGAAGCAGTGAAGCTATCCGAAATTCCTTCTGGTAAGCGGTACTTAGTAACGGCGCATGATGCTTTCGGTTACTTTGGAAGAATGCATGATTTAGAGGTTATCGGTCTTCAAGGCTTGAGTACGGACGGGGAGATTGGTGTATCCGATATTCAAGATACCATTCAAATTATTAAAGAATATGAAGTTCCAGCAGTATTCATTGAAAGTAGTATAAATGACAGCTCTATCAATGCGGTTATTGAAGGGGCAATAGATGAAGGAATAGATGTCTCCTTAGGTGGTGAGCTGTTCTCTGATGCAATGGGAGAGGCAGGCACAGAAGAAGGTACGTATTTAGGTATGTATCGCCATAATGTACAGACGATTTATGACGCATTAATGGGAGGGGCGAAATAGATGACTGAGACTGTTTTAAAGGTAAATAATTTATCCGCATCATACAGGAAGAACACGGTACTACATGATGTGAACTTTCAAATTAATCAAGGTACCTTAACAGGGATTGTCGGTCCAAATGGTGCAGGTAAGTCAACACTAATTAAAACATTACTTCAATTACATCCAACATTAACGGGAACTGTTGATTTCTTTGGTCTACCATTCAAAGCTGCACAACAAGTAATTGGTTATGTTCCCCAACGAGGTTCGGTAGACTGGGATTTCCCTACAAATGCTTTAGACGTTGTCCTGATGGGCTTATATGGGAGAATAGGGTGGCTTAAATTACCAAATCGTTCTCATAAACAAATGGCAATGGAAAAATTAGAAAAGATGGGAATGGCAGCATATGCAGATCGGCAAATTAGTCAGTTATCTGGTGGTCAGCAACAACGTGTTTTTTTGGCAAGAGCACTTGTTCAGGATGCGGATTTCTATTTTATGGATGAACCGCTTGCTGGAGTGGACGCTGCAACGGAGAGGGCTATCATGGCAATTTTAAAGGAACTAAAGGAACAAGGTAAAACGGTGATGGTCGTTCATCATGACTTGCAAACAGTGGCAGATTATTATGACCATGTTTTGTTTCTTAACAAAACGGTTGTTGCGCATGGTGACACTACTTCTATATTCACAAAAGAAAATATAGCTCGGACCTATGGTGGCAATATGCGTTGGACATTAAAGGAGGAGGAATCCCATGTGGTCCATTCTCAGTAGTAGTAATTTTCAATGGGTGTTAGCAAGTACGATGATTTTGGGGATTGCTGCTGGTATGATCGGATGCTTAGCATATTGGAAGAAGCAAAGTCTCATGAGTGATGCACTAGCACATGCTGCGTTACCGGGCGTCATCATTGCGTTTCTAATCTTAGGAGAGAAAAATCTATTTCTTCTTATTATGGGGGCAGCGGTAAGTTCTTTAATTGGCGCTTTCTTCATTCAGTGGATCCAGTCCGCTACCAGAATAACCGAAGATACGGCTATGGGAATGGTTTTGTCGATTTTCTTTGGACTAGGAATTATGCTATTAACCATCGTCAACCGGTCTGCGGGTGGTAATCAAAGTGGTTTGGATAGTTTTATATTCGGGCAGGCAGCTTCCATGGTGAAATCTGATGTCATAACGATGCTGCTTCTAGCCGTCGCGGTTATCGTTATTGTGGCAATCGGCTTTAAAGAATGGAAAATTTATTTATTTGATCCTCAATTTGCAAAAGGGTTAGGTTTACCTATTAAAGGGATAAATATAGTCTACACCTTAGTTTTAGTTACAACGATAGTGGTTGGTATTCAAGCAGTAGGTGTAATATTAATAGCAGCTTTATTAATAATACCTTCAGTAAGCGCTAGATACTGGACGAATTCCTTTCTTTATATGCTGATTTTGTCAGCATTATTTGGTGGAGTTTCTGGAGTACTTGGAACGTTTATCAGTGCAGTCGGAAATGGTTGGCCAACAGGTCCGTTTATTGTGATTGTTGCAGCTAGTTTTTTTATCCTTTCTTTAATATTTGGGAAGGAAAGAGGTATTTTAGTTAATCGCTTAGCAATCATCGCGCATAAGAGACAACTAAAATCCAGAAAAAGTTCCTCCTCACTCAAAAGGAGTGAGTTAATATGACTTATACAGTTTGGATTGTTTTAACCGCTGTATTGGTGGGGCTTTCTTGTAGCTTAATTGGAGTATTTCTCATCCTAAGAAAGATGGCTATGATGGCAGATGCAATCAGCCATACAGTGCTATTAGGAATCGTAGTAGCCTTCTTGATAACTAAAGAAATATCTGGTCCACATATGTTAATTGGTGCAATCATAGCAGGATTAGTAACAGCGCTTTTAGTACAGTGGTTACATCAGTTTGATATTGAGCAACATGCTTCCATTGGCATTGTGTTTACCACTCTTTTCGCTATAGGCGTTATCTTAATCGCAACATCGGTTGGGAATGCTCACCTCGATGTACAGCACGCATTAATGGGGGAGATCACCTTCATCCCTTGGGACACTATTACATTGCCTTTCGTTGGTAAAGTGCCTGTCGCAACCGCAATGCTGTCTCTTGTACTAGTGATCGTAATCGTTAGCATTATTGCATTCTATAAAGAATGGAAGATAACTTCCTTTGATCCAGCGTTAGCAGCTAGTCTTGGCATTCCAGTAGTTTTCATGCATTATCTCTTTATGAGTCTTGTATCCATTACAACGGTAGCTTCCTTTGATGCAGTTGGTGCGATTATGGTTGTTGCTATGTTAATTACACCAGCGGCTTCTGCTTATCTGTGGACAGATAAACTTTCCATTATGCTATTACTAAGTGCCTTGTTTGGAGTTACTTCTGCCATCGTTGGTTATTACGTTGCTGCTTGGTTAGATACCTCCATATCGGCTTCTATGGCATTTGCAACGGGGATTTTCTTCTTAATTAGCTTTTTAGGCTCACCGAAACACGGGTTAATCTCAAAATATAACCGAATTGCTAGCTGAATATACCCCTTTGAACGGTATACGATAACAAAATAACCAGGTTATGAATCTTAAGCATAACTAGAACCGTATAAATGTATAAACCATATTCGAAGGAAGATTATGATGAATGACTATGAATTAAAAGCATTTGATGAAATCCAAGCTTGGCGAATGAAAATCATGAAAAAGTCAGGTGTGGTTAACCGATTAGCGAAGAAGGCTCAAAATAAAATCAATGGAATGATTCCGGAGAAAGCCCATCGTATCATTACAGAAAGTATTAAGAAGATGGTGCAAACGACATTAGTTGGATCTAATATAACGACTAAAAAGGCACTCCGATCAACTATGAGCCTGTACGAAAGAGATGAGCTCACGAAAGAAAAACTATCTACTTATCGTAAAACAGCAACTGTGGAGGGAGCAGGTACTGGAGCTGGAGGAATTCTACTTGGCCTTGCTGACTTTCCACTATTACTTTCGATTAAGATGAAGTTTCTGTTTGAAGCAGCTGCTATATATGGATTTGATACGAATAAATATGAAGAACGATTATTTATACTGCATATTTTTCAGCTCGCCTTTTCTAGTGATGAAAAGCAAAGGGAAACGTTGTTTATTATTGAGAACTGGGAAGAGCAAAAAGAGAAGCTTATCGATATGGATTGGCAAGTTTTTCAACAGGAATATAGGGATTATATCGATTTTGTTAAAATGCTTCAATTAATCCCAGGAGTCGGTGCAGTTGTTGGGGCCTATGCTAATTACAATCTTCTCGATCACTTAGGAGAAACTGCAGTTAACGTTTATCGCCTTCGTATCCTGACTGGTCAACCAAGGGATTATTAAAATATGAAAGGGCTGTTCCTAATGGAAAGCCCTTTCATATTTTGGCAAATTTATTTATAATGAAAAAAATCTAAATATTTCGTCGTAATATATTGCATTTCACTCAAAAAGATAGTATTATAACTTTCATACAAAAGTAATATATTGCATATTACTAAGTCTGATAATTTCGAATATGACACCGAGGAGAGAGAGAGATGAAGGAAAAACTATCATTTTCATCGTACGTAGTTGTTGGTACCATGCTTTTTGCACTATTCTTTGGGGCGGGAAATTTAATTTTTCCAGCACAGCTTGGACAAGCTGCGGGGACTAACTTATGGCCAGCCGTACTAGGATTTTTAATTACAGGAGTAGGGTTGCCATTACTAGGTATCCTGGCTATGGGGTTCTCAGGAAGTAAGGATTTACATGATCTAGCGAGTAGAGTTAATCCGATTTATGCAGTTCTATTTACATCACTACTTTATTTAACAATTGGACCATTTTTTGCTGCACCTAGAACTGGAGCAGTAGCATATGATGTTGCCATTGCACCTCACTTAGGTGGTGGGTCAACACCATTAACGTTGTTATTATTTACAGTTGTATTTTTTGCAGTGTCACTATGGTTTTCACTGAATCCTGCTAAAATTGTAGCCAGAGTTGGGAAATTATTAGCACCAGGAATTGTCGTGTTACTTGGAATCCTTCTTGTAGTTGTTGTGTTTAAACCAATGGGTAATGCGCAAGCGCCTTTGGAGGCCTATCAAAGTAATGCGTTTAGTAAAGGTTTCTTAGAAGGTTATAATACGATGGATGCATTAGCATCTTTAGTTTTCGGAATCATTGTTATTAATGCAATTAGGTCATTAGGGGTAACTTCAAGAAAAGAGGTATTAGCTGCCACTTCGAAAGCAGGAGTCGTTGCGATTACATTACTTGGTTTGATTTATGTTGGGATAGCGTATCTTGGATCAGTAAGTGTAGAGGAATTTGGAGTCTTTGATACAGGTGGACAAGTATTAAGTAGTGCTGCCTCTTATTACTTTGGTACGTTCGGAAGCATACTACTTGGTGCGGTAATTATTCTGGCGTGTTTAACGACGAATATTGGTTTAATGACTGCATGTGCTGAATATTTCCATCGCTTAATGCCTAAATTCAGTTACAAGGTACTTGTTACATTCTTTACGACAATTACATTCATCATTGCAAACTTTGGGTTAAGTAATATAATCACTTACTCTATACCTGTTTTAATGTTTCTTTACCCATTAGCAATTGTATTAATGTTATTGACATTCCTATCACCATTATTTAATCATTCCCGTATGGTTTATGTAGCTACAATTGCAGTAACTTTACTAATTAGTGTTATTGACGGGTTAAAAACGCTGTACGGATCTCTTGGAATTGAAGGATATGGTTTCTTTGAACCAGTTGTCACATTCTATTCGAACGTTTTACCGTTTTATAATGAAGGCTTAGGTTGGTTAGCTCCAGCACTAATAGTAATTGTTATTACTGGAGTAATCAGTCGGATCCAGAAGGTAACAGAACCAGCAAGTGTATAAAAAAAGTCGGTGTCCTAAATAGGATACCGACTTTTTACTGTTTAACTTTTTCTGATAGATTGAAATCTTTTAATATATCTAGCCAGTTTTGTTTCATTAATAATGAGGCTTTTTCTTTCTCCCGTTTCTCTATGTATTCAATAATAGTTTCGTGAACTTCTATGGAACTTTCGGAAAGTATGATGGAAGTATGGAAGAACAACCTTCTTACATGCGCTTGTAACTTTTCAACAATTCCACTGATGTAAGTGTTGTTTGCAGCATCAACAATCAACTGATGAAATTGCTCGTCTATGTTCAAGGCTGCATGAAAATCCTTTTGATAGAGCGCATTTGCGAACTCCTGATTTATGCTCTTTAGGGAAGAGATGGTGTCTTTCGTCATATGATCGATGGCGAGTTCTGTAGATAAAGCTTGTAATACAGCCAAAGGTGGTAGTAAATCTCTAATCGACTCTTTCTCTACTTCGGTTACTTGTGTCGCTTTACCAGGGTACATTTTTACGAGACCTTGTGATTCTAGTAATTGTAAAGACTCCCTAACCGGTGTTCTACTTACACCTAGTGCTTCTGCAAGCTCGGTATCATTTAATTTCTCACCTGGATAAAGCGTTCCATCAATAATCCAATGTAATATCTGTTTGTATGCGCTTTCTTTTGCGGTGGTGCGAACTGGCTTAGAGTGATTGGCAGGTACCGGCAAACTAATCCCTCCTCTTTAGAAAACTTTTCTATTCTAGTATACATGAAAAGTCCTGTTGTGAATATGTGAATTTCCATTCAGTATGTTTAATTTGTGTTTTAAAGAGAAAACTGAAACAATATAGAGGTAAAATTTATGTTAAAGGGGCTACTTACAATGCAATGTAAAATAAATAGAAATGCAGCTAAATATTTGAAAAAAATGCTAGAAGCAAGTGATGCACAAGGTAAGATGATTCGCGTATTCGTTACACATCTTCATGGTGATCATGCGCATTATGATATTGAGTTAAGCACACCAACAGAGAATGATGAAGTGGTGAAAACGGATAAAGAGATTGATATTATTTTAGAAAAAGGTAATGAATGGTTAGATGGCATTTGGATTCAGTATTTCCACGTTCCTCAAGAGGAATTGGTCATTACGAATCCGAAGATGGGACATCATCATTAATCAGAAGTATAAAAGACAAGGGTGAGATTCCTTGTCTTTTTCTATGGGCGGGTGGATGGTGTTATTTTTCGTTTTGAAGTGTGAGTGTGTTTGAAATAATGAATGAGGCTGCGCCGTTTTTCATTTTGTGCGTGGGTTGTGTTTGAAATGAAGAAAGGGGAACTGTCATTATTCAATTTGAAGTGGGAATATGTTTGAGATAATGAATGAGGATGCGCCATTTTTCATTCCGTACCGGGATTGCGAATGAAATGAAGAAAGGGGAACTGTCATTATTCATTTTGAAGTGGGAATATGTTTGAGATAATGAATGAGGATGCGCCATTTTTCATTTCTCACCGGGATTGTGAATGAAATGAAGAAAGGGGAACTGTCATTATTCATTTTGAAGTGAGAATATGTTTGAGATAATGAATGAGGATGCGCCATTTTTCATTTCTCACCGGGGTTGTGTTTGAAATGAAGAAAGGGGAACTGCCATTATTCATTTTGAAGTGAGAATATGTTCGAGATAATGAATGAAGATGCTCCATTTTTCATTTTGCACCGGGATTGCGAATGAAATGAAGAAAGGGAAAGTGTCATTATTCATTTTGAATTGTGAATGAGCGTGCATTAAGAATTAAGTAATAAAGTAATAGCCATAAAATAAAACCGCAAGTACACTTAGTTACTCGCGGTTTTTCGCTCATAATAACCCCATCTTTTTCTATTTAATAACTGAAAATGCTGTTTCAATATTCGCAAAGTCCTTTGTTCGGATACCATCCCCCCACACCATTCAAATATTTTTGCTTTGGTAACTTTCTCCTCTGGGAAAAGGATTTTGAATTCCTGTACGCTACGCACCACGGCCTGTTGCACCTTTTCTTTTTCTCCGCATTCCCTACAGTAGCAGTAATGTCCTTTTAAAGAGATCGATAGTGAGTTGCAATGGTGACAAGTAATTCCTTTGTTTAATTCCTCGAATGTATAATCTGGAATGTTCTTTATTGGATAATCCGATTGGTGGAGGGAGATAAGTTTTTTTCCAATGCCCTTATTCTGATTAGTAATCTTTCCAGAGTGATTTTGGTTAAACTTTCTCATCAAGGAGTTAATCTGTGTCGGGAGAATAAAAGGTTTATCAGGAGTAAGATTGTAAAGAGTAAATTCAGGATTAATGAAGGTTACGGTACCTTGGAGATTTACTTGAAATCCATGTTGTTTTAAAAGTCTTTTTAGTAGAGTCACAGCGCGGGACAATTGATGTTCGGGGTTCTGAATTTCATAATTCATGTTCTTGTAAAACATGTCTTTTTCTTTGTCATAAACATGTTCACCTTCAAAATTTTTAACCTCAAATAGTTGAATGATGGTAGGAAATATTATTAGCGTGTCAATTTGAAAGTCTTTTGAATCGAAGTTTAAAAGTAGGTCTTTAATTATGAGGTAGTCGCACTGTAACTGATCGGCAATGATTCGATCAAACATTAATTCGCCCTCATATCCTTTTTGGAGATTGGAGTACGTTTGTTTTTCTTTAGTAGATAACTCAAATCGCGGAGCTAGACTACTAAACAGTTGCAGTTCCTTTGGCATGGTTCGTTTTTTAAGTTCCATTTTCCACATCCTTTAGCACTTTTTGGTAATAATATAGCAAACTCTATTAGTTTTATCAATTAGATTACTATAAAAGATAGTTAACTATAGTAAGGCGTAGAAGGAATAAAAGATGACGATCAATGATCATTCTTCAAACTACATTTCCATCTAAATCTGTTCTGAAAAAGAATAATGAACATGTGCCAAACTACATTTTCATTCAAATCTGCTCTAAAAAAGAATAATGAGCACATGCCAAACTACATTTCCATCCAAATCTGTTCTGAAAAAGAATAATGAGCATGTGCCAAACTACATTTTCATTCAAATCTGCTCTAAAAAAGAATAATGAGCACGTGCCAAACTACATTTCCATCCAAATCTGTTCTGAAAAAGAATAATGAGCACATGCCAAACTACATTTCCATCCAAATCTGTTCTGAAAAAGAATAATGAACATGTGCCAAACTACATTTTCATTCAAATCTGCTCTAAAAATGAATAATGAGCACATGCCAAACTACATTTTCATTCAAATCTTTTTTGAAAAAGAATAATGAGCACATGCCAAACTACATTTCCACCCAAATCTGTTCTGAAAAAGAATAATGAACATGTGCCAAACTACATTTTCATTCAAATCTGCTCTAAAAAAGAATAATGAGCACATGCCAAACTACATTTCCATCCAAATCTGCTCTAAAAAAGAATAATGAACAAGTGCCAAACTACAATTCCATCCAAATCTGCTCTAAAAAAGAATAATGAGCACATGCCAAACTACATTTCCATCCAAATCTATTCAGTAAAAGAATAATGAGCACACACCAAACTACATTTCCATCCAAATCTATTCAGTAAAAGAATAATGAGCACATGCCAAACTACATTTCCATCCAAATCCGATCTAAAAAAGAATAATAAATACGCACCAAACCTCATTTCTCCTCCCAACCAATACTGAAATGAAGAATGCCCTTGCACACCTAACACCCACAAGAAAAAGGGCATCCATCTGGGTGCCCTTTCCCTCACAATAAAAGCTTAATAAGGTTCTGCGTCGTGTCCTTTTTTTACGGCGTCGTCTACTGCTTCGGCTGCGTCTGGTTTGCCTAGTGGATGGAATTCTTCGCCTGCTTCCATTTTCATATTGCCTGTCTCTTTTGTTTTTGCAGCGATTCCTTCACGAAGTCTACGGCCATATTCTTCATCAGCTTCTTCTGCTAAAGCAATCATTTTATCTTGGATTCGTTTATCACATGTTGCCAAGTCATTGACGAGGTTGTTAATTAACTCGTCTTTTTCCCATTGTTCAAAGCGGCGATACGTTTCACCAGCTTGTTTCGTATTATCATTGCGTTCGATCGATTCACGGACTAAGTTACCTTCTACCTTAGGTGTATGCTCTGCTCCAACCTGTTCTGCTTCTTTTAATCCACCTAGGAAGGACGGTTCATAATTGACGTGTGGATTTTGCCCAGGTGCTTTATCGTTATAATGACGAAGCTGGCCACCTTCTTGGTTCGTTGCAACTCGTTTTTTCGCGGCGTTAATTGGTACTTGTAGATAGTTAGCGCCAACGCGATAACGCTGTGTATCAGAGTAAGAGAATGTTCTACCTTGTAACATCTTATCATCGGAGAAGTCCAGACCGTCTACGAGTACACCTGTACCAAAGGCAGCTTGCTCAACCTCCATAAAGTAGTTCTCTGGGTTTTTATTAAGCACCATTTTACCGACTGGTAACCATGGGAATTGGTCTTCAGGCCATAGTTTTGTGTCGTCCAGTGGATCAAAATCAAGCTCTGGATGCGGACCATCTTCCATAATCTGAACAAATAGTTCCCATTCCGGATAGTCACCTTTTTCGATTGCTTCATATAAATCCTGTGTTGCATGGTTCACACTTTTAGCCTGAATCTCGGCAGCTTCTTTTACTGTTAAGTTTTTTATACCTTGTTTCGGTTCCCAATGATACTTTACAAGAACAGCTTTTCCTTCGCTATTAACCCATTTATAGGTGTTCACTCCAGATCCTTGCATCATACGGTAGTTTGCTGGAATACCCCAAGGTGAATAAACAAAGGTCACCATATGGAAGGATTCCGGTGAGTTGGAACAGAAGTCAAAGAAACGCTCCGGATCTTGCATGTTCGTAACCGGATCTGCTCGGAAAGCATGGATCATATCAGGGAATTTCATGGCATCACGAATAAAGAAGATTTTTAAGTTGTTTCCAACTAAATCCCAGTTTCCATCCTCCGTATAAAATTTAATGGCAAACCCACGTGGATCACGGGCTGTTTCTGGTGAATCATTCCCACCAACTACCGTTGAAAAACGGACAAATACAGGCGTCTGCTTCCCTTTACCATTGAAAACTTTCGCGCGTGTATACTTGGAAGCAGGTTCATCCCCGACTGTCCCATAGGTTTCAAAGTAACCATGTGCACCAGCACCGCGAGCATGCACAATACGCTCTGGAACTTTTTCACGGTCAAAGTGACTGATTTTCTCAATGAAATCATAGTTTTCTAGTGTTGCAGGTCCACGGTTACCTACTGTGCGTATGTTTTGATTGTTTGTAACGGGATGACCTTGTCTCGTTGTTAATGTGTCATCATTTTCAATATTTGTCTGTGGAGTTTCATTTGATTTATCCACTAGTATCGCCTCTTTTCTATGTACTTAAATACAGTACTATGCTTACCAAGATTGCGATAAAATAATCTTATTTTTGGTGGATATTACAAAATATTTGGTATTAGTTGCTAACATCTTATGGACAAGCTATTCTTAGCTTAAAAAGATGTTTCATGGGGAGGGCAAACATATGGGATACATAACGAAGGCTGGCCATAATCATTTAGAAGAACTTACAAGACTTGCATTGGAATTGTATACAGGAAATGAGTTTGAGGAGCTTCAAGCTGAGATGTTGGAGATGCTAAAATCGACGAAGCATCAATTCCTACTTTACTATGATAGTGACCATCCTGTTGGGTTTATGCACCTATCGATCCGGGAAGATTATGTGGAGGGTTCAGATGTAAGTCCTACAGGTTATCTGGAGGGGGTATATGTGAAACCCGAATGGAGAAGAAACGGAATCTCTACTAAGCTATTTCGTGAAGGGAAGAACTGGTTATTAGAAAAAGGGTGTACTCAAATCGGCTAATTACTTTTATACAAGATTTAAAGTAGTAATTTATATAGAAATAAAAACAAAAATACAATAAAAATTAGTACTAGGTAATAGTACTCTGTGGTAAAATAGGTTATAAGCTATCATGAGAATAGAGGAGAAGAACATGTTATATAAGTTTGCTGCTTTTGTTGTGAAAGTTTTCTTAAGCATTTTTGGAAGGATAAAAGTATACCAAAAGGACAATCTACCAAAGTCTGGTAGCTATGTCATTGCGTGTACACATACTGGTTTTGTAGATATTTTATGGTTAGGTATTGCAACCATGCCTACCGAAATTCATTATATGGCGAAAAAGGAATTATTTCAGACGAAATTTTTGAAGTGGTTAATGGAGAACTTACATGCATTCCCGGTAGATCGTGAAAACCCTGGACCGAGTGCGATTAAAACACCTCGGAGATTACTAAAGGAAGGTAAAGTAGTTGGTATTTTTCCTAGTGGAACCCGTTCTAGTGAGGATGCACCTCTTAAACGGGGAGCAGTGACGATTGCTGCTCATGCTGATGTGGCAATTGTGCCTGCAGCTTATGTAGGACCTAATAATTTCAAGGATTTATTTAAACGTATTAAACCAAGATTAATCTATGGAGAGCCGATTCAGCTTCCGGAGGGTCTTTCTAAAAAGGAAGGCATGGATGTATTAATGGTACAATTGGATAAGGAAATGCGTGATTTACAAGATAAGATTAAATAAGAAAAACCTTCACAATTTCTCATGAAGAGAAGCTGTGAAGGTTTTTTTATATTTATATTATAGTAGCTTATCAAATTGAAGCCGTTTATGAAGAGCATACATAATTGGAATACCAATCGCTAATACACCGAATTCTCCAACTGCAGTTGTTAACCACATGAGGAAAAACGGAGCATCTGGTTCAACGATTTTAATCTGCCAAGCAATGATGAACATATTAAATGTGAATACCAAAGTATTCATAATTAATAGCGTCCAAACATCTTTGATATATTTCGAGAGTAGGATGATAATTCCTAGTGAAATGGCAGAGTGTGCTACTCCAAAGATTAGATCAAGCTTATAAGGTGATAGGAGTAAGTTGGATAAGAATACACCTATTACGATACCAAAAAACAATTTCTTGTTAAAAACAACAAGATGATTGAATATCTCCGAAATACGGAACTGGATATTCGCAAAAGCAATTGGTGCGACTAAGGCTGTAACAGCTACATAAAGTCCTGCCACCAATGCGTTGAGCACTAATGTTCTTGCTTTCATATTAATCTCTCCCTTAGTTTTTTTACGTGGGATGGTCTCGAACCACGTCTTGCAAGCAACTAATCTAGTATAGTACAGATTAGAAAAAATAGAAAGAAGTTTTTTCTCCCTATAAATACTATGGTTCTATACTAATAATAGAACAGCTTGACGTGGATACTAAACAGAGTATTTATTGACAAAGTTTATATATAAAATTATACTTACATTAAGTAACTAAATATAATAATGTAACTAGAGGAGAATATATATGGAAAAGAAATTCTTTCAAAAACCAACAACTTATGTTGGGGTAGTAAATATCAATGTAACTAATTTAAAAAACTCATTAGACTTTTACCAGAGAATATTTGGTTTCCAAGTCTTAGAACAATCAGAACGTAAAGTAGCTTTATCTGCAGATGGCGTGCAGCCAATCCTGGTATTAGAACAACCTGAAAATGTTCAACCTAAACAAGGAAGAACAACTGGACTTTATCACTTTGCGATACTATTTCCTAGAAGAGCAGACCTTGCAAATTTCCTTCAACATTTAGTGCAAACAGAGGGTCAGACACTACGCTTAGGAGCATCTGATCACTACGTAAGTGAAGCACTTTATTTTGATGACCCAGATGGTAATGGTATTGAGGTCGCAGCTGATAAGCCTTCAACTAGTTGGACTTGGGATAAAGGTACAGTTGAAATGGCTACAGTTGCACTAGATGCAAACGGCCTAATGGCAACAAGTGATAAAGTATGGGATGGTTTACCAAAAGATACGGTAATGGGTCATATTCATCTACATGTGGCAGACCTGGACGCAACGGAAGAATTCTATGTAAACGGACTTGGACTTGATATAGTAACGAGATATCCTGGTGCGTTATTTGCTTCGTATGGTGGATACCATCACCATCTTGGATTGAATGTATGGAATGGTGTTGGAGCTCCTACACCTGCAGATAATAGTGTTGGTTTAAACTGGTTTAGCTTAGTCATGGCAGATGAAGAAACGAGACAAAGTAAAATTGAGGACCTGCGTAAAGTTGGAGCAGAGGTTGTAGCAGAAGATAATTACTTTGTTGTGAAAGATCCTGCTGGAAATACAATTCAACTTCACGTAAGCAAATAGTTAGATTATTGGGGGAGCATCGATGGATACACAACAAAATAATCAGTCTTTTGAAATTGGAATTTACACACTAGCTGATATAGTCAAGAACCCGGTTACCGGAGAAACAGTTAGTGCGAAGCAGCGTATTCACGAAATAATTGAAGCGGCAAAACTTGCGGATGAAGTAGGATTAGATATTTTTGGTGTAGGCGAACATCACCGATTAGATTATGCAGTTTCTTCACCACAAATGGTATTATCAGCCATTGCTCAAGCGACAAAGAATATAAAGCTAACAAGCACAACGACGGTTTTAAATACCGTTGACCCAGTCCGTTTATTTGAGGATTTTGCTACATTGGATTTAATTTCTGGGGGGAGAGCTGAAATTACAGCTGGACGAGGTGCATTTGTAGAGTCCTTCCCATTATTCGGTTATAAATTCGATGATTATGATGCATTATTTGAAGAACACCTGCAATTGCTAATGGAATTAAATGAACAGGAAAGAGTTACTTGGAATGGGAAATTCCGTTCGGCTTTAAATAACGCAGAAATAGCTCCTAGACCCGATCAAGAAAAACTACCTATCTGGGTAGGCGTTGGCGGAACACCGTCAAGTGCCGCTAGAGCTGGTAGATATGGCACTGGTTTAACTATTGCGATGATTGGTGGTACACACGAACGTTTTATGCCTTTAATCGATGCATATCGTGAAACTGGAATTGCTACGGGCTATACAGAAGAGCAATTAAAGATTGCTGTTTCAGGTCATGGCTATATTGCCAATTCTATAGAACAAGCTAGGGATGAATTTTACCCATATTATTCACATTATATTAAGCTAATTCAAGAGCAACGAGGCATGCGATCCGGTATTCTTCCTCGTGAAGCATTCGAACAAATGACAGGTCCTGAAAGTGTAATGTTTATTGGAAGTCCACAAGAGATTGTTGAAAAGGTGCTATATCAGCATGAACTCTATGGACACACAAGATTTATGCTGCAAACGGATATTGGGGCAGTTCCATTTGAAAAAGTTGCTAAGACGATTGAGTCATTAGGTACTGAAGTAGCACCTATGTTGCGAAAAGAGATAAATACAAAAGTAACAGTATAAGAGGTAGGAAAGCTGTCTAAATTGACAGCTTTTTTATTTTTGGTCATAGTAAGGCTAAGTTCCATGAGTTTCCAATTTCATTCAATTTGCAATAACCCAATATTTGAATGAAGTTTACATGATTAGCAAACGTTAATGATAAATCAACTTATAAAGGTTGGGGTTTATTTAATGGCATATATACTATTACTAATAGGGTTTCTATTGTTAATTAAAGGTGCGGATTACTTTGTGGCAGGGTCTTCGAATATTGCGAGACTTCTTAGAGTACCACCGATATTAATTGGATTAACCATTGTGGCCTTTGGGACAAGTTCTCCTGAAGCAACGGTAAGTATCATAGCGGCATTGGAAGGCAGTGCAGATGTCTCACTAGGTAACGTGGTGGGAAGTAACATTTTTAATCTAACCCTCGTTGTTGGTGTAGCTGCATTTATCTTTCCGTTAAAAGTAGAGACGGAAACCATTATAAAGGAAATTCCTTTCACGTTATTAGCTAGTGGGGCATTACTCATCCTAATGGGAGATGTGGTCTTACAGGGCTTTGATTCCAACTTGTTAACACGGAGCGACGGCTTAATATTTCTACTTTTTCTTTCTGTGTTTATGTATTATATTATTGAAATCGGTTTAAAAAGTCGGAATGGCAGTAAACATGAGGTAATTCCAAAAGACATTACATGGGGAAAAAATAGCTTTTTAACCTTGATAGGCCTTGGGGCAATTGTATTTGGTGGGGATATGGTTGTTGATAATGGTACTGAAATTGCGTACTCACTCGGTATGAGTGAGACATTAGTAGGGTTGACAATTATTGCAATAGGAACATCGTTACCGGAACTAGTAACATCCATTACAGCTGCATTTAGGAAAGAAAGTGAGATCGCTTTAGGGAATATCGTAGGAAGTAATATTTTTAATATCTTATTTGTGTTAGGTGCCTCATCGATCATCTCTCCATTACCAATCAATGACAAGGTGTTTTTTGATGTTATTATTATGATCGCTTTGACGCTTGTTTTATTACTGTTTTCCACTACCCACTATAAGGTTGGAAAGAAGGAAGGGTTTATTTTAGCCTTTAGCTATTTTATATATATGGTATATATTATCGTTCGAAATTAAAAAAAATGCTCCCTTCCATTAGGGAGCATTTTCTACTTATAGTGTTTGATACCAATTTTCTGCTGCTCTTACTTCACTAATTGTAAGTTGATGTCCTCTGTCTTCCCAGTAAACCTCAACTTTTGCACCAGCAGATTCTAGTAAGGAATGAAGGTCCTCTGATTCTTGTGCAGGACAGATTGGATCGTTTGTACCAGCAGAGATGAATACGTCCTTACCAGTTAGGTTAGGCAACTCGATTCCTCTTCTTGGCACCATTGGGTGGTGTAGACTTGCTCCGCGTAATGCGTTTTGGTAATGGAACATTAAACTAGCTGCAATATTAGCACCGTTTGAATAACCAACGGCAACAATATTGTTACGGTCAAAATCATATTTTTCAGCAGCTTCATCTAAGAACGCATGTAATTCTTTCGTGCGGAAGATTAAATCCTCTTCATCAAAAATACCTTCTGCTAAGCGTTTAAAGAAACGTGGCATACCATTTTCTGATACGTTCCCACGAACGCTAAGGATATTTGCTTCTTTATCGATAATTTCTGCAAGGGGAAGAAGGTCTTGTTCCGTTCCTCCTGTACCATGCAGTAATAGTAAAGTAGGTTTATCAGGGTTTGTTCCCTTTTGGAAAATATGTTTCATATTTAGTCTCCTCTATTGTTAATTCGGTCTTTCTATGGAAAAAATGTCACCTATTTTAGCATAATTGGAACCTGCTAAGCGGCTAACCGCTGCAAGTTTGTCAGCATTGATTTTGCCATCTTCATATACTTCTTCGTCAATCTGATAATGTACGATTCTCCCGATAATCAATTCTGATCCGGGTTCACCATTTTCAGTTTTTAGAGAAATAGATTGTTCCAGTTTACATTCCAATCTTACTTTTGCCTCCGTTATTCCTGGTACAGAAACTGCTGTACTTGGTTGGAGCGAAAGACCTGCTGGTTCTATTTCGCTCTTATTTGGTGGAAGTGAAGCGGCAGTTTTATTAATGTTCTCCACATTTTGTTCGTCAACGATTTGAATAACAAATTCCCCAGTTGCGACAATATTTCTTGTAGTATCCTTCATCTCACCATTTTTTCGTTGAACGGCTAAAGAAACCATTGGTGGGTTGGATGAAACGATATTAAAATAGCTAAATGGTGCACCGTTAATTATTCCATCCTCTGCTTTCGTCGTAACGAAAGCAATTGGTCTTGGTATGATAGAGCCAATCAATAGTTTATAATTTTCTCGTTCGGTAAGATTTCTAGGATTAAAGGAAAGCATCCTATTCCCCTCACTTTCCATGGTCAAGATCTTTCACTTTGATAGGGAATAAATGGGTATTTAACTTTTCACGGTATTGTTCATATTGCGGTGGGAGTTTTAATTCTTCACCCATCGTTTCATAGGACTCATCATGTGCGAAACCTGGTGGGTCCGTCGCAATCTCGAATAAAATTTCGCCATGCTCTCTAAAATATGTGGCATTGAAATAGTTACGGTCCCTAACTGGAGTTACAGCGTATCCGTTGCCTGCCACATGAGTTTTCCAATCTAATTGATCTTCATCATCCTCAGCTCGCCATGCGATATGGTGAACGGTTCCGACTCCCATTTGGCCTCGGCCTACCGTTGTTTTCTTTAAATCAATTATATTCCCGATATCACCATGAGATTTAAAACGAATCAAGTCGCCTTCTTCGCCAATCTTTTCAAGTCCCATAACATCGACTAATAAGCGTGCAGTTTCTTCTGGTTGTGTAGATAAGAGAACAGCACCGGCAAATCCTTTAATGGCAACTTCGGGAGTGACATCACCAATGGACCAGTTATTGATTTCTCCCTCTTCACGCTCTACTAATTCAAGCTGTAAACCGTGTACATCATCAAATACGAAATACGTTTCACCAAAGCGCTCTGACTTAGTATAGTTGATATTAAATTTCTCAAGCCGCTTTTTCCAGAAGGGCATTGACCCTGTTGGTACAGCATAAGAAGTGACTCCAACCTGGCCACCACCAATTTTTCCTTGGTAGGCATTAGCCCAAGGGAAAAAAGTGATAATGGAGCCAGGACGACCGCCATCATTTCCAAAATAAAGATGGTACGTACCTGGATCATCAAAGTTGATAGTCTTCTTCACTAATCGTAACCCGAGAACACTAGCATAGAAATCCACATTCTCTTGAGGGTGCCCTACGATTGATGTGATGTGATGAATTCCTGCTGTTTTCTTCATGGTTTATCATCTGCCTTTACTTCGGTTGCCCTATGGCCAACTCGTTTTAATACATTAATAAGGACTTTTGTTTCTTCATCAGAAACGTCTTGAAAGAAGCTCTCAATAACTTGTTGATGCTTAGGAAAAATATCATCCATTAGTTTTTTACCTTCATCGGTAATGTGAATATAGACAACTCTTCGGTCATCCTTACAGTGACTTCTTTCAATAAGCCCTTTTTTCTCTAACTTATCAATTACATAGGTAATGGAACCTGTGTTGATAAGTACTGCCTCAGATACTTCTCTAACAGTTAATCTACCTTTATGATATAGCGCCTCTAAAATCTCAAAGTCAGAGGTGCGCATCCCGTGACAACTGATATCATCTTTAATAACCTCTTGGAGAGACTTAGAAGCCTTCATAAGAACGACGAATGCTTTTAAGGAAAGATTATCGCTCATTTTTACACCTTCTTAATTTATATATTATGAATTTGAATATCTTTAATTAAGTATATTTTATCTGATTACGGTAAACCTGTCAAATTACCTTGTATATAGCTTTAGCGAATATCGGAAATTTAAGCGCTGGGGAAAAGAAAAAGAGGGGTCAGAACCCTCTTAAGAAAAAATGCGGCCTATCGTTTCCATTTCAGCTGGTGTTAGCTGTAATTCTAACGTTTTTAGATTACGAATTACTTGCTTTGGTGTCTTTGCACCAGGGATAACGGTGTCGATTGCATCTTGGGCAAGATACCAAGCTAAGACGAGATTAGATACTTCTGTTTGTTTATCATTTGCTATTACTCTCAGTTTCTCTACTTTTGCTAGGTTTTGCTCGAATGCTTCACCTTGAAGATGTGGCATGTTTTTGCGGAAGTCATCGAAAGTTGTATCTTTCGTATACTTTCCTGCCAGTAAACCTGAGGCAAATGGAAAGTACGGAACGAAAGAGATGTTATTGGCTATTGTATAAGGGAAATAGTCTGTTTCTGCTTGGCGGTTTAACAGATTATAATGTCCTTGTAATACATCGACATACCCATCTTGATTTGCTTCTTTTAACTGTTCTGGTGAAAAGTTGGATACACCAATAGCTCGGATCTTTCCAGAATCTTTAAGTTCCTTTAATGCACCAACTGCTTCATATTTTGGGGTGTTTTCATCTGGATAGTGTATGTAGAATAAATCAATATAGTCGGTTTGAAGTCTTTTTAGGCTTGCATCCACAGTCTCGCGTAAGTATGCTGGGGAGTTATCGATGACTCTTTCCCCGTCTACAATTCTTTGTGTTCCTTTCGTGGCAATGGTAAGTCCTTGGCGGTTGCCCATCTCATTTACAACTTCACCGATAATTTCTTCGGAACGTCCCATTCCATACGTGAACGCTGTGTCGATATAATCTAGACCCTCATTGATTGCTGTTCTTAATAATTCTCTATTGAGTTGCTCATCTATTCCGTTGTACAGATTATGACCGCCTATTGCGTTTGCGCCTAAGCCGATGGGGTTTACGACTAAATCTGTGTTTCCTATACGAACTTTCTTAGACAATATCATGACCTCCATATAGTAAGTTACTTTCATTCTATTGGATAATCGATGATGTATACAAGAAAAAGGGAATCCCAGTTCATGAGATTCCCTTACCGCTAGCTTTTTAGCTTTAAGAATTGCATGCGTTTATTAAATAACGTCGGGTAGGATAAATACCCTAACAGAATACTTGTTACGACAGCAGTTGTTAATAGCAGGAATAGAATTAAGAGTTGAAATTGAACGGCTTGTACCGGGTCAGCTCCAGCGATAATTTGTCCACTCATCATCCCGGGCAACTGCACAAGTCCAATTGTCTTTTGACTTTCAATGGTTGGAATCGTACTTGCTTTAATAGATGTAATTAATTGTGTGTGAATGGCTTGTTTCGGTGTCCCACCTAAGGTTAGGATCAATTCTGTTTCGTCTTGGCGATTTTCCACTTCTGCTGTAAAACGATTTAAAAATAGAATTCCAAGCACCATCGAATTACCGATAACCATCCCACTAATTGGAATAATATATTGTGGTGTTGGTGGGACAATTTGAAACCCTAACAAAATACTTTGTGTTAATACTTCAATAAAGACAAATGTCACTACAAGTTTCCAGGTAATGCCTTGGATAGATGCGCCTTTTTTCCTCGCGTTCTGGGTTGCTGCTCCAATCATGAGTAGAATCATAAGGACGATGAAAATAATATTGTCCACTTCAAAAACATATTGTAAGACATAACCAACTGCCAGTAATTGAATAATGGAGCGAACCGTTGCGATGAGCGTATCCTTTTCTAAACCTAGCTTTAATGTCCGAGATAGAATAAGTGGGATAAGAACGAAAATAAGTGTCAGTGATAGCGTGAGATAGCTCATTCTATTTCCCCCTTTACAAAATCTTGGACGCGCTTATCTTTTGGATCCTTTAAAAGTGAACTGTCACCTGATTCAATCAGTTCCCCATTCATCATCACCCAAGTAAAGTGCCCGATTCTTAAAGCTTGGTCTAGATTGTGGGTAATCCATATCATGGTTGTTCCGTACTTTTCGTTAATTTTCTCTATCAGTTCTTCGATATCGTGCTGAGATACTCGGTCAAGGGAAGACGTAATCTCATCTAATAATAATACTTTCGGTTTATTCACTAATGTCCTTGCAATCGATAGCTTTTGCTTCTGCCCACCGGAAAGGTCCTTTGCATTTCGCTCTAATAAGTCCCCTGCTAACCCGACATCATGAAGTAATTCTTTCGCAAAATCTATATCTATTTTTTTGCCTTGCAAGGTTAACGGAAGTTCCAGGTTTTCCAATACACTCCCTTTAACCATTGTTGCACTTTGCAGGGCGATGCCGACGTTTCTACGTAGCTCTACTGGATCATACGCTTCAATTGGTTTGCCTTTAATTAAAATTTCCCCTGAATTAGGAGAACGTAATCCATTACATAGCTTGAAAAGAGTAGATTTACCAGCACCGGATGGACCGACAAGGGTTGTAATTTTGCCTTCGGTGAAGGAGCCGGTAATGTTTTTTAATATATGTAGGCCATCTGCGGAAAAGTTGACGTCTCGAAATAGGATGGCTGCTTGACTCATGTCTGACACTTCCTTTAGTATATTCCTTCTTTAATGTTCCTAACTGATACGAATATAATTCTATATCATTTTAACATGGGACCATATAAAAGAAATTGTTACAGTTTATGAGAAACAATATTCAAAATATTAAATTAATGTTACAATTCTGTTAAGTTTATGTTATGAAGAATTGCTAGGATATAAATAACGAACGGGAGGATTGCAATTGAAAAAGTACATAATATTTTTGATGATTTTTATATGTGTTGGACTTTTCGGTTGTGCAGAAAACCCAGCGTTAATATCTAATAATCCATCATCTGTAGAAAAGGCACAAAGTTCAACTGAAGTAGAAACTGAAGAAAGAGTCATAAGACTTCCATATGTAGCTGTTTATTATGAAACGGAAACTGAATCTGATTCATCAGCTGTTTTCGAGGATGTATGGTGTTGGAAAGAGGAAGAAAATTGCTCATTAGAACCAAGTTCACCAATTGATATATTTAACGAAGGTGGGTGGCCACCCCTACAGGTAAAACCGGGTGAGGAATTTAGTATCACGATTGCAGGAAATGACATAACAGATCCAGAACATCTAACTAATCCAGACAAGATAGAAGCAATACAGTACAAATGGGGAGAAGAAGGTAAAAAGGTGGATGTAAGAAACCGACAAATAACTGCTCCTACTGAAAAAGGTAGATATTATTATTCCCTAAAATTTCAGTGGGATGGTGAACTAGTAGGTCAAGCTTATTTTGCCTTTGGTATTAATGTTCGATAATTATAACTGTCAAATAGCGAATATACAGCTGGAATTGAGTTTATATCCTCTATTAGTTAGGAGGTTTTTGATGTGAAAGCTTATTTTATTTATACCTTGATTTTATTAGGACTGCTTCTAGTGGGATGTGCAGAGAACCCTGCACTGATAGGATTAAAAGAAGAAGTTCCTAAGTCAACGGAAGGTAATGAAAGTGAATCTGAAGCTGGTGATAGCCAAATGGTAAGTGGGCCTCCTAGGGTTAGTGTATCAGCGGACGATGTATCGGCAGATGTTGCTCGAGATGTTTGGTGTTGGAAAGAGGAAAGTCTCTGTTCATTGGAGCCGAATCCGCCTGCGGAGCAATTATATGGATATCATTCTTTAAGTGTAAAAGCTGGTGATGTGTTTAGTATTGTCATATCCACTGATGGGATACCTGCAACAGATCATATTTACTATCCTGATATTATTGAAGCAACTCAGATCAGATTAGATGAAGAGAAAAAAGTGGAAGTCAATAATAAGCAAATAACCGCCCCTACGGAAAAAGGGAAATATTATTACTCCCTCAAACTACAATGGGACGGTGAATTAGTAGGGCAAGCTTATTATGTTTTTAGTATAAGTGTTCAGTAATTTTATAAAGTAGGGGGTGCTTTTTTGTTAAAGCTTATCTTATTTGAAATAAAGAAAATGTGGAATGCCAACTTTTTTCGAATACTTATTTTGGCATTACTCGTATTTTTTATCGCTTATTATGTGTTTGTATATATCAACACAACACGTGCTGAGGATGAAATCAAATTATTAGATGAAGTTATTCAAAGAACGGAACAAACTATTGAAGAAGATAGCGTTGCTTTAGAGTCTGCTGAGGATTCAGAAGTGAAGGAACTGGAGGAGTCCATTGCATTTCATGAAGAGTGGTTAGAAAAAGAACAAACAAAAGTAGAAATATTTGAAGAAGAAAATTGGGACGTTCTTCTACAAATGGAGATAGATAATAACGAGCCGATGATTGGTACAAAGAAATTCCAAAACGAAACGCATACATATACCCATCCAACATTATTCACCTATGAAACCTATGTAGCGATGAGTAAATGGATGCAAGACAAAGATGTTGTACCTTTATTACCGGTGAATATTTTATCTTATGTAACCTTATATGATAGAGAGGTTAATAGCGGTAGTGCAGCAGATTCCGAATTTATAATGAACATAATCAAAGAAAATAGCAATAAATATTCTTCAACAAGTATCCATTATCTCTTCCGACTTTTTGGATTATTGTTCAGTTTTATTGGGGTTGTTTTCTTTCTTTTTTTATTCGGAGATATCGTTACAAAGGAAGGGTTAGGTCGAAATGGGCCAATTTATTTATTGCAAACACAACCAATACAGCGGTATAAAATTCTAGCTAGTAAATTCTTAACAGCGATTTTAACAAGTTTATTGATTCTGGTGTGCGCAGTTGTCTTTTCTTTTATAGTTGGAAGCATTTTTGATCGATTTGGTGATTGGGACTATCCAGTAGTAATCTATGGAGAGGATCGGACATTTACTCTCATGAGCATGGGAGTATTTCTAGTAAAAGCTACTTCTCTGTTTATGGTAATTCTATTATTCTCTTACACGATTCTATTCCTATTTTCCATTCTGACTAAACGTGTATTAGTAGCAATAGGATTAACCCTAGGGGCGCTATTTGTAGGAATGAAAATGAGTGAGGGATTAGTAACTTCTAGCATTGCACAATATATCCCTTTTCAATATTTTTCCGTTTTTGAAGTTGTAACAAATGAATTAGCATTAACATTGGATAATTTTAATCTCACCTATGCAAATGGAATCATTTCGTTAAGTATTGCTAGTCTTGTTATGTTAATTGTTACGTATGTTGTATCTTTTGTTCAATCCAAAAAGGGTAATTAGGAAAGGGGAGTGGTGATGTGATTATAGAAGTAAGTAATTTAAAGAAACGATATAAAAAGCAAATGGTACTAAAGGGGATTGACATACAAGTAGAAACACCTCAAATTATTGCATTAGTAGGACCAAACGGCTCAGGAAAAACAACCTTATTGAACTGTATGACGAATCTACTTTCCTTTCAAGAAGGGGAAGTAAGGTTACTAGGGAAAAAGCATACCGATGCTTCGCTTTTCCTTAAAGTATCTTATTTACAGGACAACCGCATCCTCTATGGAAATCTAACGGGCTATGATCACATGAAATTTGTTTGTAGTGTACAAAAAATACCTATTTCAAAGATTAAAGAGGTAGCAGAGCGCGTTGGTATGGAAAAGTATTTGAAAAAACGTGTTCGTAACTATTCTCTTGGAATGAAGCAGCATTTATTACTCGCCATGGTTATTATTAATGAGCCAAAATTATTATTAATGGATGAGCCATTAAATGGACTAGATCCAACGAGTGCGATTAATATGCGTAAGATTTTGCTAGAGTTATATCAGGAAGGAACCACAATTGTTGTTTCGTCCCATAATCTAGATGAAATTGATCGATTAACGAATACGATCTACTTTATGAAAGACGGGGCACTATTAAAGGAATCCCTACAAGATATATCATCGAAAAATTACTTGATTACGGTAAATGATATCGAAAAGGCTCAGAAGGTACTAAAAGATAAGAGCATTCCATTTTCTGTATCGGGCGAGTACCAAGTGGGATTTGAAGAAACAGATATTGACTTGCAGAGCTTTATTGATTGCCTAAATGACAATGATATTACGATTACAGACATCGAAGTACAAAAAGTAGGTGCGGAGAAACGTTATCGTGAACTGTTTGAAGAGGAGTTATCCTCATGAGGTTGTTGTCATTTGAGTTAAAAAAGATAGTTTTTAGTAAAAAATTCTTATATATCCTACTTGGAATTGTTATCGGTATTGGATTTTTAATGGGACGTAATGTAATCTTTGAATCAAACATTGAAAAAGAGGCGAGAGAACAAATAGATGAGTTGTTAGAGGTTAACTTTGCTAATGCGAAAATCCACAATTCTATTCTCGAAGATGACCCAGAGAATGAAGAGCAAAAGGAACTAAGGCGCCTAAATAGTGCGATGATCAATAATCTTTATGAAACAAGGAATCTACTAGCACCAAATCAGTTTCAAGAACGATTAAAACTACAGAATGAATACTATTCGACCGCAGAAGAGTATAAACAAAAGGGTGGGGAACATTCGTTAACGTACCAGGAAATTTCTCATTCTTTAGCATTAAATGAAAAACTACTCGAATCCGAGATTCCACCGGAACACGAAACCTATAGTAGGGCGTTTCCGAATTTTATTAAACAAGTGGTGGATCTATTTATTAATCTAGGTGCGATTCTTATTATCATTCTATTAGTAGGGGAGATCATGTCATCGGAATTTGAAAATCGTTCTATCAACCTACTATTTACACAGCCTTTGAAACGAACACATATTATTACAAGTAAATTATTGAGCTCGATTATTGTTTATGTATTAACAACTGCATTTCTGTTAGCGGTAGCTTTAATCATAGGGTATGTTTTTGGATACCGAGGATTTTTTGACTATCCTATAGTAGTGGAGGTAAATCAGCAAATCGAGTTTATAACAATTGCCGAGTATCTGCTCATAGCGGTTATTGTAGTATCCGTAAGTGTCTTCTTGATTATTACACTCTGTGTTCTGTTAAGTTTGTTTTTCAAGAATACACTGGCTACACTCTTTAGTGTCTTAGGAATATTACTGGCTGGTTATGTATTGATATCAACTATTTCATGGAGTCCAATGGCCTGGTTTAATCCATTTCAATACTTGTTGCCTGAAGAAATTATTCTTGTTCAAAATGCTAGAGAATGGTGGCAAGGAATTCCGGTCACTCTCTTGTTAACGATTATGCTCTATGTGATAGCTAGACAGAAGGTTAGGACGAGTAAGGTAGATTGAATTTTAAGGGGAACTATGGGGATAGCCTAATCAACACCCAGTTAAGATGGGATTCCAAGGGATCCCCACCCCAGTTAAAATATTGCTAATTGGTAAAGATATCATATGTATACTATATAAGTAAAAGAGAGGATGTGTATAAAATGGGTATAACCAAAGAACAATTGCATGAACTTATTGAAAAGATACCTAAAAAGTACTACGAAGAAGTGGAACGGGAGTTGAAGAAACGAATTATTCCTGTAGTAAATCCAACAGAAAATGAAAACATAATTATTAAAGAAAGAAGAGAGGAAATAAAACGTGGAGAATATCATACCCTAGGGGTTTGTCAAATAAAGTGTGTAAGTTGGGATCACACACTTAGATATATTTGAGTACCCTTTCCTTTAATCGGTCATCCATCAATAGCTGATTCATGGCTAGAGACCAGTTATGGACATGTCCACCTTCCCATTTGGTTTCTAGTTCTTTAACTCGTAAATATAGGACTTTAAGTAGGGCATTCTCGTTGGGGAATGCTCCTTTTTTTGTTACTTTTCTAAAACTGGAGTGGATGCTTTCCACTGCGTTAGTCGTGTACATAATTCGTCGAACTGCACTACCAAAGTCAAATAATTGTTCTACATGTTCAAAGTTGCGTTCCCAAACATCAATAGCTCCTGGATAGGCAGACCATTGTTGTTTGAAGGATTCAAATGTACTTTGACAGGCCTTTAGGCTTTGAGCTCCATAAACCTTTCTTAAAGAGGCTGTGAATGCCTTGTAGTCCTTGCTTGGTACGTATTTAATGGAGTTACGAATTAAGTGTACAATGCATCGTTGAACGATGACATCAGGGAATATGGAGCGAGCACCTTCCTCCAAACCAGATACGCCATCCATAGAAATAAAGAAGATATCTTCGACCCCTCTAGCCTTTATTTCATCAAAGATTTGCATCCATTTATGCTTACTTTCTGTTTCATTTAACCATAGACCAAGAATTTCTTTTTTTCCCTCCATGGTATAACCTAAAATGGTATACACAGCATACTTCTTTGTCTCATATTGATTGCGAATGGTTGTGTACATGCAGTCCACAAAAACAAAAGGATAACAGTCATTTAATGGACGACTTTGCCACTCTTCTAAGTCAGGCAGCACAGTATCTGTGATATCAGAAACCATTTCATGAGATACAGAAAAACCATAAATGTCCTCAATGGTAGAAGAAATGTCCCGCTGAGACATCCCTCTGGCATACATAGCTATAACCTTATCCTCAATCTCAGATACATCTTTTTTACGCTTAGGAATAATCTTCGGTTCAAAAGAGCCGTCACGATCTCGAGGCACTTCAATTTCTACTTCTCCAGAACTCGTATTCAAGGTTTTCTTTCCATAACCATTTCTGCGATTATCTGTGACTTTTTCCCCTTTATCGTTTGAGTCATAACCAAGATGATGGTTCATCTCTCCTTTTAACATCGCTTCAAACATAGGGCCAAATATGTCTTTTAAAGCATTCTGCATGTCTTGTACGGACTCTGGTTGGTATTGTTCTATAATTCTATTAGCTAATTCTACTGATTTCGGATCACGTTTAGATTTCGCCATTATAAACAACTCCCCAATTTATATAGTTATAGTGTAACAATAAAAAAATAAACTGCGAAGTAAGAGCCGTACGCTCTCTTACTTACACAGTTTATA
>NZ_LDUE01000005.1 GCF_001038485.1 Ornithinibacillus californiensis
ATTATTAGAAGGGCTGTAAACATCATTTGGCGAGGGGTTAGAGGATGAAATGAAGTTAAGGGAGCCTTTTAACATCATTTCCGCTTGAAATTAGTGCTGAAATGATTATTAGAAGGGCTGTAAACATCATTTCACGTGGAGTCAAAGGATGAAATGAAGTTAAGAAGGGTTATTAACATCATTCTGCTACGAATTTGAATATGAAATGATTTTAAGAAAAGCTATTAATATCACTTTAACAAAAGATTGAGTATGAAATGAATATAAGATGCCTCTACTTATATGGAATTGTGTTAATATTTAATTAAATGGGGTGCCTATCATGTTAGTACTCGGTATACTATTAGCTGCAGTTGGCTTGATGATGATTTTAAAACCTGGATGGATCTGGTTAATCACAGAGAGCTAGAAGTCTAATGATGGAACGGAACCTTCTGATTTATATATTTGGTCAACTCGTTTTGGTGGTGTCATGTGTACTATTGTTGGCCTTGCATCCTTTATAGTTAGTTTCATCGATTAGAATTGTGGGGGATAAAATGGAGAGGTTCATATTTTTATTTGGTATACTCGTGTTTTTCTTTAGCTTTATATTTTTTGTCATGAATTTCATAGGTGATTATGACGGAGTTGCTATGGTTATATCTGTATTCGCTATGTTAAATGCCAGCATCGCTATAGGTGTTTCGGAAATATTAACTAGAGTAAAAAATTAAATGAACGAACAAAAAAAGCTTTGAGGGCAACTACTCAAAGCTTTTCTACAAAGGAGAGATGTAGCAATTAAGTTATCGGTTGGTAATTCTATTCACTAAGCTCTGTATTACTTGTTGTACTGTAGAGGTATTTCGGATGGAATGCATCTCGGATCGAAATGCATTCATATTTTGATTGAAATTGTTTCCTGCTGAACGCATTAATTGCTGCAATTGACATCGTAAATCTTGAAACATATTTCTACCTCCTTTCTATTAGCATCTTATGAAAGGAGGTAGAGGGTGCTTTGTATGTTTTCCTCACTTCTATTAAAAATGGTAGATAAAATAGGCTTCATGGCATTATTTATTATTATCCGGGTTAAGCATTTTTGACATCATTTCTGTCATTTCTGCCATTTTCTTCTCGTCACTCATCATCTCCTGCATCATATCCATAGCAGTTTTCTTCATTTCTGGATTGTTCATCATATTTTGTAGCAATTCTGATGAGTTGCCATCTCCTCCTAGGTTCTTTAACAGGTCTGAAAGATTTTGGTTATTTGACATTGGATTCACCACCTCTTTATAGGGTAATTTTTTCATTACCTTTTTCGCGCCATTCATAACGTTTTGGGCATATTTTTTTCCATCCTCGGTCTGTAGTACTTGAAGTAATCCCTGAAAGCGATCCAATGATTCCGTATTTAAATTCCTGCTACGCCATTCTTTTCTTAACTGTTCGATGAAGTTTTCTAATTGTGGATTGTTAGTTGAGCGACTTTGAATTGAAAAGTTAGTAGGAAGGATTGGCATTCGATTGTGTCTCACAGTAGAGGATGGATTTCTTTGGTTTGATTTAGCTTCTCGGTATTTTCCAGCACCAGTACGTTTAAAGGTTGCATTAGTCATTTTATCACCACCTTTACAAAATTCCTTACGCTACATACGTACGCAAGGAAGAATCACTCGGGAAGTGTGGGAGTCTATTTTTTTAATAGAAAATATATGCTTGCCTACTAGAAGTAGTGTTAATAGGTTATTAATCCTGTTTGATTTAACCATTTTTCGGTAGAGGGGTTACTTCGTCCAAACTAAAGTGCTAGAAGTACATAGTTTATTAATGTGAGGCCTCACAGTAAAGGTTTGGGAGGTGTTAATAGATGTTAGCAGCATTAGTGTTACTATTCGTTTGGTTCGTAATCTTTACACCAATTATCTTGTTAATTGCGGTTCTTGCAGCTTTAACTTAATAAATAGCGTGTAGCAAGTCCATCCATTAAAATCTCTTCCATTATGAAAAGGTAGTAGTTTCTTGCCAGAAGCTACTACCTTATTTAATAGATGTATAAATTCTAATCTCCTCCCAAAACTAACTACATATGGAAAGGAGGAGTAGCATGAGTCCAAGACCAAAAGGACCAAAACAACAAGAGCAACCAAATCTTCCAAAAGCACCAGAAATGCCATATGGAGAAGGATTAGACGGATCAAAAAAGGTGAAACAACGAAATCACTCCCGTCAAAAACGCAACCCGCATCATGATATGTAACACGCTTAAAGACAGTCTTCGGGCTGTCTTTTCTTATGAAAAAATTGATTATATGGATAGGTTAACCTATTATAAAAAATATACGAACAAATGGAAAAAATGGGGGAAATACGATGCAAATAAAAGATCCATGGTTTACGGTGCAGGAAATTGATTCTACAACCTATGCAATAAGCGAATACGGCCATTGGGAGAAAGTACATTCATTTTTACTTATTGGTAAGGAAAAAGCTGCGTTAATTGATACAGGACTTGGAATTGATAACATGAAGCGGATTACTGATCAACTAACGGACTTACCGATTATTGTGATTACTACTCACGTTCATGCAGACCATATTGGTAGTCATGGCGAGTACGAAACGATTTTGGTGCATGAGGCAGAAGAGGATTGGTTAGTGAATGGAATAAAAGGGCTGACGGTGGAACAAATTCGAAAAGAGATGTGTCGAGACATCACAAAGCCGACTCCTGAAAACTTTAATCCAGATACCTATACGCCTTTTACCGGTAAACCAACGGCACTAGTATCAGATGGGGATTTGATTGACTTAGGAGATCGTTTACTTTCTATTTTCCACACACCAGGTCACTCGCCTGGACATATTAGCGTATTGGATAACGACAGAGAATATTTGTTTACAGGAGATTTACTTTATACCGATACTCCAATTTATGCTTTTTACCCGACGACAGATCCGGTGGCATTAGTGGATTCATTAGAGCGTATTTCATATTTACAAGTACAACGAGTTTTCGGGGCACATAACACATTAGGACTTGATCCGAGTATATTATGGGAAGTCCAAGATGCGGTTTATGAACTACGTAGAAAAGATGTTGTAAGACATGGGACAGGCTTACATACGTTTAAGAACATTAGCATTAAGTTTTAGGGGGGAGCTTGTTGTTTGATTCATTAAGGGTACTTAAGGATGGTACGGAGAAACAACAAAGAGCTTACAAAGCGATTCATCAATTGAATATAATGAATGATTTAGCTGACTTCAATCCAATCGTATGTGGCACGATACCAATAGGGATTGGTGTGGATCAGTCCGATTTGGATATCATTATGGAAGTTTATGATGGTGAAAACTTTAAGAGGAGGATTTATCAGCTTTATCATAGTCAAACTGGCTTTCGATTAAAAGATAGCTTTATTAGAGGGAAAAAGGTAGTTAAAGCTAATTTTCAATTCAATGGTTTTGAATTTGAATTGTTTGGTCAAGCGCAAGCGGTACCTGAGCAAAATGCATATGTACATATGGTTATCGAGTTTGAGCTATTAAAGAAATATCCAACTATTAGGGAAAAGATTATACGGTTAAAGCAGCAAGGGGTTAAAACTGAGCCAGCGTTTTGTCAGGTGCTTGGCATATCATGTGACGACCCCTATGAAGATTTATTAGTTTATGGTCGAGAATTGTTAGGAGATTAGCATGGGGCGTTAGCTAAAAGCTAAGGATGAGAGGTGTGACTAATGAGATTAGGATTGAAAAGAGATGAAGTGAAATTAGAAGCACATACCGAAGAATGGAAGGAAGAATTTCTTAGTATCAAACAAGAAATTCTGAACGCAACTCCGATCAATGAAGGTCGAATTGAACATATCGGTAGCACAGCCATTATAGGAATTGTTGCCAAACCAATATTGGATTTAGTTGTGGGTGTTAATGATATTGAGAATGTGGATGAAGCAATCTTCCATGGGCTTAAGGAAGTTGGATTTTTAAGACTTCGAGTGAAACGTCCAAATGAGATTGTTCTTGCTAAGTTTACGGATGAACGTATGAAGAAAAAACGCACTATATTCATCTCGTAGAATTTGAAAAAGAACTCTGGAAGGATTTAATATTCTTTAGAGATTACTTAAATGCCAATGAAACAGCAAGGGAACAATACAACGAATTAAAACTGAAATTCTTGGAAGAAAAAGATGGTGGAATCAAGGACTATACAGATTATAAGGAACAATTTGTAAAAAGTATTTTTGCGAAAAGATAATTAGAAAACAGAGGCTGTGACACAAGTTAAACAAAGGTTTCTAAGACGAACAATGCACTAAATTAGCCCCGGAAATATACGGAGACTCCTGCGGGAGGAAAGGCATCGGTGAGACCCCGTAATGCACCTGCGTCTGCTAGTAACGCTACGAAGAAGGATTCCTCGGTGCAAGGCAGCAAAGAAGCCTATTCAAGTAGTAGCCTGGCTCACCAGCCGCCCGCGGAAAGCGCAGTATATTTCCGGGGCGAGGTATATGCGCTAAATATCACTGTTCGGATTTATCTTTGTAATGAACGCTTATGTCCCAGCTTCTTTTTAATACATTAAATCAATATTGGTCCGAGTTATCCCTCCGCCTTAAGTCTGAAACTTTTTCGAACTGAGGGCCGTAGTAGGTACTATTACATTCGTTTACACTGAATATAGAAAATAAGTAAATAAAGAGGGGATGAGAGAAGATGCAACCGATAGTTGAAGTGAAGAACTTAAAAAAGTCTTACAAAAAACGAAAGACCAAAGAGTACATAACAGCTGTAAATGACATATCGTTTACCGTAAATAAAGGAGAGATCCTTGGTCTACTTGGTCCAAACGGTGCTGGGAAAACAACGACTATTAAAATGATTTGCGGCCTGGTAAAACCAGATAGTGGTTCGATTTCGATTAATGGGATTGATAATCAGAGTAAAAGACTCCAAGCACAGGAGCATATTAGTGCTGTTTTGGAAGGAAATAGAAATTTATATTGGCGTTTAACGGTTCGTGAAAATTTGGAGTATTTTGCCGGGAATCGTGGAAAGTCTCGTAAAGAAGTTTCCACACAGATTGATGATTTGTTAGAGCAATTTAACCTAAAGAATAAAGAAAAAGAAATGGTTAATCGTCTTTCGAGAGGAATGCAGCAAAAGTTAGCAATAGCGGTCGCTCTCCTTGCCGGTAGTGAGGTTATTTTGCTAGATGAACCAACACTAGGGTTGGATATTGAAACTGGCTATGAGGTACGTGAATTGCTTCGGGAAATAGTGCGAACACAAAAGAAAACAATCATTATTACCTCACACGATATGGATGTTATCCAGGATTTGTGTGAACGTACAGTGATTATTAATAGTGGAAAAATAGTTACGAATGATTATGTAGAAAATCTAATGAAATTGTTTGATGTGCGTGCGTATTCGATTAAGTTGGATGGCCATCTCAGTGAGGAGCAGCATCATCTTCTTCTAGAAAAATTCCCACAACTCGTGTACACCCCTGATACCTATCAATCGGTACTGGAAGTAGATCTAACACAGAGTCAAGAAATGTATGACCTATTTGATATTTTAAAATTAGAACAAATACCAGTCGATACCATTGATCGGAAGACAGTAAACTTTGAACAAGTGTTTATGAAGATTGTAAAGGGGGAAAGTGAAGATGCAATTCCTGAACGTGCTTAATGCGAATATCCGTAGAGAGTATATTTTATTAAAACGATATTTACCAAATACAATCGCAATGCTTATTACGTTTTACGTGCTATTTTTGGGAATGTTTTTCGGTATTACGTTAATTGGTGACCCTAGTACACAAGATGCGAATATCCAATATGTGATTGTAAATTATATTTTTTGGTTTTTAGCAATGGTTGTCGTCAATGATATTGGCTGGCAAATTACGAATGAAGCGACACAAGGGACGTTGGAGCAACTCGGTATGTCACCGATGGGGATTTGGAAAATCATGTTCTCTCGGTTGCTTTCAACGACATTAATAGAATTTGTTATTATTATTGGGTTATTGTATTTGAGTATGTTTACCGCTGGACAGTGGTTAAATGTAGACGTGTTATCCATTTTACCTGTATTAATCTTAACGCTGATAAGTATGTTTGGACTGGGGCTAATTATTGCTGGTTTTACAATGATTCTCAAACAAATTCAAGCTTTCTTACAGATTTTACAATTTATATTGGCAGGGCTAACGTTTGTGCCTTTATCTGTTGCACCATTCTTAGCATTTTTCCCATTTGTTAAAGGAATTGATATGGTGAGAGAGATTATGATTAATGGGGTAACAATAAGTGAATTTGCAATGGCAGATATCGCGATTTTAGTATTTAATGCCATCTTCTATTTTGGAATAGGATTATTTATTTTCTTACGTTGTGAGCGGTTTGCAATGCAGAAAGGGTTACTGGCTCATTATTAATACTTACGGTGTATTCCTTGGAATGACACCGTTTGATATTTTTTGAATCTTTTTTTAGTGTGTCTTCGTCTTATAGTATAGGGGGGAGTTTTTGATGAAGGCTTTACGTATTTCGATGATTTTTATTCTGATTATTACATACATTCTACTTTTTCCAGTCCCTAGTGGTGCTTGTTCTTGTGTGGAACCACCTGCTGTGCAGGATGAACTAGACCGTTCCTCTGCAGTTTTTCGTGGGGAAGTGATGGAGATCAAAGATGCTGATTATACGAAAAAAGTGCTCTTTCAAGTAAAGGAAATCTGGAAAGGGATTGAACAATCCCAAGTTATCCTGCTCACTGCAGAAAGTGGGGATTCATGTGGTTTTAATTTTAATGTGGGTCAAGAATATGTGGTCTATGCGACTGGAGAAGGAAGTTTTTCCACGAGCATATGTGACAGGACAGCTTCCGTCCAGTCGCTAAAAGTAGAAGAGGATTTAGAGGCACTTGGGCAAGGAGTGTCACCAGTTGAAATTGTAGACTTATCAAAAGAGATGAATAAATTACCAATCGCACTTGAAGTTGGATTGTGGGTTATTGGTGGCATAGTTGCCTTAATTTCCATATTGGCATTTATTCAATTGAAGAAAAGGTTACCATAAGAATAAAATTAAACTTTTTCCCCATAAATAGGTACATGTCTGATACAAGTACCGGTCACTTGTCATAGGTTAATAGTGAACTTATCACAAGAAAGGGGAATTTAAATGAGACACCGACGCGGTTGCAGATGTCCGAAATGTGTTGTTTATCCAACAAAGCATAATGTCGTGCATAACTGCACAGAAGAAACTGTTCAACATGTTCATCCTTCCCATACAACAGTAATGAATCACCATTTAATCAAAAATCAACATGTATTCCCACACTCAACTTCCGTTCAAAATACGGTTAATAGTGTAGATGTATATGGAGGTTCATTCGAGGTTCCTGCTGGACCAGGAATGGGTCCTGGAGCAGGACCAGGTCAAGTAGCAGGTGCAACATCACCAGGCATGGGACCAGGAATGGCACCAGGCATGGGTATGGGCCCTGGGATGGGACCAGTCATGAACCCAGGTCCTACTCTTGGAGGAAATGGAGGGTCTCCATCACCTAATCAGGTAGCGGGTGCAACATCTCCAGGTATGAACCCAGGTAACCCAGGCATGGGAATGGGCCCTGGTCCAGGGTGGGGACCAGGAAATCCTAACTCTCCTTGGAGAAAATAAACAACAGTAGCAAGAATGAGCTAGTAGAAACTGGCTCATTTTTTGTTTTTGCGAATGCCTGTTTAAAAGAGTAGTATAATGGACAAGTAGTTGTGAATTCGTGCAGAATAATTAATAAGGAATATAGATTTTGTAGTAAAAGGATGTTGTTAGATGAAAGTACTAACGGTAACAGGATATAAATCTAGAGAAATTGGTATTTTTAAAGAGAATGATCCAAAGATAGCTATCATAAAAGCGGCGCTGGAGAAGCGTTTGTTAGAATTTATTGAGGAAGGGCTAGAATGGATTCTTCTTTCCGGTCAGATGGGAATTGAGTTATGGACGGCGGAGATCGTAATGGACTTGAAAGAACAGTATGATATTCAGCTTGCTATAATCCCTCCTTTTGAGAATCAAGATGAACGCTGGCCAGAGGATTTAAAATTTAAATATGAGGAACTAACCATGGTAGCGGATTTTTATCAACCCCTGTATCAAGGGGACTATAAGGGACCATATCAATTCCGGGCAAAGAATAAGTGGCTTGTGGAGAAAAGTGATGGTTGCTTAATACTATTAGATGAAGAATATCCAGGAAGTGGAAAGTTTTTTTATGAAGAGGCGAAAAGGTCAAGTAAGGATTATCCAATCTATTTGATTACTCCTTCAGACTTAGATGATATGGCAGAAGAAATCCGCATGAGCGACCCAAATTATTGGAATTAGCGATATAATTTGCAGGAATTTCCTTTTTTAAAATCGAATACTATGTTAGATAGAAGGTTTTTAGTTGGAAACGACTAATATCGAACGAATAAGGAGTGGGAAAATGAAGAAGTTCCCTATACGCTATACTTCTAGACTTACTTTAATAGAAATCGAACAGCAACATGTCGGTGCAATCTTTGATATATTATCCAAGGATGATGTAACGAGATATTATGGTAGAGAAAGCATGAAAACGATAGATGAAGCCGAAGAGTTAGTGAACCACTTTCACATGCTGTTCCAAGGTGGTCGTGGTATTAGGTTCGGAATTGTTTGGAAAGAAACCCAGGAATTTATCGGTACAATTGGTATACATAATTACTCTCCTGCTATGAAGAGAGCCGAGATTGGCTTCGAACTTCATCCTGATTTTTGGAGGAAGGGTATTTTAAGCGAAGCGCTTGCTAGTATTCTCGAATATTGTTTTGTAGAGTTGGGACTCTATCGAGTTGGAGCTATCACTTTCCCGGATAACCTTGCATCGAATAGGCTGCTAGAAAAAGCAGGTTTCAAGCAGGAGGGAGTGCTCCGTGGTTACCTGTTCCAAAATAACCGTTCCCACGATGCCAATGTGCTGTCCTTGCTGAAGCCTGAATGGAGACGGAAGCAGCTGGAAGATGAGGAGCCAATCCAGTATACCGATTATATGACAGAGATTGTCAAGCGTTCAGAAGCTGCTGGCGATTTCGATGATCTACCTGGTAAAGGTAAACGACTCGATCTCGGTCCGAATTATGTGAATCCTTCAGAAGCGCAGCTGTATAAAACATTGAAGGACAATCATGTGTTACCCCAATGGGTCGAACTAGCTAACGAGATTGATAAATTAAAAGAGCAACTTCCTGATCTGGAGGGAAAAGAAAGGCGTAAACTAATAAAAGAGATCAATAAAAAAATAAAAGCATACAACTTCGCTTGCCCGCCTTCGTTGCAGAAGAATAAAGTGGCAGAGTAAGTGAGGAACAGCCCTTCTAAGTATATCGTGGGATGTATATTATAACGAATGAGAGGTTGGTCCTTAGAGTACGCTAGTATAAAAGGAAATATGAAAAAACCCGAACTAGGGTCTCTAGGACCTGGAGTTCGGGTGAGTTATTTTATTGGATGCTTACAATTTTGTAGTTATCATCAACCGAAGGGCGATCGAATTCATAATACCCAAAATGTGTTACTGTTTCAGTTTGCCCATCTGGAGTTGTTAAGTAAAAAGTAACATCTATGACGCCACCAAAACGAAAATCACTATATTCCATTAACGTGCTTTCATCAATGTAGACTTCTACATCAACAGAAGTGTAATCACCATGAAATGCATCTAAATAAGTAGAGTAGTTCTCATCGTAGTTTGTAAATGACTCTGCAATAATTTGCATATATTCTTCTTCTGTTTCTACAGTATAAACATTAGCGTAATGTTGTATTAAAAACGTTGCTATTCCAGCAAGGTCTGTTGGTTGGTCTAAATCTCGTTCTTGAATTTCTAAATCATCAGTCTGTTCTTCGCTATACAAGTTTTCCAGATATTTACTTGGAAGTATATCTTGGGCAATCATTTCATTAATGTGGTTATCCCATACCTCTACTTCATCCGTTGCTGGGTAGATTTCTCCAAGTTCATCTAATGTGCCATCCTCTTTTAACCATGCCTGTTTCGTAATAATCGTATTCTTGATTTTCCACCCTTCATCAGTTAGGTGTACAATATGGATTGCAAATGCATCATTTTGATAGTTGCTTTCAGGATTAATTTCATCCGTTCTGGTATTTTGTTGTACTTTTACTACAGCTTCATTTTCTTTATAATAGACAACTTCTTCGTTACTAATTTCTATGTTTAACCCAATAGATTCATATGTAGAGAAAGTAGTAGTGAAGTAGTCTTTCATCTCAGCTATCGTTTGTTCAAATGTTATTTGAGAAACATAAGTATCGACATCACGATTATTAGCAGCCGCTACATTTTCTCGAACCAATGCAATAACTTCCGATTCTATATCTACCGGCACATTATATTCGTTAACCTCTGCTTCTTCAGAAATTTCATTCGAACCATTTACCTCAACCTCATCATGTGTAGAAGTACTAGTTCCACAAGCAGTTAATAACATAAACGGTAAGATTAATAATAAAATATAAGTACTTTTCCTCATTTTGTTTCCCCCTGATGAATATATAATTATGTACAAAGTTGATTATACCATGACTTTTAGCCTATACTACTGGTTTATTTTACCAATCAGGGGTTGGTTTAGTAAATGGAGATAGATAGATTACTAACATCAAAAATAATCTCAAAAAAAGCGGGCCACTAAGCCCGCTCCTTCTTACCACAAATACTCCAACATATTCCCATTAAATAAATTCGTATCGATATTACAAGTTTCTGCATCAATAGCGTATTGCCAGCCGTATACTTTTGCGTTTTCTGGTCCTTGAGGATTATATTCTGGGGCGTTATCCTTTGTGGTGATTTCTTCTTGAGGGTATGCGGTCCAAACGATCATATTTTCTTGAGCATCTTTTTCCATCGAGTTGAAGGCATTCATGAGTTCGCTTTCTTCATCAAAGACACCGTAGACGCCTGGTTCATAGTCGGAATCACCTAAAGTCGAATACCAGCCTTCCATAAAAGCAGCATCCACTGGATAATTAGGTTCAATGTCTAGAAAAATAGCAACGCCTTTTGGAATTTCGAGCTCCTTTGCCATTGCGATAGCTTCTTCTGCATGACTAGCACCGTTGTCAGAGCCACGAGCATCTTCTACGTGGTTGTAAATGATGAGTAGTTGAATATCATTGTCGTGTAGTAGCTTTACTTCTGCGTTGTCAATTCCTGCGGATACTCCCTCTTTCTCTCCAAGGTACCTACCCCAAACTGTTGGTTTTCCGAAATTGTCTACTACGCAACCAAGGAACTCTTCATCCGTATAGCTTGCGGAGTCAACTCCCCAATGGATTTCATCACTTTTATCTTCCTTCTTTGCATCATCATTGTTTTTGTTGTCCTTATCTGACTCTTTTTCTTTATCCTTCTTTTTGTCTTTTTCCTCATCTTCTTTGTTCTTATTATCCTGTTCTTCTGTTGCTGGATCTGAGTTTCCATCGTTTGTTGGGGGAGATGGTGTATAGAAGAAATAGAAGAGTAAGGGAATGGATATGACAATAATCAAACTAATTAGGGTGAAAAGTTCATACTTTTTCATGGGTTTAACCTCCCTTCAGCCCCTATAGCATTTTATGGCTGCAAGGTGGAGGAAGTGTGGGCAAGTAGTATTGGAATATTTTGAAGGAATTCATACAGCGATGTCGAATAATAAACTATAAACACTTTGAACTAGGGGGAAGTATGGGAGAAATTCGAGAAATTCGTAAACGAGAGAAAGCTTATCATGATTCCTGTTATGAAAACTATAAATTATTTGAGTCGGGGTCTTGGTTGCATAAGCCAGTAGCAACAGTGATGAATTTACTACCTACATTTGAAAGCTACCAAACTCTAAAAGTTCTTGATTTAGGATGTGGGGTAGGCCGAAACAGTATACCAATTGCAGAGTGGATTCGCGATTCAGAGAAGAATGGTCAGATTGTATGCGTCGATCTACTAGATTCTGCAATTGAAAAGTTAACCACCTATGGGAAAGACTTTGGCGTATCCAATATTATTCAGCCTATTAAGGCATCAATTGAATACTTTCACATAGAAGAAAATACATATGATTTCACTGTGGCAGTTTCAAGTTTAGAACATGTTGAAAGCATGAAGATGCTCCAGGATGTACTAGTCAAAATAGCAAAAGGGTCAAAGCCAGGTGGGGTTGTTTGTATTATTATCAACTCTAATCTAGAAGAAATTGATATAGAGACCGGAGAAGATTTGGAAGTAAATGTAGAAATCAATATTCCTACTGAAGATATGTTTCAGGCTTTAGAGGAGGCATTCTTTGGATGGTCTATAATCAAAAGCATAACAAAACCACTAGCTTACGAGATTACTAGAGGTAGTCGTGAAGTACTCTTGAAAACAAATGCCATAACCTATGTAGTTAAAAATGAGAGGTGAACACCATGGATAAATGGAAAACATTATCATCTGATTATATCTATAAATCGCAATTTGGTAACCTTCGGAGAGATAAATTAGAACTTCCTGATGGGAACCTTGTTGATTCGTACTATGTGAATGAATATGAGGATTGGGTGAATGCCATCGTGCTTACGAAGGATCAACATATTGTACTTGTAAGACAATACCGTCATGCAGCACAAGATTTCTTTTTAGAAGTCCCAGCTGGAAAGCCTGAAGGAATGGAATCCTATCAGGAAGCAATAATCCGTGAGGTACGTGAAGAAACGGGATACATCACAGAATACGAGCCTATTAAACTTGGAGAATTTTTTGTTAATCCTGCAACGCAAACAAATAAGGTAATTAGTTATTTATTCCTAGATGCTTATCAAGCCTATGAACAAGACTTGGATCCTACTGAGTTTATCGATGTTCATTTAATTGATCTGGAAGAGATGGAGAGAATGATATCCTCTGGTGAAATCAATCAGTTATTCACAGCAAGTGCCTATTACATGGCAAAGTCATTTCTAATGAATCGGTTGAAGGAGGATTAAAATGACATCTTTGTATGTGAACTGGGGTGGTGGTATCGTTAAACTTACCTGGAAAGAGGATTACATCCCATCAACAGAGATAATTACGAGTGTACATGGGTTTTGTTTTTTAGATGGAAAGGTATTATTAGTAGATTTAAATCACCGTGGTTGGGACTTTCCTGGAGGACATATTGAAGTAGGGGAGACTCCAGAGCAGTGTTTTCAAAGAGAAGCAATGGAGGAAGGGTATGTAGAAGGAGATTTGAAACTCCTTGGTGCTGTTGAAGTTAGTCATCATGAAAATCCAAAGTGGGATGAATCTAGTAAGTACCCAATTGTCGGTTATCAATTATTCTATCGTATGGATATTACAAAGGTACATCCATTTGATGCACAATTCGAGTCAGGTAGAAGAAAATTTGTTCCGCCATCAGAATTAGCAAAAGAGAAAGACTGGCATGATATTTATCAGGCAATCCTGAATGCAGCATTATCACTTCAAAGGGGAAGAGTATAATATGAAACTTTATGGCGATTTCAACAGAGAAGACTGGATGCAAGCTCTAAAACTTAGTAAAGAAGAGATTCCAGAAGCATTTATTCTTCACGGCGAATGGGAACATCAAGAAAATATTGCGCTGTGGAAAAGGATATTGTCAGATGGGCAGTCGCTCCCGGAGTGGAATACGGTTATTGGAAAGTATCAAGGTACGAGAGTAGGATTTTCCAATGTGTTTGGAGGTCCTTCCGCAGCCATTTCAGCGCATAAATTTGGGATTATTGGAACTGAAAAATTCATCCAAACTGGATACTTTGGTGGACTTTCTCATGACGTTCAATATGGTGATATCCTGATTGTGACTAGTGCTTATATGGAAGATGGGGTTTCACAATGGTATTTACCTAAGAACACGCAAGTATATGCAGATCAGAAGCTAGTTGAGGATGCAATTGAATTCTGTGAAGCAAAAGGCTATCGCTATGTAACTGGTTCAGTCATGTCTACGAGTGCGATGTATATGGAAACAACGGATATTGTAAAAAGTTGGTCTGAAGATGGGCATATCGGCGTGGATATGGAAACAGCAACAACCTTTGCTATTGCGAAATATTTTAATAGAAGAGCTATTGGGTTGTTAAATCTATCTGATCATATTATTCAGGGGGATACTTTCTATACAACTACGCAGAAAACAAGAGATGTCATGGATGAAACAGACGAGAAAATTCGTGCTTTGGCATTGCATTTAGCTTCCAATAATGTAAATGCTTCCGTCTAATATCGTGAAAAAGGAGAACGAAATTGTCGTTCTCCTTAATTATTCCCATTATAACTTTCTACTCTCCAACCATCTAAAGAACTTAAAATGTAAAACGAAAAACAAAATGATAAATGGATAACACAAAGCGGAATACCACAACTTCCACTCATTATAGTTAATAAATTCAAATTGATGAGAAATAAACTCAAAAATAACAGCTAGCATGGAGCAAAGTAAGATATAAGCTATTTTCCATTTTATTGCTTTATGAAAAGGATAATAGTTCAAGATAATAACACAACCTGTAAAATATAAAACAACCTGTCCAACTAAAGGAGGTATTTGTACTCCGGCAGAATCCAACACATAAAACTTATATTTTACCGCTAGTACCATATCAACTATTAGCCCAAAGAGCGCTGCGAATATGGAGGTAGTATAGAGTTCGTGAGGGTTAACTTTTTTTGGAATGAAGTAAGCTATGAGTATAAAAACGAAGCTCGCAACAAACACAAAAGCAGTTTGTATATTCATCTGCAACCCCCATTTGTAGTTTTTCTAAGTATTATGGGTGTATTTATTTGGAAATATACTACTATTACAACTATCAACTAGGTATTTTGAAAACTCTATCAACGCAGTAATTCTTTCGTGAGATGGTTGAGATTCTCGCTGCTTTGTACCATTACGAATATGAATAGCTTCATTGATTAGTGGGTGCCATTTTGGTGGCATGTGACGTATTCCATATTCACCAGCTCCGAGTTTAGAAATGATACCGATTTCTTTTAGCGTGTAAAATTGGCGCAATAATCCTAGAACTGTCCATTCAATCTCTGTATCAATATCGTTCGTGGATAGTTTACTAATTTTATCGATGGAACCCTCCATCTGCTGAATTCGGTTTACCCAGTAGGAATTCATATTTTCTTGGACATAGTTAACTAACTGATTGCCATCAATATCCATTCTATATGCCTCTAACGAAGGCCCGAGGACACTAACTCCATTCTCTTTTAATAACCACCAAGTAATTGGATTAAAATTAAAGTAGTTTCCGAAGTAGAGTTGACCATCGTTATAATATGGATAGGAATCATCAGGGTGTTGGTCAAGCTTCCCTACATCCTCTGTCATGATATAAACGCCATCCATTTCAGGCTTATTATAGTTGGTTGCTAGTGTTGTATGAATAGCAGTTAACGCTTCTGTATCTTCTTCCGTTAATCGGCGGTTTGTAACCGTGATAAAGTCGATGTCACTTGATCCGTCCACATATGCATCTAATGCAATAGAACCGTGTAAATAGAATCCTTCCAATGTCTTTGGAAGATGCTTATTAAATAGTGAAATATAATTCTTAATCACTATTTCAACTTTGGGTGATAGCTTCATATGTCAATCTCCTAACTCTCTTAGTTTCTTTATAGCAGAATGGATGGTCAGTCTATGATAGGATAATAATTGATTCTTGTAGATAACACCGTAGACCCCATAAGGTGTAGGAGAAAGCCTCATTAATTCTTCCCGATTCTCTACGTCAATGATCGTGGCTTGTATCCCCAGTTTGTCTGCTCCTGTCACAACATTATCCGTTGCAATATCAATAAAAGGGCATTGCTGGGTACGAATAATCGTTAAATCTTCAAAACGTTTAAGGCGATCATCCCAGTCACTTGGAAAGTACGGCTCGGGTGCGTCTTTTAATTGATGAACGAGTAATTCAAAACCATACGGTGCCCGTGCAATTTCTTCAAAATTATTCTTGATAAAAATATCTTTACTGGGGGTCCAAGAAGTATCCGGGTTAGTAACAACCACAACCCCAGCTTTATTCTGTTCTTTAGCATCTTCTATACATTGTTGAATAAGCTTGGATGCATAACCTTTTCCAGTTATGCTTACCCATAAGCAATGAATCACGAGGTAATCCTCACCAAATACAACTCTAGAAGAATGCTCGATTGGCGTGTATTCAATAAATCCTGCAGGCTTATTATCTTCCATGATTTTAATGTACTTTAATCCTTCACGAAATCTATTCTTCAGCCAACCATTTTTGTTTTGATAGCCGGTTGAATTTGGCTTGCTTCGAAGACAAAAACAACCTTGCTGCTCTATATTTCCTTCTTCCAATTCAACCAATTCAATAGTTTGTACCATTAGATTTACCCCCACATTAACTATTCGCTATGATTCTATTTCACACATTTTGTTATTTGTGATTCCCTTGGTAAAAAATACCGATTTTGTCTTTATACTACCATAATAAGTGTTATAATGTTTACAAAATTTATATTTTTACAATTAGGAGGTTAGATGGTGACTAGTGATTTCTATTGTGAAGAGGTATTGAGTGGAAAGACAGAGGTAGAAAGAGTTTACGAGACAGATAATGTTCTAGCATATTATCACACTCGTCCCTTTTATCCAGTACATATAGTAGCAATTCCAAAGAAACATATACCATCATTAACTAGAATAGATGTAGCAGATACTGCAATTCTCCATGAATTATTAGAAGTTATTCAGAAAGTTGCACTAGAAGTAGAAGAAAAGCACGGTGCATGTAGAGTAATAACTAATTTGGGGGAATACCAGGAATCTAAGCATCTACATTGGCACATAGTTTCAGGCAAAAGTTATTCTTAGGAGGATGGATATGGAATTTAACAGCTTTTCTGCAGTCCAGGTTCGAATTGCGAGACCTACAGATAAATATGATGAAGTAATCGATTTCTATGAGAATGGCTTAGGACTAAAGAGATTAACAGATTTCACAGGGCATAGAGGATATACTGGCGTTATTTATGGTCTGCCAAACGCCCCCTACCATCTAGAGTTTACAAAGCATGTGGATGGCTCACCTTGCCCGGCACCAACAAAAGATAATTTACTAGTATTCTATATTCCAAACCAAGCAGAAATCCTATCAGTAAAAGATAGACTTGAGAAGATGGGTTACCTAGAGGTTGAACCAGAAAATGGATATTGGGAAGAAAAAGGAGTTACGATTGAAGACCCTGATGGCTGGCGAATTGTGTTAATGAATACAGAGGGTATATAACGTTTTTCGGAAAGGAGTAATCACATGGGTTCAAGAATCATGCACTTAATTATTGCTAAAAGAATAGCAGAACAAATCGAGATTAAAGATAAGGATGCTTTTATGCTTGGAGGTGTTGCTCCTGATGCTGTATATCCAAAAAATCTTTCTCATTTTTTTAGTGGAAGTGAAGACGATTATTCAACTACGGTTAAATTAGATAGGTTTCTGGAAAAATATCCTGAACGTAGCGATTACCTCTTAGGTTACTACACACACTTAATAGCCGATTATGTCTGGATTAAAGGTTTTTATTTTGGCTGGTTAAAGAATCGAATGAATGCAGATGAAACACTTTATGAAACATATCATCAGGATTTTCGTTTGTTAAATGGGAAACTACTTCATCATTACCAGATAGATTCCACTATCTTAGATGACCTTCAATTGGATGGGATTCATAATACGAAAGAAGTAAAAGCTGAGGATGTTATCAATTTTATTCCTTACGTGAAAGGGGATATGAATTATCCGAAAGAGCATCTTGAAGCTCCACTAAAAGTTTTTACATTCCAACAGATTATTGGTTATGTAGAAACTTCTGTAGAGCGAGGAGTGATGAAATTACGGGAGTTGGGAATCTCATGATGAAAATTCGGAATGTGTTGTTTAATGACCCTGAGATGAGCGGTATTGCACGTCTTTATAAAAGCGTTTGGGATACTAGCATGGAGGACTTCTTGGAACGGTTTAAACGACATGCGACATATCCTGGTTTCAGAGGAATAGTTGCTTGTCAGGAGGAAGAAATAGTAGGCTTTGCTTATGGCTATACCTCGATGAAAGGTCAATATTATCATGAACTTCTTTGTGAATCCCTTTCGAATACTGAACAGAAGGTGTGGTTAGCAGATTGTTTTGAATTGGTCGAACTTGTGGTTGACCCATCCTACAGAAGGAATAAAATAGGAGAAAAATTAGTTGCTGAATTAATTGGAAATGTCTCAAATCAGACTGCTCTATTAACAACACAAATGGATAACCTAGCAGCTCGAAATTTATATGGGAAAATTGATTGGGAAATCATTCAAGAAGATTTTATTCCAAATAACCAAGCAGTTCCTTATGTTATCATGGGTAAGAAACTAAATGGATGTACAACGGGAGAAGAAACGAATGCTTAAATATACAATAGGATTTATCAAGCGTGGGGATGAAATTTTGCTATTAAATCGAGAGGCTTCAACATGGATGGGCAGCTGGAATGGTGTTGGAGGAAAGCTAGAAGCAAATGAAACACCAATGGAATGTATTCTTAGAGAAGTTCGTGAAGAAACAGGTATTATTTTAGAGAATATGCAGTTTAAAGGGATTGTGACTTGGAAGGTAGATGATCAATATGATGGTGGCATGTATGCGTTTGTAGGTGAGGCCCCTGAAATATATGAGTACTCTACACCGATTAAGACAGATGAGGGAATATTAGATTGGAAGACGATTGATTGGATCTTTCACCCAGAGAATACAGGTGTAGCTAATTTGCAATACTTTCTAGCAGAGATGCTTCAGGATGAAGAAAATTATGAGCATCAGTTTATTTATCAAGAGGGTGAAGTGGAGAAGTTCGAGCGCAAAAAGTTACCTATTCTGGAAGAAATATACTAAGGAGCTATTGTAATGATTCATTTAAAATCAGTAACAAAAGGCGGTAAAACAAATAACGAATCCTATCCTTTCCATCTACCATTTATTAAAAACTTCAAGGAAATCTCGTTTTCTAATCCCGTAACTATTATCGTTGGTGAAAACGGCACTGGGAAATCAACCTTGCTTGAAGCAATTGCAACCAATATGGGGAGTATATTAATTGGTGGAGAAAATATTGATTCAGATCCAACCCTTGGTCCGGCAAGAGAATTAGGAATGGAGATGAAGTTAGTCTGGACAATAAAAACGAGAAAGGGATTCTTTTTTCGTGCAAATGATTTTATAAATTTTGCAAGTCGTCTTGCTGCCATCAGACAAGAATCAAAAGATACACTTCAAGAAATAAAGAAAAGAGATCCTCACAGTCTGGAAGTTCTACCCTATGCTCGTACTTTGTATGACCTTCAAAATTTATATGGAGAGGGTCTAGACGTTCGGTCGCATGGTGAAAGTTTCTTGGATTTATTTCAAGCTAGGTTCCAGCCAGATGGAATATACATATTGGATGAGCCTGAGGCACCACTCTCTCCGTTAAAACAGTTAACCCTTATTTCTATGATTAATGACATGGTGGTGGAAGGTGGCCAATTTATCATTGCTACACATTCACCTATTTTAATGGCAATTCCAAATGCTGATATTTTCGCCATAATCGAAGATGAATTAAAGCAAGTAGATTATGAAGAAGTAGAGCACGTAAAGTTAACTAGAGATTTTCTTAATAACCCCGAAAGATTTCTACGACACCTAAATTAAGACCCAATATGGGTCTTTTTGATTATTTTCCAATATTTTGAAACCTTTTACGATATATAAACGTCTATATAAGAGAACGAAATTAGAACCTTCAACAATATATTGTACATTATCCTCATAAAAATATTTCCCACTATTATTGGTTCGAGAAGAATAGAAATAGAATTGCGGGCGGAATGGTGCCCTGTTATCAGGGAGGAGAAAATGAGAAAGTTACTAGCAATCTTAGTGTTCTTAATATTATTTACCATAGGTTGTTCATCACAGACGCTACACGATGCCATTAATGGAAAATATGAAAGTCCTGAGATCTTGTATCAGAATGATGATGTAGGGGTTGTCATATTTTTAACGAAGAATAACGATGGAGATTATATTATTTGTCGGAGTTCTTATGAGCGGAACAACTTTAATCGCTATGTATTTGATTCTAATGATGATTTTTCATTCCCAATTGATATCAGTAACAAATCAGAATTTATTTATATGGATATTATCGGAGAGCATACGGAAACGCCACTTCATATGGTTTGGGGGGGGATTTTTCATTATCCTAGTGCAAAACATGTGGCATATAAGGTTCAGAATAATGAAGGTACTGTAATCCAGAATGAAGTAGACATCAATAAAAAACATATCTTTGTCGATATATTAGCAGAAGGTATTGAGGAATCCCATTCGATAACATTTGATGTGATGGACAGAGATGGAAATATATTATTTAGTTATAATTAAAGGCCCCTTTAGTTGAAGGGGCCTTTGCATGTCGTTATTTTGGTGGATTTGTTAGATCCACGGAATTTTCTTGTTTATCAATTGGGACACGCTTGATGAAAAATGCTAAGACCAAAGCTATGGTGACAATCAATGCGGAAACGAAGAAAGAAAAGTTTATCCCGTTTAACATGGCTAAGTTCGATAGCTGTTTCGTCACTTCGACTGAAGACTCCGGATCGATTAAACTCATATCAATCGGTTCCCTCGTTATTTCTTCCAGTCTTGCTTCACTTCGTTTATTCATGACGGTAACTAACAAAGCCGATCCAATCGCACCTGCAACTTGTGACAATGTATTATTCATTGCGGTACCATGTGGATAATCTTTCACAGGTAATTGGTTCAATCCATTTGTCATAACTGGCATATTCACTAAAGACATACCAAATGCACGAATGGAGAACATCAGACCAACGAGTAAATAAGGTGTTGTCATGGAAAGCTTACTGAATATAAGTGTAGTCACGGTAATAATAATTAATCCAACTATACTCAAAGTCTTTGCACCGTGTTTATCGAATAGTCGACCAGATATTGGTGACATAATACCCATCATTAATGCTCCTGGAAGCATTAACAATCCAGCTTCCGTTGGGGAGAACCCACGCACCTCTTGAATATAGAGTGGAATTAAAATCATCCCAGAAAAGAGTGCAAGTGCAATCGTAACAGAAATCGCTGAAGAAAGTGCGAACATCGGATATTTAAAAATACGAAATTCTAATAATGGTTCGTCTAACTTAAATTGGCGTGTAATCAGTAGAACTAAACCGAGAGTACCAGCGGTGATTGTACCGTAAACAATTGGATTGCTCCAGCCTAATTCACCTGCAGAACTGAATCCGTATAATAATCCACCAAACCCAATACTTGATAATAAAATGGATAGTACGTCGAGTTTAATTTTATGTTGTGGTGTGAAGTTCTTTAGACGTAAGACCGCAAATACAAGTGAAAAAATGGCGAATGGTAACACAATAGTGAAGAGCATTCTCCAACCGAGATGTTGCACTATAACACCTGAAAGTGTTGGTCCAAGTGCTGGCGCTACAATCATAACTAAGCCAAAAAAGCCCATCACTTGCCCGCGTTTTTCAATCGGAAATGCTACTAGCATTACATTCATGAGTAATGGCATCATGATAGCCGACCCAGATGCTTGGATCATGCGGGCTGTTAATAAGATACCAAATGTTGGTGAGATACTTGCTAGAAGTGTTCCTAATGTGAACAATCCCATTGCAGCTAGAAAAATGCTGCGGTTTGTAAACCGTTGAATGAAAAATGCACTTGCTGGTATTAGAATACCATTTACTAACATATATCCAGTTGCTAACCATTGTACTTTTGCTGGACTAACAGCAAATTCATTCATGATAGAAGGTAATGCAACATTTAAGAAGGTTTCATTAAGTATCGCTACAAATGCTCCAATAAAAAGTATGGCAATAATACCATAAGGTGGTTTTTGTTCTTGTGATATATTTTCTGTCATTCATTTTCCTACTTTCCGTTTCAAATAAGCACTTAAGTATTTTATACCGATAGTATATTTTTTGCAATGCTAAAATTTAATTTTGTTCTGTTCATTGAAATTAACCCGTTTATACTGTTAAAATAAAATTATACTATCGTTATAATTAGGTGATTATATTGAAAATGAATAAAAGAAAATGGAAGATAATTGATGCAGCCCATCGGCTATTTATTGAGAAAGGATTTCATGCTACTTCGATACAAGACATTTTAGATGAAGCAGAAATCTCAAAAGGGACCTTCTATAATTACTTTACGTCCAAAAATGAATGCCTTTTAGCAATTATTGAATATGTCGAAGCAGAAGGCTATCAGAAGCGAATCGAGCTTGCAATTGGTAAAGACCAACAGGATGAAGAGGTATTTATTAAGCAACTAGCAGTGCGGTTAAATATGAATAAAAAGTATAATATGCTCGCTTTATTTAATCATGTCATGCAACTGGATGATAAAGAAATCAGGAAGTACATGGACAAGCAATATCGTGCAGAGCTGAATTGGGTTTCAAAGCGAATTGCTGACGTGTATACCCCGGGGAAGAATGATTATTCGCTCGATCATGCTGTCATGTTGCTCGGAATGGTACATCACTTTTTGCATGTATGGAAAATGGGGATGGAAGAGGAAGTCGAACCAGAAAAGGTAATTCGTTTTATCCTAAAGCGAATGAAGTCAATGATGAACGATCAAATGAAGTCAGGTGAGAAATTCTTTTCCGAAGAATTGTTTTCTTTCGAATTAAGTGGTGAAGGTAGAGCACAAAGATTGCTCGACTCTTTTATCAAGAAAATAGATTACATTACAAAAAAGGCAGACTCAGAACAACTAGATTACCTTCACTTTCTACAAAAAGAAATAACCTCTGAATCCCCAAGGAAATTTATCATTGAAAGTATGATGCTTTCCTTGAAACATGTTTTTAAAGATACGGAATTGGAGTATGAGATTAGTCAGGTGGTACAACTTGCTGAAAAATATATAAAATGCCAGGAAGGAGAAGAGGTTTAAGTGGGATACGAACAAGCATTAGCAGATTATATTACTGCTACGAATTCACATGATTTTAGAAATGTAAGAAGTATGTTGGCAAAAGATGCGGTATATTGGTTTTCGAATAAAACTTGTAGATCACTAGAGGAAATCCAGCAATATTTCGAAAATGCATGGCAAACCATTAAGGATGAAGTGTATCGTGCGACAGATGTGGAATGGATAGCAACAGAAGAGAATACGGCTACCTGTATCTATACATATCAATATGAAGGTTATTATAATGGGGATTATGTTCAAGGTAGTGGTAGAGCAACGAATGTATTTATAAAGGATGTAGACGGTAGATGGAAGTTAGTACATGAGCATCTGAGTAGATTATAAAGGGTTAAAAAGCCTTATCAGAAATCCTGATAGGGCTTTTTAGTTCAATAAAAAAGCCAAATATCGTCAATTTTGATTATATTCGTAAACGAAAAAGGATTTTCTAAACAAAAGATAGAATTATAGAGAAGGGACATAATGGGGAGTGAAAGAGATGATACGTCTATTAAAACCTACGGACGCTGAACAATATTATGAACTACGACTCGAAGCTTTAAAAGAAAATCCAGAAGCTTTTGCGGCTAGTTACGAGGAAGAGCTAAATAAAGCGAACCCAATTCAATTATATGAGGAAAGATTCAGTAGCCCTAGCCATTATAACTTCGGGGCGTTTGAGGATGAAAAGCTAATTGGTATGGTGTCATTAATCCCTGAAACAAGGGATAAATTAAAGCATAAGGCTAACATTTTTGCGATGTATGTGACTCCAAAATATAGAGGTAAGGATATTGGGAAGGGACTAATAGAGACAGCGATTAAGCAAGCAAAAGAAATTGAGGGGCTGATTACGATTAATCTTACAGTAGTCTCGGTTAATCATGGTGCAAAAGCTCTCTATAGAAAATTTGGCTTCGAAACGTTCGGTCTAGAAGAAAAAGCATTAAAAGTAAAGAATGTTTATTTTGACGAGGAATATATGTCTTTAACATTATAACTTCTTGAGAATTGAGGGAAACAATTGAAATTAACAACTAGTAGAATGACAGACAAGTATGCTATCGAAATTCTGAAATGGAAATATGATAAACCCTATGATTTATACAACAATGTTCTTTCAGGTGATGCCATCATTGAGCTGACAAGTAACGCTTATAAAGCAATACTTTCTGAAAATAGGGTTGTCGGTTTCTATTGTACGGGAAAAGATGCCCAAGTACCTGCTGGAAATGACATAGATGCTTATGAAGATGAGTGTCTCGACATTGGATTAGGGATGCGGCCCGATATGACTGGCAAAGGTTTTGGAACAGCATTTTTTGAATACATTTTGGGAGATGTCAATCGTGAGTCTGTTAAATGTTTGCGGTTAACCGTAGCAGATTTTAATAAACGTGCGATCCGTCTTTATGAGAAGTTTGGCTTTAAAACAGTTAATGAGTTTTGGCGTGGGGAAATGAAGTTTATTGTAATGGTGAAATAGTAACGATTGTTAGTATTAATCACGTAGGAAGTGATATCTTTCAATTATTGGAATAAAATGTAATACATGTAGAATGGGGGGATTAGATGAAGTTTGCGGATAAAGTAGCTTTAATTACTGGTGGCACATCAGGAATCGGTTTTTCTGTTGCAGAACGTCTGATGCGGGAAAGAGCAAAAGTTGTTATTGCTGGTAGAAGTGCTAGTAAAGGGGAAAAGGCATTACAGAAACTAAGAAAAATCCACTCCGATGTTTTATTTGTCCAGACGGATGTTAGTAGATCCTATGAGGTAAAGAAGATGGTAGAAAGTGTAGTAGAGGCTTTTGGGAAACTAGATTATGCTTTTAATAATGCTGGTCATGCGGAAGGAAAACCAGCACTCACTCATGAATTCAGTGAAGTTGATTTTGACAATATGATGGGTGTAACGATTAAGGGAGTTTGGTTGTGTCTAAAGTACGAATTACAAGCAATGCTAAAGAATGAAAGTGGTTCTATTGTAAATACCTCTTCTTTAGACGCTCTAATCTGTTCACCGGGTACAACCGCTTATGCAGCTGGGAAGAGTGGTGTTATCGCATTAACGAAAGCCGTCGCTCAGGAATACGGAGGGAAAGGTATTAGGGTTAATACTTTAACACCTGGTGCGATTAGAACGCCTATGATCGAAGCTAAATTTGAGAACCTATCCGTTGAACAGGGACAATTACTTGAAGAGAAATATAATAGTCTGAACGCATTAGGTAGAATAGGTAAGCCTGAAGAAGCAGCGTCTACTGTAATGTGGTTGTTTTCAGATGAAGCAAGCTTTATTACAGGGCAAAATATAATTGTAGATGGTGGAGTCAGCTTTGTTGGGTAAGAAAGGGGAAAAAAAGAGACTGAGTGGGATTAACCATCTATTATTTTCCGTATCTGACTTAACTAACTCTATTGATTTCTATGAGAAAGTCTTTAATGCTAAGCTATTAGTAAAAGGAAGAACAACAGCTTATTTTGATTTAGGTGGTCTATGGATTGCTTTAAATGAAGAAAAAGACATACCTCGAAATGAGATACATAAATCTTATACGCATATCGCATTTTCTATTGATGAAAAGGATTTTGATTCCTATTATGAAAAGCTAAAGAGACTAAATGTTACGATATTAACAGGAAGAGAACGAGATTCTCGGGATAAGAAATCGATTTATTTTATTGATCCAGATGGGCATAAATTCGAATTCCATACGGGGAATTTGGAAGATAGATTGGCTTATTATAAGGAAGCTAAGCCTCATATGGATTTTTTTATAGAATAAGGGGGATATAATTTGGGGAATACAAAAGAAATTATTGAGTCTTATAATCAAAAAGCAAATGAAAGAGACAGGTTAACTGTACAGGATTGGAAGGTAGCAGAACGTAATACGTTCTTATCATTCCTGCATAAGGAAAACAAGAAGAGCTTGTTAGAAATTGGCGCAGGGCCAGGGAAGGATAGTCTTTTTTTTCAGGAGAAAGGGTTAGAAACTTTCGCTACGGATATTTCTGTTGAGATGATTAAACTGTGTAAGGAAAAGGGTTTAACAGCTAAAGTAATGGACTTTGCAGATCTTGATTTTCCTGATAATCACTTTGATGCTATTTGGTCCCTAAATTGCTTGCTACACGTTCCTAAAATGGAAATAAGAGGGGTACTGCAGGAAATAAAAAGAGTATTAAAACCATCTGGTTTATTTTATATGGGCGTTTACGGTGGAGAGAATCATGAAGGGATATGGGAAGAAGACCACTATACTCCAAAGAGGTTTTTTTCATTTTTTGAGGATGAAACGATAAAGGAATTAGTTTCGGAGTTTTTTACTATCGAATATTTTGAGGTTATCCCGAAAGAAGTGGTTGGAGGAAAATTTCAATTTCAATCAATTATTCTGAGAAAGTAACATTATAAGGAAAATGTATCCGGATCATTATTAATTTTTTAATATTGATCTTATTTTTTTGAAATATACCTTGTGCAGCGATGTATTATTTGTTAATCTTATGAAAAGAGGTGATTGAAATGGATAAGGATTTAATGCGTGGGAGTATTGACATCCTTTTGCTTTCTTTGATTGCAAAAAAAGATACCTATGGCTACGAAATAGTAAAAGACCTTAGAGAATATAGTAATGAAATATACAATATGAGTGAAGGAACATTGTACCCAGCACTAAAACGGTTGGAAAAGAAAAATTGGATTGAATCGTATTGGGGTGACTCCGACACTGGTGGTAGACGTAAATATTACAGAATAACGGTTGATGGTGAAAAGGAGCTGCGTGCTAAAGCTAACGAATGGTTTCAAGTAAGTGACTTAATCAATGTATGTTTGGAGGGAGTAAATTGGAAAAGGAATTTGAAGTCTACATAGCGAAAATTGTGAAGAGGTTGGATTGTAGTGAGCGGGAAAGGGAGGAAATTGCAGAAGAAATCCAAGATCATTTGATACTATTGAGGAGAGAATTCCTTGAGAAAGGGAATACAGAGAGGGATGCTGTTAAGTTAGCGATCTCAACATTTGGAAATGAGAAAAAGATAAGTGAGGAATTACAGCATGAAATGTCTCCTTATTTAAAATTTATAAGACTGTTTGCTGTTATAATATGCAGTGCATTAACCGTTTTGATGATCCACAAAGGAATTACCCTTTGGAATATGGGTAGTTCTGTTGATGGTCAGGGGATTGGGATTTATTTCTTATCTTTTGAAATTAATGATAGAGTACCAGAACAAAGTATACCAAGGTATGCTATTGGATTTTTTGTAGCTAGTATTATAACAGCACTTGTACCAATTGCACTTGTTGCTAAGAAGGTTCTAGCCTATAGATAATCGATTTTAAAAAAGCTTGGGGTGGTAGCTTACCCCCAAGCTTCGTATCTTTTATTCAAATCCAAGTTGTTCTATTTGATCCATGAAACTTGTAATACTTTCAATGGTTTGGACAATCTCAGTGTTTTTCAACTCTTCTAGAGCAATTTCCCCATTGGATTGCACTTGATCTATCGTTTCGAGTAATTTCTCATTTTGTGCTGTGATATCATCATGAATACCTTCTGCTAAGGCAGGAACTTCAATGGAATTAAATTCTTGAATAGTTCCTTCAATCTCAGTAAGTTTCCCATCTAAATCTGCGGTATTGCCTTGATTCATTAACGTTTGAATTTCTTCAGCTGCTGTACTAAGCTCATTCAAGTATTCTGTTGTTTCGGTAGCGTAGTTTATCGTATTTTGAGTATCTTCTAAAAAACCACATCCTGATAGGAATAATACGGCTGTGAAAATAATCATACTAACTAGTTTCTTCATTTATATATAATCTCCTTCGTTTAAGAATCAACCACTTTAAGAATAACATGGATGGAAGATTAAAACATTTTTTCAAAAAAATATTGACCTCAAATTATTACCCTGTTATATTATATATAACCAAAAGGTTATACGTTGGAGGTGAGTGAATCAATGTCTGATATTTATCGAGCTTTAGGTGATGCAACAAGACGGCGCATTATAACGATGCTTAAAGAAAGAAGTATGACCCAAAAAGAGATTGTCGAGGCATTTGATATCTCTCAACCAGCTATTAAGAAGCATCTAAATGTTCTATTAGAAGAGAAAATTATCTCTGCAACGGTTCAAGGGAAATATCGACTGTATAACTTGAATTTAGATATGCTACAAAGGGCATACAATGAGATGCTTCATTTCATCGGAGAACTACTTGATGATCAGCTTGCCAGCTTGAAAAATTATGTGGAAAAAGGGGAAATGCAGGATGGCGAAAGTTAAAGATTCAGTGAGAAGAGAAATTGTAGTGCAGGCATCACTAGAAAGAGTTTGGGAGGCACTAACTAAGCCGGAACACCTTAATCGCTGGTACACGAAAGAGGCTGAAATAGATTTTCGTATCGGTGGAAAAGGATATATGAATCACGGTTGGGGCGCTACGTCTGAGGGTGTTTACAAAGAAATTGACGCAATGAAACGATTTGTATTAGAAAGTCCAGATGGGGATTTTAGAACCATAACGGAATTAGTCGAGGTGGAAGATGGTATTAAAGTAAGTATTGAATATCGAGCTACCTTTATTTCGGAAATGGATGAGGCGGCTAAAGAAAATATGTTATTTGGTACTGGACAGTTTTTAGAAAATCTAAAAAGTGTTTACGAGACTGGACATGATAATCGTAACAATCTATGGAGAACATGGATAGGTGTTTCCCATACTACGAATCAAGGCGGCAGTGGTACGAAAATCCTTCGAGTAAAGGAAGGAAGCACCGCTGCGAAAGCGGGAGTAAGAATAGGTGATATTATAACCGATATTGATGATGAGAAAGTGTTAGGCTATGAGTATTTTGAAAGATTAATCAACTCGAAGTCAATAAACCAGACTGTAATGTTACATGTAGTACGTGGATCTGAAGAATTGGATTTAGCATGTGAAGTCGATACATATCCAGTTCCATATTAAATTTGGACTTTCCATAGGAGGGGAATCATGAGTAACATTCTTAACCGATTTGAAAAAGCAGTAGTAGATATAATTCAACTAAAGGAAATTGAGGAAGCGAGATTGCTAGAATCAATAAGTGAGGGAAAGTGGTCGATTCGGGATATTGTAGCACATCTTTATTATTGGGATAAGTTCAATCTCGAGAATATGTTACCTTACATGACTGATGGAGCAAATTTACCAGTTTTTCCCGATCATGATACACATAATGCAGAGGGTTTAGCCTTGTTAAGGGATCATTCAATAGAATCAATTGTAGACCTTTTTGTTAAAGAAAGAAGAAAACTAATTGAACAATTGAATATGATTGATGACGATATTAGATTTACAATTGGAAAAGGTAAAAGGAAATTTTCTGTAGAAAGCTTTGCTAAAATATTTTTAGAGCATGATCTACATCACCTGAAGCAAATTAATTTGAAATTATTGGCTTAGAGAAATTACTTCAGGGTTAGTAAGGCCGAAATGTTATACCCATATGGATTAGAATTCAATATATCCAATTAACAGAGACGAAACGCCTTCACTTAATAAGAGAAGGCGTTTGTTGTATATTAATTATAATAATGGTTTTTAATCATGAAGAGATAATTGAAGAATTAAACCAGAAATATTCTATCAGTCTAGACATTTCTGCTCGATTGATTCATAATTTAGAAAATTACTAATTAGGAGGAGGAGTAAATGCAGACTAGTAGTTTTCGGTTAAGAGAAAATATATCTAGAATCTTCATGACTAGTGTATCCATTGCTGGTAGTTTATTGATATTAACTCATTTAATGAATGTCGAAGTACCACATAACCCTATTATTCTCCTGCTTTTTTCTGTCTATATCATTATTTGCGAGTATTTTCCTATCCCTGTTTGGAAGGGGAATACGACGTTAACATTTCCAATTATAGTGACTTTGTATTTGCTGTATGGACTAAGCTGGACCATTGTTATTTATGGTCTTGCGGTATTGCTCGTGAACATTCTAAGTAGGCGACCATTACGTATTGTTCTATTTAATCCTACAACTCTAGTTTTGAGTTTCTTTATAGGAGTAAAAGTAATGGAAAGTCTAGACTTTTATATTCATTATGATTCATTAGTATTAGATAGTTTTGTTTCTTATAGTATTCTTCTAATTGTATTTATAATAGTGAATAATCTAATGGTAGATATTGTGCTATGGCTACGCCCACAAACATACTTTGGAAAAGCGTGGATGCAAAAAAATATAGTAGAAGGTTACAGTGCAATTATTTCCCTCGTATATGGTTTTATGGTATTTCTACTTGGCAATGAGAGAAAAGAGGTTCTTGATTTCTATTCCTTTTTCTTCTTCTTTTCTCCACTGGTAGGTTTTTCGTTGCTTAGTGCGGTAATTACACGATTAAGAAAAGAAAAGAATAGATTAAAAGCTCTATTTTCAGTCACTACTGATTTAAACAAATTGGTACCAACCAATAGATTTATAAGTATTATGGACTCAAGCTTTCAGAAGCTAATTGATGTTGATGCTGAAATGCTGTGGTTGAAAGAGAATGATAGTTGGGAGGTTCAACATATTAATGGCATGGTGCAATCAACTGAGCCACTCTCTTCTGAGCTTATTCAACTAGTGAATACAGTTACCAAACCAGTCTTAATTGATAACAGAAGGAATGACATTGGGATTGCAGATGCGTATTTTGATTACGATCTAAAGTCTTTTATTTATGCGCCTCTCGTTATAGAAAATGGCCAAGTCGGGATGCTTATCGTTGGTAGAAGCAGAACGAAAAGCTTTTCTGAAGATGATTTAAGTTCAGTTGCAACTTTTGCTAATCAACTAGCAATCGCGGTAAAGACACAGTCACTGATTAAGGAAAAGGAGAAACGCTTACTACTTGAAGAACGTAATCGAATTGCTAGAGAAATCCATGATGGGATTGCCCAATCCCTAGCTGGAGCGATTATGAATTTGGAAACAGCCGAACGAAAATTTCCTCATCACCCAAACGAAACCATACAAATCGTTTCTGATAGTACTAAAAAATTGAGAGATAGTTTAAAAGAAATACGTCAATCTATTTATGCATTGAGACCTTATCCAACCGAACAAGTAGGGCTAGTCCCAGCAATGAAAAATGTCATTCAGTCACTTGAGAAAGAGGGTGGTCTAGATATAAGATTTGAAATAAGAGGAAAAGAAGTAAGCCTTAGTTCGGTGGTAGAAAAGTTGTTATTTGAAGTGTTTCAAGAGGGTATGGCAAATAGTGTTAAGCATAGTAGGACAAAGCGAATAGATGTCTTATTAGGGTACCAATCTGAACAAATATTACTAAAAATAAAAGATTACGGTATAGGATTTTCATTGATAGAAGAAGTGATTCGAGCAAAGAGTACGCCACATTTTGGCATATTGAATATGAATGAGTCCGTAGAAAAAGTAAATGGATCCTTGCAAATTGATAGTAAGGATGGGGAAGGAACGGAAATTACCATAATCGTCCCAATAGCAAATTTAGGAAGGGGGAAGGAATATGATTCGAGTTTTGTTAGTTGATGATCATGCAGTTCTAAGAGATGGATTGAAAAATATTATTGGTATGGAAGATGATATAACAGTAATTGGAGAAGCTGTGTCCGGTTCAGAAGCGTTAAAGAAAGTGGAAGAACTTCAGCCAGACTTAGTCTTGCTAGACATTAATATGCCTAATGGGACCGGTATAGAAATTATACCTCAAATTAAACAGAGAAGTCCCCATGTTAAAGTTTGTATATTAACCATGTATAGTCATGAAGAATATTTTATGACAGCCATTCGTGAGGGGGCAGATGGTTATTTACTAAAGGACTCTCCATCAGAAGAAGTTGTTTCTGCCATTAGGAATGTGGCTAGTGGCCAATCTGTCATTCATCCTTCTATGACCAAGGCGCTAATTTCAATTCATCAGCAACCCCAATCACAGGAAAACGAGTTAAGTGCTAGGGAAAAGGAAGTACTGCTCTGTCTGTTGGAAGGGATGAGTAATAAGGAGATTGCTTCCAAACTATTTATCAGTGATAAGACAGTTAAAATACATATTAGTAAAATTTTTAAAAAGTTTGGGGTAAAGAGTCGGTCTCAAGTGATTATATATGCCGTACAAAATCAAGTTGTCCCTGTTCCTGATAATTTTAAGAACAATTAACTGAAAGCACTAGTGTATTACTACTTTTGGCTAATCAAAAATAGTTCTTTAAAGGGCAGTTTTTATATCTTTTGATTGATAGAAAAGCGTCCCCACTTATTCCATAATTAAGAAAAGTAACTATACTTTTAAAAATGGAGGGGACTAGATGAATAAATTATTAAAGTGGATTGCAGTAATCGGGGCTTCACTTATTCTTTTAACAGTAGGTATAAAACAGACCGACGCAAATATAGAGCAAGCAACTTTGGATCCATTATTATTGGATGCGATTGCTGAAGGGTTAAATGAATTTCAGGTTATTGTAACATTTGAGGGTGATCAAGCTCCAACAGAAGCTAATCTAAATGTATTAGAAGAATTAGGAATTACGGAAGGTATCTCTCTTAATTCCTTACCAATGGTAGCAACTATTCTTACCAAAAGCCAAATTGAGGCTTTGAAAGAAGAGGGTATGGTTCGATCTATTTTTCTAAATAAAAAGCTAGAATATTTTAATGAAGATTCTCGTAATATTACTGGAGTTGAGGAAGTTCGAACAGATAATGATATGCGAGTTCAAAATGGTGGACTACCCGTTACTGGGAAAGGAATAGGTGTCGTAGTCAATGATAGTGGGGTTGACGGTTTACACCAAGACATCGAGTTTGGCAATCATTTAGTTCAAAATGTTATGGCTAACGCAAATCTTAGTAGTTTAGCTCCTGGTATTTTACCGATTACATACCTGGAGAATGTTCCGAGCACCGATACCAATTCTGGTCACGGTACCCATGTAGCTGGGACTGTTGGTGGAACAGGTGAAATGTCAGGTGGGAAATATGAAGGTGTTGCTCCTGGTGCAGATCTAATTGGTTATGGTTCTGGTGCGGCGCTATTTATTTTAGATTCACTTGGTGGGTTTGATTACGCAATTACTAATCAAGCGCAATACGATATTAGAGTTATTACGAATTCTTGGGGATCATCAGGTGACTTTGATCCAGATGACCCAGTAAATATCGCAAGTAAAAAGGCGTTTGACCGTGGTATCACCGTGCTATTTGCAGCTGGAAACTCCGGTCCTGGTGAAAATACCCATAATCCGTATGCAAAAGCACCTTGGGTCATTTCGGTTGCGGCTGGAGAAAAAGACGGTACATTAGCTGACTTTTCTTCCCGAGGAACAAAAGATGTTGGTGGAACATTTACAGCAGATGGAGAAACATGGGAGTGGAAGGATGAGCCTTCTATTACGGCACCAGGAGTAGATATTATTTCAACCCGTGCAGTGTCGCCAATTCCGCTACTAGCGACCGATTTGGATTTAGAATTAATTGATCCAGCGCATATACCTTACTATACAACAATGAGTGGAACATCCATGGCTACTCCACATGTAGCAGGTGTAGTCGCATTAATGCTTGAGGCAAATCCACTCCTTTCACCAGATGAAGTGAAAAATATCTTACAACAAACTGCAACAAATATGCCAGGGTATGAATCTTGGGAAGTTGGTGCTGGTTATGTGAATGCCCATGCAGCAGTGGAAGCAGCATTTAATTCTGTTGATAATTATGGAAGTACGGTCAATATGTTTAAGACATTTAATAGTAGTGTAGAATCAAGTACATCTTCACAAGATTTTACTGTTGACTATAACCCAATTACCGCTGTTTCAACAAATCAATATACTTTTGAGGTCGAAGAGGGTGTAGCGAGTTTAGAAGCAAGAGTGGATGTTGGAGGTCTATTACAACAGACTGGTAATCCGCTAAACTTAGTATTGATAGCGCCTGATGGAACTGAATATAGTTCAGGGATTAGCTTATTATTTGCAATAGAATGGGCAAGAACTGTCTCCGTTAATGCACCTCAAGCAGGTACTTGGGCAGTGGAAGTTCGTGGTTTACGAGGTGTGGAGGAGAATCCATTAGGAATTGGGTTACCGGAAACCGTTCAAGGAACCATAAAAAGTACAACAATTAGTGGTTTTTCTGGGTTGAATGATATTGAAGGTCATCCAGCAGCTTCAGCAATTCAAATGGGTGTGAAGGAGCAATTGTTTGACGGCTATGCGAATGGAAAGTTTAAGCCGAATAAAGCAATAACGCGTGGAGAATTAGCAGAGTCATTAGTAATGGGAGCTGGTATCCGCCAAGCCTTACCTAGTGAGGATGGACTTTCACCAGTTGAATCTGCGGTAACACAGCAAGGTGCTGCCATTCGCGATGCAGCACAAGTACAAAATGGCGTTATGCTACTGGATAGCAACGGTGCTTTCAATGCAGATGCTAGCGTTACTAGAGCAAGTCTTGCCTATTCGTTCGTTCAAAGTCTTGGCCTTCAGGATATGGCGATGGAGTCTGTTGATCAAGTTACAGTTCAGTACGGAGACCAACGTATACCTATCCAAGACGCTAGAGATATCCCAGAGGAATGGAAAGGATATGTTCAATTAGCGTTAGATTTGAATATATTAAATGCGTCATTTGACGTAGAACAAGGACCATTTGATCTTAAACCAACTATTACTGCAACCTTTTCACCAAATCAAAATGTAACAAGAGGTGAATTTGCGGTTGCGATGACTCGATATTATAATGCTTTTTTCAAGTAGTAGCTAAGAATTAATGAATTTGATTCCTCCCCAACCAGCACTGAATTTTAGTGCTGGTTTTTTATTTGTTAAGAAGCATATTCCTTTAGTTATCTGTACTAAGGAAAACGAATCAGATAAAAGTAATATAATTCCATTTAAAGTAAAAATTGTAAATAAAGATAACTAGTGTGTCCAAAAGGCTACAAAAGTATGGCATCAAAAGTCCTTTAATAAAGGGAAGATTGTTACTATTAGGCGATAGTATTCTTCTTCTCCTTTCTCCATAATAAATTTATATCCAAATATTCGAAATAGGAGGAGAATACATGAAGTATATTATTAAACTTGTCTTAGTAATTGGTGTGATCGGCCTTTTCTTTACGTATAACGTAAAGGATACAGAAGCAACGTTAGACCTGACAAAGCTTGGGCCGACACTAGTTGAAGAGCTATCGAAAGGGTTAAGTGAATATCAGGTTATCGTTACCTTTGAGGGGGAGGAAGAGCCATCATTAATAAATTTAGAGCTACTAGAGGATCTTGGGGTAACGAAGGCGATATCTTTATCCTCTTTACCAATGGTAGCAACTGTTCTGACGGAATCACAAATTGAAGCATTACAGAACGAAGCTTCCGTTCGCTCTATTTATTTAAATAAAAAAATGGAGTACTTTAATGAAGACTCAAGAAATATCACAGGTGTCGTGGATGTGCGTAATGATGCCAATATGATTGATCAAAATGGTGGATTACCTGTGACGGGTGAAGGTGTTGGTGTTGTGGTGAATGACAGTGGGGTAGACGGGCTTCATGCTGATGTTCAATTTGGCGATAATCTAGTTCAAAACGTTGCGGCAAATGTGAATTTGGCAAGCCTTGCTCCTGGACTTTTACCCGTGACCTATTTAGAAAATGTACCAAGCACCGATGTGTTATCCGGACATGGTACACATGTAGCGGCAACAGTAGGAGGTTCTGGTGAGCTTTCCGATGGGAAATATGAAGGAGTTGCTCCTGGGGCCGATTTAATTGGATATGGTTCTGGGGCAGCTGTCCTCATGTTAGATGCTCTAGGTGGATTTGATTATGCGTTAGAGCATAAGGATGAGTACAATATTAAAGTTATTACGAATTCATGGGGATCTTCTGGGGATTTTGATCCGAATGATCCAATTAATATTGCTAGTAAGCAAGCATTTGATGCTGGGATTACGGTTCTGTTTGCTGCTGGTAATGAAGGACCAACAGAAAATACACATAATCCATATGCCAAGGCACCATGGGTCATTTCTGTAGCGGCAGGTAACAAAGATGGCTTAACACTTGCAGATTTTTCATCTAGGGGTACAGAAGGTGTTGGTGGGACGTTTGAAATCGATGGTGAGACTTGGGAGTGGAAGGATGAACCAACTGTAACAGCACCAGGTGTTGATGTAATATCTGCCCGTGGAGTATCACCACTACCGTTACTAGCAACAAGTACGGATTTAGCTTTAATATCACCATTGCATCTACCTTTTTACACTACTATGAGTGGTACTTCCATGGCAACACCTCATGTGGCTGGTATTGTAGCGCTAATGTTAGAAGCTAATCCATCATTAACTCCTGATGATGTTAAGAGTATATTGATGCAAACAGCAACTGATATGCCGGGATATGAGTCTTGGGAAGTTGGAGCGGGTTACGTCAATGCGTACTACGCAGTAGAAGCAGCATTTTCACATTAATAAACACATTCCATGGGATAAGCGAAATTCTCGCTTATCCTTTTTTTAAAAAGATAAGAAAGTATAAATTCAGAGATGTCTAGCTCCGGGCGCCTGCGACTAGCGAGACTTCCCTCACCTCCGTACGATAAGTCAACATCGACTCCCTCCGGTCATCGTGTTTCCTTTATCTCCTACGGCTCAGTCCAGTCCGTACGTCGCAAAGCGGGCTCCCTGCGCTTTTCTTTTGTTGTCACAAAACTAGCCACTCAATCGTTCTATTAGTAAATGCAGAAGGAGTTGTAAATAATGAAAGAATTAACTTGTGTCGTAATTGGTGGTGGCTATGCTGGTATACATGCCGTTAAAGCAATTCAGAAAAGGTTGCAAAATAAGCAAGCATTACGAGTCATATTAATCAATGCCAAACCTTATCATGTTAAGAAGGTATTGTTATTTAAACCCGCAGCTCAAGAAACTCCTATAAAAGTACCGTTAAAGCAAATCTTTCCAGAAGATGTAGATATTGTTCAAGGTAACGTTTTCTCTGTTGATTATATAAAAAAGTCCATTGCAATTAGGAACGATAAAGAGGAGCAGCAGCAAATAAATTATGATTTTTTAGTAATAGCTGCTGGAAGTTCTTTTCAACAGCTAATTGAGGTGCGTGGTGGGATTAGTCTATCTAGTTATGAGAATGCTCAGCGCATTCGCCAACAATGGTTGAATAATTTACGTATAGCTAAGGAAACAAAAGACCCTATGGAGCGTAAAAGGCTTTTAACTATTGCAGTAGCAGGAGCAGGTATTAGTGGTATAGAAACATCGGCTTATCTAGCAGAGCAAGTAAGAAATACTGCTGAATCTAATGACTTCAACCTAGAGGAAGTCCGTGTCTTACTAATTAATTCCAAGGAACGGCTATTTGTTGATGGACCTAAAAAATTAAGTGGAAAATTGGAAAAAAGGCTAAACAAGTTGGGGGTTAAAGTCATTCATGATGAAAAGGTTGTTAGGGTGAAAGAAGGAAAAGTAGATTTAGAAAATGGTAACAGTATTCCAACGGGATTATGCATCTGGACGACAGGCTTGATCCCGAATCCCAACCTTGCTTCTTGGGGCTTGCCTTTAACCGAAGACGGTAGATTAGTAGTGGATAGCTCCTATCGGGTGAAAGGTATGGATAGCATATACAGTATAGGGGATTGTGCAAGAATAATCGACCCTAGTACCGGGGTTGAAGATAAGATGACCTGTAAGGAAGCAACCATCCAAGCTAGAAGATTAGGAAAGGTCATCCGAGCCGATATCTACCAAAAAAAAGCACCAGTTCATCAAACGCCAATAACAACCTATTGCTTTGGACTTGGTGAGAAGAAGGGGTTAGTCTGGGTAGCGTTACCTAAGCTCGATCTATATTTATCAGGAAAAATTGGCTATTGGATAAGAAAAACAACCTGGGATATTGCTAGTTTGGTAAAATAAGAGAAAAGCAGGTACTGGAGTGTGTGATAAATGGAGATAGACCAGTTGTACCAAAACTATAAGCCCTTACTTTTCACCTTAGCTTATCAATTAACAGGAACTAGATCCGATGCAGAGGATGTTGTCCAGGATGTATTCGTAAAGTTGCATGGGATGGATGTGCAGCGTTTAGAACATGAAAAAGCTTATCTCTGCAAAATGGTAACCAATCAGTGCTTGGATTATTTGAAGTCTGCAAGAATGAAGAGAGAACAGTATGTTGGTACATGGTTGCCAGAGCCGGTTAGAACAACTCCTGAAGATTTAAGCGATATAGTGATCCAAAATGATTTGTTATCGTACGCCATGCTCGTCGTAATGGAACGGTTAACAAACGTAGAAAGGGCTGTATTTGTCCTGAAAGAGGCCTATTCCTTTGATTACCGGACCATTGCAGAAATGGTAGATAAGAGTGAGGTGAACTGCCGTAAGCTATATAGCCGGGCAAAGGAAAAACTAGGAACCGATAAAGAAATGATGAATCCTCAACAGATAGATAAAAAGTGGATGGAGAACTTGCTATCCGTCTTACAGGTAGGCGATATAGAGCAATTATTACCACTATTATCCGAGGATGTTACTGTTTACTCCGACGGGGGAGGAAAAGTTCCAGCAGCTGTACATCCTATCCGCACGCCAGAACTGGTACTTCGCTTCTTAGGCGGTTTATTAAAACGACTTCCGATGTTTGGAGAGAGTACACGTTTTAAAGCGATATCTATTAATGGCGAGGAAGGGCTCGTTTTATACAATGATCAAGAAATTATATTAGTCGCCATGTTTGAATTGGATTCCAATCTATTAAAAAATATATACTTTATACGAAATCCAGATAAGCTAGAAATATTAAAACACCAACTGATTAATACAGTACAATAAATGGAATTGAAGATGTCTGAATCTTTTTATATTCATATTTACTATTGATTTCGTCGGATTTTGTCGGTATACTAAATAACAATTTCATACGATTTTCATATAATCGCAGGGATATGGCCTGCAAGTTTCTACCAGCTTACCGTAAATGAGCTGACTATGAAAAGTACTAGAATAAAATACAATCCGTATTGGGATTGTATAATTGTTCTATTTTTTCGACAGCCTTTTAGCTCGAAAACATTACTTTTTCATAGTGATGTTTTCGAGCTTTTTTTATTGAAAATTCGTCTGGAAATTCTCCTAGAAGGGAAAGATTCTGTGAAACTATTAAAGCAAGCAATAATGGAAAAGGGAAGGGTTTTGTCTAATGATGTGCTCAAGGTAGATGCCTTTTTGAATCATCAGATTGATCCGGAATTGATGCAAGAAATTGGGAAAGAATTTACAGAACGATTTAAGGATGAAGGCATTTCTAAGATTCTAACAATCGAATCATCAGGTATTGCACCTGCTATGATGGCGGGACTGTATTTAGGAGTACCTGTTGTTTTTGCTAGAAAAAGAAAATCATTAACATTAGTGGATGGTTTGTTTACGGCAAAGGTTCACTCCTTTACTAAAAAGGAGACGAATGAAATCTCTGTATCTAGCGAATATTTGCTTGCAGGTGATGTTGTGTTAATTATTGATGATTTTCTAGCTAACGGTCAAGCAGCACGTGGCTTAGTAGACATAGTGAAACAGGCCAACGCAACCTTAGCGGGAGTTGGTAATGTCATAGAGAAAGGATTTCAGGCTGGTGGAGATTTACTACGGGAGCAAGGCATTCGAGTGGAGTCCTTAGCCATCATCGATTCATTAGAAAATAATCAAATCACGTTTCGGGAGGAATAATAGATGAAAACAGCGGCACTTGGTATTCAACATGTATTAGCGATGTATGCGGGGGCAATATTAGTCCCATTAATTGTTGGTGGAGCACTCGGCCTAACGCCTGAACAGCTAACGTATTTAGTAGCAATCGATATTTTGATGTGTGGCGTTGCTACATTACTTCAAGTGGTTACAAATCGATTCTTTGGTATTGGTTTACCGGTTGTTCTTGGTTGTACTTTTACGGCAGTTGGACCGATGATTGCTATTGGTAGTCAATCTGGTATTAATGCTATGTATGGAGCAATCATTGTTTCTGGATTAATCGTTGTACTAGTTAGTGGTATTTTTGGTAAGCTTGTACGATTCTTCCCACCGATTGTGACAGGAACAGTAGTTATGATAATTGGTGTAACATTAATTCCGGTTGCTATTAATGACCTTGGTGGTGGACAAGGTGCGGAAGACTTTGGATCACTTTCTAATATTGCGCTTGGATTTGGGACATTGATTTTTATCGTTTTAATGTACCGATTTTCAAAAGGTTTTGTTCGTTCGATTTCTATACTAATTGGTTTAGTCGGAGGAACAGTTGTTGCTGCTTTTATGGGTAAGGTTGATTTCAGTGCTGTTCGTGACGCTACTTATTTTAAATTACCGGAGCTTTTCTATTTTGGAATGCCTACTTTCGAGTGGTCAGCGATATTAACTTTGACGTTAGTTGCATTAGTTTCATTGGTAGAATCTACTGGTGTTTATTTTGCATTAAGTGATATGACAGATAAAAAGCTATCAGAGAAGGACTTATCAAAAGGTTATCGTGCAGAAGGTCTGGCGATTTTCTTTGGTGGGCTCTTCAATGCTCTTCAATACACAACGTACTCCCAAAATGTAGGGCTTCTTCAGTTAACAGGTGTAAAAACTCGTAAGGTAATAATTGTAGCTGGAATTATGTTAATTGGTTTAGGGTTAATTCCTAAAATTGCTGCTTTAACAACGATTATTCCAACTTCTGTTTTGGGTGGAGCTTGTATTGCGATGTTCGGTATGGTTATTTCACAAGGGATCAAAATGCTAAGCAAAGAAATCTCTCAATCTACTGGGAATTCAATGATTGTTGCTTGTTCGGTTGGTATGGGATTAGGTGTTACCGTTGTTCCTGAGCTATTCGCCCAACTACCAAACAGTGTTCAGATATTAACAAGTAATGGAATTGTGGCAGGAAGTATTACGGCAATCGTGCTGAATATTGTATTTAATATGTTGCCATCCAAACAACCCATTGCAGTTCTACAAGAAAAAGAAGCATAGGATATTATAGAAGGAACTCTCATGATACTCATGGGAGTTTTTTAGTTAGCAATACATTTAGTTATCCCATTAATTATCTAAATAATAACAAAATTTTTCTAATTTGTTATGATGGTAGAATTTTATGGTAAAATTTATTGGAATCATAAATTATGGTATTTAGGAAGAGGTTCGTAGGATGTTAAATTTGACCAAGGTACAAGTAAAAGAAGAAGAGGTATTACATAATTTAATACAATTTTACATCTATGAGTTCAGCAAATACATTCCAACGATTAGAATGGAGGAGAATGGTGCATATAAGCCATTTAATTTACAGAAATATTGGGATGAAAACAACTTTCATGCATATTTTATCAAGCTAGAAAATGAATTGATTGGATTTACGCTTGTGGAAAGTGCAACGGAGTCTGAACCTAACACCATTGAAGAGTTCTTTATTATGGCTAAACATAGTGGTAATGGCTACGGGAAGGAAATTGCTAAAAAGTTATTCCATATGTTTCCTGGTGATTGGTTTATTACTCAAATTGAAAACAACAAGCCTGCTCATGCATTTTGGTATGGATTAATAAAAGAAATTACTAATGATAGATTCTCGGAGCGATTTCAAGAGGGAATGTATATCCAAGAGTTTAATACAAAACAAGTTTGTAATTTACAATAAGGAGAGCGTTGAGAGAAATCGCAAAGGGGGAGATGGGCATTGAAAAAGAAGAAAAAGATTTTCCTGACAATAGTAGTTGTAGCCATTATATTTGGAGGACTATATGCTACTACATACATACCTAAAAAGCTTATTTCTATAAACCCATCCGAAGTATCAAAATTAGAGATCTTCGACGGCAATCAGGGTAAGGCACTAACTGTAAGCGATGGAGAACATATAAAACATATCATAACTAATCTTAATGGAATCACGTTTAGCAAAGGGAAATCTAGTTTAGGATACTTGGGTTATCGTTTTCGAATGACGATTTACGATGAAGACGGGGATGAACAGAAAGTACTGATCATTAATAGTAATGATAAAGTAAGATATAAAGGTTTTTTCTATACGGATCCAACTAAGCGCATTGATATTGATTATATTGACAGTCTCTTTTAGAAGGAAAAACATTAAGTGAATATACCGTGGTTACTGACGGGAAAACATTAGAGGAGCTTGTTTTGTACAAGCTCCTCTTTTTATAGAAAAAATTAATTATTTGCTTCTAATTTATTGTAAGCACCGTGCATAACAGGGCCAACGTAATCATTTAACTGCCAACCATGTTTGATAGCTGCAGAAACAAATTTCTTTGCATTTGTGACAGCATCTAATACGGATTGTCCATTAGCAAGATTTGCTGTAATGGCAGCTGCAAAGGTACAACCAGCACCATGGTTATAGGTCGTGTCAATTTTTTCACTTTCTAGCAATGTAAAGTCTTTTCCGTCAAAGAACAAGTCAACTGCGTTTTCGTGTTGAATTGCTCTTCCGCCTTTAATTACAACATTTTTCGCGCCTAGTTCATGGATTTTTACTGCAGCTTCTTTCATATCATCAATAGTTCTAATTGGACCAGAAGTTTGCGCTAATTGCCATGCTTCAAAAAGGTTTGGAGTTGCAACTAAAGATACTGGAAGAAGTACTTCACGCATTGCATCGGTATTCTCAGGTAATAGAAGTTCATCTTCACCTTTACATACCATTACTGGATCTAGAACATATTTATCAATATTATGCTCTCTAATTTTTCTTGCACCGAGCTCTATTACGTCTACAGTACCAAGCATACCAGACTTCATTGCGTCTACACCGACGGATAGTACGGTTTCTAATTGTTTTTCTACTACACCTACATCGATCGTAGTTACATTGTGATTCCAACCATTTGGTTCCATTGTTACGATAGAAGTTAATGCATTCATTCCATATACACCATGCTCTTGGAATGTCTTCAGGTCAGCCTGAATGCCGGCCCCACCACTTGTATCAGAACCTGCTAGGGTTAATGCTTTTTTCAATGCCATGATAAATCCCCCTTAATATTAAGCCTACACATTCACTAGGATATAATATTTTACCGATAAAATAAAGGATACAAACTTAGGGTTCCCTTAATAAGTATAAAATACTTTAACAATAGTATAAGAGCTTGTAAAATAGTAATAATAGATGATACTGCAACTAGACTAAGTAGCCTCCCAAGATAAGTTTGTTTATTTTTGGGAGGTATTATTTTTATTGGGGGTTATACATATGGCAACGATTGAAGACTTTATGGAGCTAGATTTTCGCATAGGTACGGTAATAAAGGCAGAGCCTTTTCCTGAGGCACGTAAGCCAGCAATTAAGTTAGAAATTGATTTTGGTGAACTAGGCATTAAACAATCTTCAGCACAAATTACGAAACGTTACGAAACTGAGCAATTAATTGGCAGACAGGTAGTTGCTGTTGTTAATTTTCCACCTAGAAGAATTGCAGGATTCAAATCTGAGGTCTTAGTCCTTGGTGGCGTTCCGTCAGAAGATGACGTTGTGTTGTTACGGCCAGATGAAGTAGTGGAAAATGGAACGAAAATATCCTAGCTAAGCTACTTTTACTATAGAAGGAGATTGTGTCATGACAAGAAACTCAGATCGTTTTATTACTGCATTTAATCGCATTGATAAAGCAATGGATAATGAAATTGGAAATAGTAAAGGTATCGGATTTTCCAAGGCGGTAAGAATTCTTACAAAATATAATCCGGTTGTTCGCCGATATAAGGATGATTTATTAGAATTCGCCGAGCTTAGGAATGCAATCGTGCATAACCGGATGGATACGGATCAAGTAATAGCCGAGCCCCATGACTCTGTCGTGGAGCAAATAGAACAAATTGAAAGTGAAATCACGAAACCTAAGCAAGTCATTCCTCAGTTTGAGAAAAGAGTACTATCTTTTGATTTAAAGGATTCTCTATCCCGTCTATTAGATGCCATTCATGGGAAAGGTTATTCCAAATTTCCTGTATATGATGGGGCAGACTTTAAGGGATTAATTACAGAAAGTGGTATTACCAAGTGGTTAGCAAAGAATAAAGATGCTATCATCGCTGAAGTTACTATTGAACAAATTATGCCCTATCAAAAGGAAAATAATTACGAATTTATTGCAAAGAATGCTTCTGTCTATGAAGCGGTAGAGGTGTTTAAAGAGAATATCGGTAAAGGAAACCGAATTGATGCACTTCTTATTACAGCTGATGGTGAACGAACCAATAAACTAAATGGTATTATTACTACTTGGGATATTATGGGGATACAGTAACAAACTAAATGAAGTTCAAACACGACTACTGTCAATGTTTGAACTTCATTTTAGTTTACCGAGAACTGGTAATTCACTTCTTCTACGAACTCTCCAGCTTCAAACGTTCTTTCTGTAAAAGATACCTGATTGTCGTAATCAACAGTTAGCACTGTCGAACAACGTGTTCCATACTCCGGAAGCTTGATAAACATCGAGGATAACTTTTTCTCTAACTGTAATCCTATTCCTGTATCAGGAAGGGATTCTTCGTGCGCTTGATCCGTGTTAGCTAGAATTTGGAATAATTCTTCTTTTTCGACGTTATCAGTAGATTTTAGATAGTTACGTAATCTTTCTTTACCCTTTACTACCTTTGGCCAGGGTGTGTTAAGAAAATGATTGCTTAATCCGTGTGTTCCTGGTGGGATGGTAGTAACTTTATCCTCAATGTTGTTGAAATACAGGAGTTGATCCACATCTCCAACGAGAACATTAAAACCGACATAGTCAGATTTCTTTTTACTTAACTGATCTAAAAAGGAGCTTGCGACTTTACTTGATTCTAAATAATCTGCTACAATATGACCCCGTGAATGTTTGCTTGGTTTCATATGTGCTGGGTCTCTGTAGTTCGTTATCGCAGCGAATCGGCCACTCTTGGTCATTCCTAACCAAGTCCCCATTTGCAATAAATCTCTTCCTGCTAGGATATTTGGCTTATCCTGCCAAAACTGTGCTTGTGCAGTAGGGCGATTGTAGGACTCATCTCGATTTGCTGCTAGGACTAATTTATATTTTGGATGTTCTTGTACTTGGAAAAGAATCAGACACATAAGTTAACTTGGCCCCCCTTTTTTTTATTATAGGTTATTGTTATTGAGCGAGTACATTCGTATGTTTTGATGATATTTGCTATAATAGGAAGTTATTAGCATCAGTGGCTATTGGATACGGAAACAAATAGCTTACACACAGACATAAAATAGTTGTCTTGTGGTATCAATAAACATGAGACGTTAGAGAAAGAAGGCTACATTATGGTACATCATCAAGAGGTACAAACTGGGGAGAATGTACGGAAAGTTCCCCTTTTAATTGTGTTGTTAACAGGTGCGTTTGTAGCAATTTTAAATCAAACTCTGTTAGTTACAGCTTTACCAGTTATTAAAGCTGATTTAAATATTGATGATAATACGGTGCAATGGTTACAATCTATCTTCTTATTAGTTAATGGGATTATGATTCCGATAACTGCATTTTTAATTGCTCGTTTTTCAACAAGAGGATTATTCCTTTTTGCAATGGGATCATTTGCCGTTGGTACAATGGTGTGTGCAATTGCACCTGAATTCTATACATTATTAATTGGAAGAGTCCTCCAAGCAGCTGGGGCAGGTATTATGATGCCACTCATGCAGACCATCATGTTTTTAATTTTCCCTATCGAAAAAAGAGGTGCTGCGATGGGACTATTCGGATTAATTATTTCCTTTGCACCTGCAATTGGACCAACATTATCAGGTTATTTAGTCGAGCATTATCCGTGGCGAAGCTTATTTTATGTAGTTCTTCCAATAGCAGTTATTGATATTATCGTAGCATACTTTGTACTAGTCAATGTCACAAAGCAAACCTTTCCAAAAGTGGATATTCTCTCGATCGTGTTATCCACTCTAGGTTTTGGTGGGTTGCTATATGGATTTAGTGTTGCTGGGTCGAAAGGTTGGACTAGTGGAGAGGTAATCATCACAATGATTGTTGGTGGAATTATTCTTACCTGGTTCATATTAAGGCAGTTAAAATTAAAGACGCCAATACTAGAATTTCGAATATTTAAAGATAAGTTATTTACATTAACTACAGCACTTGGTATGACTGTCTTTTTAGCGATGATAGGTGGGGCGGTGATCCTACCATTGTTAATGCAAGATATGTTAGGGTTCTCCCCAGTAGAATCTGGTTTGGCTTTATTACCTGGTGCAATTATTATGGGACTAATGAATCCAGTAACAGGGAGACTGTTTGATAAGTTTGGGGCGAAGTGGCTATCTCTAGTGGGTCTCATCCTTATTACTTTTACAACATTCATGCTGAGCATTCTCACGACTGAAACGACTTTTACTTATATAGCGACCGTGCATGGATTTCGAATGCTTGGTATTGCGATGGTAATGATGCCTGTTACAACAGCTGGATTAAATCAACTCTCCAATGAAATGTTGCCACATGGTACAGCAATGAATAATACATTACGTCAGATGGCAGGAGCAATTGGTACAGCGTTACTCGTCACAATTATGACATCAACTGCCATTCCAGAAGAAGGACTAAGTGGAGCAATACATGGTGTTAATATGGCATTTGCAGTAGCTGGGATAACAGCAGCAATTGGGTTAGTGATTACATTGTTTATCAAGTATGACCAGCCAAAAAGAGCTAAAGGATAAACTATATGATGGAGACAAACAGACGAACCGTGATGGATTCGTCTGTTTTATTTTTTTGCAACTATAGCTTTCAATATTGTTCTGAGACCTGAATCTGTATCTTTATGAATACTAACCTTTTCAATAAAAGGAAAATCATTTGGAGTAACAGATAATTTTGCTAGTGGTTTTATTCTATCCTCACATACCCATTCATCCCCAATACCACCTTTTTTAAAGGGAGACTTTGGAAATATGTAAATTGTTCCATTAACCCAGCGGTTGAGTACATTACTATTATTTGTAGAAAAATAATAATAGTGTTTTTTACCTTTTTTAGTTGTAACGGTTAAACAGAGGTTTCTAATCGACCCATCATATCCATCTCTATTTAAAACAGCGAAAAAAATAGACCATACGCCGTCAGAAGAAGCAAAAACGGCTTTAATCGGCGTACCATTAAATAAAGAGCTATTTTTAGGTTCAAATTCTCTAATATTAGGATTATTAGAACCGTGTATTAACACTCCTTTTTCCTCAATTATATAGTTCAAAAACATATATAAAGGATACTCACTCGTATATGAAAAAAGGCTACCAGCACCAATGGAAATGTAACGAGTATATAATTCTTCAAATTCAGTAATTGCCTGTTTAGGCAAATTCAACTCTTTTATCTTTAATAAATGTGTTATATCTAGGAGGGCCTTTTTAAGTGGACTTCTATTCAACTATCCCACCTCCAAATAGGTATAAGTCCTTAGCCTTATTATATCATTTGTATTAATTATTTATAGATGATTCTGAATCTAATGGTTAACTATACATTTTGCAGTCAAATAGAAGGAAAAAATGTAATAAGTGAAGAATATGTTAAGGAAGAGAGGAGGATGAAATAATGCTTAAAAAGCCTAATAAATTGCAACCGGGTGATACGGTTGCAACAGTAAGCTTATCTTGGGGTGGTGCAGGTGATCCGGAACTCAGGTGGCGTTATGACCAAGGAGTTAAACGGTTAAAAGAAGTCTTTGGGTTGAATGTAATTCCAATGCCTAACAGTCTAAAAGGAACAGATTTCGTTTACAATAACCCCGAAGCTCGTGCAGCAGATTTAATGGAGGCATTTCGGGATCCAAATATAAAAGCGATTATCTCCAATATAGGAGGAGACGATAGTATCCGTTTATTGCCTTATATTGATTTTGAGGTAATACGAAGTCACCCAAAGATATTTATGGGTTTTTCGGATACGACTATTTCTCATCTCTTTTGTTTAAAAGCAGGAATCTCATCCTTTTATGGTCCGGCTATCATGACAGACTTTGCAGAGAACGTAGAGATGCACCCTTATACTATCGAAATGATCAAGCGTACACTTTTCTCAAATGAACCATTAGGCGAAGTTAACGCTGCTCCGGAATGGACGAGTGAGTTTGTTGCATGGGAAGAGTCTAATAAAAATAGAAAGAGAATAATGAATCCGAATAAAGGATATGAGATTTTGCAGGGAAGCGGAATCGCTCGTGGCCACTTAATTGGTGGTTGTATAGAAGTCTTGGAGTTTGCTAAAGGAACTAGCATTTGGCCAACACAGGAGCAGTTTATTAATAGTATTCTATTCTTTGAAACATCAGAAGAAAAGCCTGTTCCAAGTTCTATCGGTTATTGGTTGCGGAATTATGCTGCACAGGGGATATTAGACAAAATAAACGGGATTATTTTTGCTAAGCCTAAAGATGAGAAATATTTTGAGGAGTATAAAATGGAAATCAAAAAGGTACTAAGTGAGTATGGTCTAGAGGAACTGCCGGTACTATATAATCTTAACTTTGGCCATACGGAACCGAAATTTTTACTACCCTATGGTGCAATGTCTGAGATTAACTGTAACGAGAGAACATTCTCCATTATTGACAGTGGAGTGGAATAGTTTAATCACCGTCCTTCATAGAAATAAAGTATGGAGATTTTTAATTCCAAAAAGGAGACATGTCAATGAAGATATTAGTAATTGGTGCCAGTGGAACGATTGGAAGTGAAATTTGTAAGGCTTTAGCACATCATGATATTATTCGTGCCGGAAGAAATGGCCTAGATGTTTCAGTTGATAACACATCCATCCAAAGCATTAAAGATATGTATGAGAAAATTGGAAAAGTCGATGCAGTTGTGAATGCAGCTGGAGGCGCCAATTTTGCTTCCGTCTCAGAACTAACTCCTGAACTGAATGAGCGGGGAATAGAAAGCAAATTAAAAGGTCAGGTTAACTTAGTATTACTAGGTTTAGACTATGTGAATGACGGGGGAAGCTTTACCTTAACTACAGGAGTCATGATGGATGATCCGATTCGTATGGGAGCTTCAGCAGCAATGGCAAATGGCGGTGTGAAGGCTTTTGTCAAAGCTTCTTCCATTGAAATGCCTAGAGGAATCCGAATTAATAGTGTAAGTCCTAATATTGTAAAAGAGTCCTATGAGAAGTTGGAGAAGTTTTTTGTTGGTTTTGACCCAGTTCCAGCAAGCCGTGTAGCCTTAGCTTACCGCAAAAGTGTAGAAGGCGCGCAAACTGGTCAGAATTATGAGGTTTATTAAATGTGTTGTGGAGTAGCGCCGAGGTAGGGGATTGCCTTGGCGTTTATTTTGATTGGTTCGGGAGTAGGTATCAACCAATTTTTACGGAATATCAACCGAAATGAATGTTTTATCAACCAAATATTGAGATGTATCAACTGAAATCAATTGAGTATCAACCGATAGTGTGAAACATCAACTGTTTTGGGGTAACATCAACCAAAAGAATGGACATATCAACCGTTTACTCAACTAGGTAAGTCTTCATTCCAGCCTAGTCTAATATGTTAGAATGAAAGAAAAGAAAGGTGGAGATAACATGGACGTTTTCAAAGCAATTCAAGACCGACGTGAAATTACTAGTTTTGAAAGTAAACCAATTCCTGATGAGGTATTAGAGCAAGTAGTGGATGCTGGGCTGTTTGCACCAACAGGTAATAATCTACCATCAAAGAATCTAATCGTTGTTCAGGACCGGGTGATGCTGGACAAATTGGCAGAAACAACACCGTATATGAAGTGGTTAACGGAGGCGCAGGCAGGAATTGTGGTTACTGGTAAACCGAATGTGAGTAAGTATTGGCTTCAGGATGCTTCGTTTGCTTGTGCGTTTATTTGGCTTGAAGCGGTAGAGCTTGGACTCGGTTCTGCCTTCGGTGCGGTATATCATTCAGAAGATGCAGAGGAGTCACAAAAACGTGAGGGTTATGTACGGAACTTAATTAATATTCCGGATGAACAACGAATTGTTGCCGTTTTAGGTCTAGGTTTTCCAGCGACGACACCGAAACCCAAAAAGCATGTGCCTCGAGAAGAAGTCGTTTTTTATGAGAAGTTCGGAAAAAGCGGTAAATAGGTGTCATTCATGTTAAAGGGTATTATTTTTGACCTAGACGATACATTATTAAACGATAAAAAAAGCATTGAAGCGGCTTTTCATGCAACAGTCGAACTGGCTGTACAGAAATATTCAATTGATGGCGATTTACTAAAGGAGAAAGTTCGGGAGTGGGCCCGTAAACAATATGCTACTTACTCAACCTATGATTTCACACGGGAAATTGGTATTAACCCGTTCGAGGGATTGTGGGGGACATTTGAAGATAAGGGGGAAGATTTTCAGGCATTACATAAAATTGCTCCTGATTATCAACGAATTGTCTGGAGGGAAGGATTAGAGGCGTTGGGCATTCGTGATGATGACCTATCAAATGAGTTGGCAAAAGCCTTTCCGGCGTTTCGAAAACAGCATCCATTTGTATTTGAGGACACGTTTACGGTGTTAAATCAGTTAAAGGATAACTATCAGTTAGTGATGCTAACAAATGGCTCTCCATCCCTTCAGAAAACAAAGCTTGAATTAACTCCTGCATTACTTGCTTATTTTGATACGATCTTTATTTCTGGGGACTTCGGTATTGGTAAACCGGATCCAAGTCTATTCAACTATTTACTGGAAGAGACAGGTTTAACAACAAGTAATTCGATTATGGTTGGAGATAATTTAAATACAGATATACTAGGGGCAAATCGAGTTGGAATGAAAAATGTCTGGATCAATCGGAACAACCAGAAGACAAAAGAAATTCAACCAACCTATGAAATTGATAAACTAGTAGAGCTGGTACCGATTATTAATAGCCTATAAAGCAAAAATCTAGCTTTCTGCGTAAGAAGGCTAGATTTTTTACGTTTATATAGTTTTCCTCAACCCACGAAATACTGCCCATGTAATTACAAGTACTAATCCACCGAAAATAAAAATATCCAGCTTCATATTCATCACATGATCAAGGCCACGTAAAATAGAATGCCAAAAAGGCTCTGGGATGTGTTCTTCACGATCATCTGAATAATTAATATGAGCAACAGAGTCCCCACCTAAAACAGGTTCCCAGCCATAGTCGCCTTCTTCAAGCCAAATCGTAAGAACATCATCTAAAGCGATATCCATTCTTTTGCCACCGACATATTCTCCAACATCCCACAGTGGAATGTACGTATAATATACCTCAACAGTGTTGTTGTCGAAAACATCATCAGGAGCCTTGATTACTTCTGATACTTCCATTTTCATTTTACGCAACTGGACAGGATGTTTATCATTTCTAGTCATATCCTGATAAAACTCATCTGCAATAACTGTTCCAACAAGCTGGTAAGGTGCTTCTTCATTCAACCGTTTTACTTCTTCTGGATCCATAGCGGCTGATGCTGACTTCAGATAAGTACTCCCGATAAGCAACATACATAATATAATTAACATCCTTCTACTAATCTTAGAAACACGCATCTCCATACCCCTTCTATAAGTCGATAGCTCGCACACTATGAATCTCTACTAGGGATAGAAGCTCCTGTAGTACGTCATCATTAACATGTTTATCAACAGCTAGCATCATAATCGCGTCCCCACCAATATCAGAACGGTCAACCTGCATCGTTGCGATGTTGACGTCATGTTTAGCGAGTAGGCTTCCCATTTTACCGATAACTCCCGGCTGATCCGTGTGATGAATGACGATAATGTGCCCTTCTGGTTTTATATCGACACGATAATGATCGACCTTTACAATTCTTGGGCCTAATCCGCTAAGTAATGTTCCAGCAACACTACGAGTTCCTGATTTTGTTTTGAAAGTAACGGTGATGAGATTGGAGAATCCTTTTTTCTTATACGTTTTATTTTCAAGAATATGAATACCTCTTTTTTCAGCAAGATAAAGGGCGTTTACTTCGTTTACATGGGTACCAAGATGTCGTTTCAACATCCCTTTGATAACTTTCCTACTTAGTGGGGATAATTCGTTATTAATCAGCTCTCCTGCATACGTAATGGAAACTTCTTCGACCACTTCATCTGTTAAATAGATGAGAAATTCTCCAAGCTTCTCAGAAACTAGAAAGTATGGTTCTACCTTTTGAAGTATTTCATTATCAAGTGATGGCATGTTGACTGGATTTCTAACCGTGTCATCGTTAAAGTACCTGATTATATCATGACTTACATCTATGGCGACATTTTCTTGTGCTTCGACCGTGCTTGCTCCAAGGTGTGGCGTAGCGATCACTTCTGGCAGCTCGAGCAGCTTATGGTGTAAGAATGGTTCCTCCTCAAAAACATCTAAAGCAGCGCCAGCAACTTTTTTTGAGAGGATTGCTTCATAGAGCGCATCTTCATCAATTATCCCACCGCGAGCACAATTAATAATTTGCACCCCTGTTTTCACTTTTTGAAAGGCTTCTTTATTCAGTAGATGTTTTGTTTCTTTTAGTAGCGGTGTATGCACTGTGATAAAATCTGCAACTTTTAACACATCATCGATACTCCCGTATTTAATCCCCATTTTTTCTGCTTTTTCTTTTGTAAGGAAAGGATCGTAGGCAATGATATTCATGCGTTGACCGCGTGCTCGATAAGCAACTTCTGCCCCAATTCTTCCTAGTCCGATGATGCCAAGCGTCTTGCCCTTTAGCTCTACACCGATATAGCGTTTGCGATCCCATTTATTTTCCTTTAACGCTAGATATGCCTGTGGGATTTTTCGTGAAAGTGCCATGAGCATCGCCATCGTATGTTCTGCAGCTGAGTTCGTATTACCATTTGGAGCATTAACGACAATTATTCCGTGCTCCGTAGCGGCGTTCATATCGATATTATCAACGCCAACACCTGCACGACCAATTATCTTTAGATTGGTTGCTCGTTCAATGACTTCACGGCTAACTTGCGTCTGACTCCGTACAATGAGGGCATCAAATTCATGAATGTTTTCAAGTAAATCCTCAGAATTCCAATTGGAAGGCTGAGTAATGTTTATATTGTATGCTTCTTTAAGTGGCTGGATCCCATCCTCACTTAATGGGTCGGAGATAAGTACATGATACTGTCTCATGATGATCCCTCCTGTAAATATGTAACTTGTGCTGCTTTGACACCGTCACCAAGGTTGATTTGCTTTCCAATTTGCTGGAGTCCTAATTCGATACAACTAATGGTCTGTAGGACATCGGCTGGTGTACAGTAACCCATGTGACCGATTCGGAAAATATTTCCCTTTAGGTGATTCTGACCACCAGCAAGAACAAGACCGAAATCCTGCTTTAACTTTTTTCTCAAAACATCGGCTTTAAAATCGTCTGGCTTAATGGCGGTAACAGTAGGTGAAGCATCTTGGTCATTTGTTAATAATGGGATGTCGAGTGCACGGAACGCAGCCCGTGTCATATCTTTCATCAATTGATGTCGTTGGTAGACCGTTTCAAGTCCTTCTGAATGAAGTAATTGCAGTGATTGCTCGAGTCCAAATAATAGGGAGAGAGCTGGAGTGAAAGGTGTAGAGTCTTGTTGGATACTAGATCGGTACTTTCTTAAATCTAAGTAAAAGCGAGGTTGATAGTTTTTTTCGATTATATTCCATGCCTTTTTACTTGCAGCAATAAACACGAGCCCAGGTGGGAGCATAAGTGCTTTTTGTGAGCCCGTCACACAGACATCAATTTGCCACTCGTCAAGTTTGGTTTCTACAGCGCCTACACAGGAAACACCATCGACGATGACTAGGGCATCTGAAACTTCTTTAACAGCTTTTGTAAGTTGCTGAATCGGATTGAGGACACCAGTAGAAGTTTCGCAATAGGTTGCAAAAACTGCTTTAATGGAAGGGTTGTTAGTTAAATATGTTTTAATTTCATCAGGAATAAGTGCCTTTCCCCACTCATATTCAACTCTTTTAACTTGTAGATGGTAGGCTTCACAAATTTTTGCAAAACGATCGCCGAAAGAACCTGTAACGACCACTAGCACTTCATCTTCAGGGCTAACTGTATTTACAACTGCTGCCTCAAGCCCAGCTGTTCCACTTCCAGCAAGGGTTACAACTTCCTCCTTTGTGCCAAAGATGCTCTTTAACCCTGGTTGGATACGTTGTAATAACTCCTTTGTTTCTTGATCACGATGCCCAATCATTGTTTTCATCATCGCTTGCTGAACCGTGGGTGGAATTGGTGTCGGGCCTGGAATTCGCAGTAATTGATAATCATTCACGATATGCTACACTCCTTTCAAATATACAAAAAAACATCAGGATAATCCTAATGCTTTCTTCTTAAACGACGACGTTTTCTTGCAGAAGGGTTTTCTTCTACGTTATCATTTACTTGTTCTCTGGGTTGTTTATTAAAAGCAAGGCGATTGGAAAGATAATATAACCCTTCTTCTAGTACAATTAATAATATGATGATAAAAATAATCCAAAACCACATAGGGAGGTTCCTCCTGAAATTCGGTATATAGTATTATTAGTTATATTACATTTTACCAAAGTTCGGTAAAATATTTTATAGTTTTTTACATTTATCCTTGAATTTTTAAAAAAGGTGAGGGAATAGAATGATGAAATCGGTGAAAGTAGCGGTTGTTGGAAGCATTAATATGGATTTAACGGTAACAACGGATAGAGTACCAGAAAAAGGGGAGACAGTTCTCGGGAAGGAATTTGCCACTTTTCCAGGAGGCAAGGGTGCAAATCAAGCTGTAGCAGCATCAAGGCTAGGAGCAACAGTTCAATTAATTGGAGCGGTAGGTAATGATACTTTTGGTACTGAACTATTAAAACATTTACGAGAAGAAAATATTCATACGGAAGGAGTAACGGTGGTAGAATATATTGCTACAGGTACGGCTACAATTATTTTATCAGAAAAGGATAATCGGATAATTGTTGCTCCTGGGGCAAATGCTTTTGTAACTCCTGAATTAGTGGAGAGGCATATAGAAATCATTCAAAACAGTGATGTGATTTTATTACAATTGGAAATACCACTTGAAACGGTTCAGTATGTTTCAAAGATAGCTCAGGAGTTTAATATTCCAGTTATAATAAACCCTGCTCCATATCAAGATTTACCAGCAGAAGTATTAAAAAGCGCAACGGTCCTTACACCTAATGAAGTGGAATTTCAAGAAATGCTTCACTCTGTGTCTAAGGAGACGATTCAAGATAAACTCATTATAACGAAAGGTTCTCTAGGATCTTCCTTTTATAAAGAAAGCAATGAACTATCCATCCCAGCCTACAAGGTAGCTGTTGAGGATACAACTGGTGCAGGTGATACGTTTAATGGCGCGTTAGCTGTTCAATTAGGGGGAGGAGCGACAAAAGAAGAGGCAGTGCGATTTGCCAATGCAGCTGCAGCAATCTCTGTTACTAAGATCGGAGCGCAGGCGGGTATGCCAACAAGAGAAGCAGTAAACAACTTTATAAGGAATAACGAATAGGGGGAACAAGTGGCTAAGTCCACTTGCCATATTCCCCTTTACAAGGGGTTTACTTTTATTTCTTCCTCGATCATCTCATCTAGCCGTTTAATCAGCGCGATTGCCTTCTCCTCGTCAATTTTACGGTAATGATGTAATCCACCCGTTTCTTCGTCCATCTCGTCAGCTAGCTTTGTGATTTCTTGAAGCGGTGTACGCTTAATAAAACTATCTTTAATATAAGAATCGGTATGAAATAGAATGGCAAAAGCTATGTCTTTTGCATATTGGGGATTTTCACCTAAGCGTATCAATAATTTATGCGCTCTTTCTGCCCCTTTAATAGCATGAATGTCATTTTGTTTATAAAGGTTATAATCCCACCGGCCATTTTTATACCACGTATAGTGCCCCATATCGTGAAGTAAAGCTGATTTTGTTGCAAGGTCAACCGACACTTTACGTTCTTTAGCTAAATCAAACGCATGGTAGGCACAAGTTATTGCGTGAGCAACCCCAGAACGAGATAAATACTTCTTAGCAATACGATGGCTATATACTTCGGTGAGTGTAACATATCTCATCTAACGTCCTCCTGACAATTGTTAAATTTTTAGCATTTTACCATATAAAACGAACTATAACAATAAGGAGATTGGAGCAGGTGCACTACTAAATTAAAGCGGCATAGTACTAAGTAATACAGCACGATAGCCGCTCATTTCCTTTATTATTTCCAAACTACCTTAGTAATATCTACAATACATGCGTCTTATCTAATTCCCTGAACTATGATGTAAATAAACCTAATACTACGCGAGCACAAACGTTATGGTAGTGAGCTAACTGTCAAGGTGTAATTTTCTTTAAATTTAAAAATATTAATGAACATAATGGTAGTTATTGGTATGATGATTATAGTGAAAGGTGGGTGCGATATGCCACAACTTAGTCCAGAAGAAAAAAGAGAAATTGTACGGGAAGAGCTTCATCAATTAGTGAAGGCTCGTTACATTAATATGAATATAGCTGCCAAAATTGTCAATGCACATGCAAAGTATTATAAAAATACGCCTAGGGTTAACGAGATAAAGCAGGAAATTGTGAAACCGGAAGTATCAAAGGTCGAACCAAAAGTAACGATTTCTCCTCAACCAGAGCCAGTGCAACCTAAAAAAGAAGTTGTACAGCCAAAACCAGTGATTCAACCGAAAAAGAAATTATCTGATCAACAAATTAGAGATAGGAACATTACTTGGGGCTTAAACCTAGGAGTAATATTACTACTTTTAGCGGGATTGGTTTTTGCAACAAGTACTTGGGATACACTTAGTGCCTGGGCGAAAACAGGATTATTTATTACCGTCGCAATCTTATTTTACGGTTTAGCTTGGTTTACCAGTCGTATATTACATATAACGAAAACAGCTTTTGCATTTTTAGTACTGGGTAGTTTATTTCTCCCGATTATAGTCGTTTCCGCTGGTTATTATGAATTATTTGGGAACTATTTATCTTTATTTGGTGAAGGTAAGTTTTTATATGGCGCGCTAGGTACATTATTGGTCTTACCAATTTATGCTTATTTTGCTATGAAGCTATCGTCACGACTTTTTGTATGGTTTTCTTATGTTGCTTTGAGTGTGTTTGTCGGACTACTGATCGCAGCATTATATCTACCAATTGATGGATTCTATCTAGGAATCATGCTATACAATGCTGCGTTAATTGTTGGCTATCGGTTGGTTAAAGGAAATGCCAAGCTGAAGCAGTTTACGAAAGAATTTATTTCTTTTATTCAAGCCAATCTCATTTTGTCCACATTACTCACGCTTGTATTTTACGATAATGAGTTAATGTATAGCTTTAACTTACTATTAACAGCTGTAATCTATTTTTCTATGATTTTTGTAACGAATCAAAAATCGTATCATTTTGTTTTTACAGCCATGCTTATTTATAGTGCTTATCAATTAGTAGAAAACTCGATTCTAGTAGGAGCTGGAGAAATTGCATATGCACTATTGGGGGTACTATTCTTAGCTTTACCGAAGTTAGTTAAGGAAGCGGGAACGTTACAAAAAGTATTCCAAATTACAAGTGCGGTTGTTTCTTCTTTAGCCTTTTTGTATATCAGTTTCGAGGGCCTTATTTTACGAATGGGTGAAGGGTCGCTTGTTTTACTTATTGCTTATATCATTATTGCCTTGAACTTTGCCTATTTGGCATCACTAGTTAAAAACGAGTTGTTCAATTATTTAAGTCCTATTTTCATCATAAGTGCACTTTACCAGCTTACTTTATTGGGGCAACAATTGTTTGATTATGAGTCTATCATTTTACCTGGATATACTTTAGCTTTCCTATTCTACATTGTAGGTGGTTGTTTACTAAACGTATCCTTGTGGAAACCGTTGAAGACTAGTACTCGTGATGTTAGTAGTCTTGCGATGCTGATTGGCTTATTAGTGGGCCTTGTGACATTTATGGAGTTTGAGCTCAGTGTGATGCTATTTTTATTAGCTGCTTTAGCCATTATTATATCGAAGTATGAAACTCGTAAGGAATTTGCTCAGATTGCCCCTTGGCTGCATCCTATAGCACTAGGTTTTGCAGTTGCGGTATTATACTTCTATGTTGTGAAACCAGATGATTTCTTTAGAATAGATCCATTCCAAGCAGAGGGGATTATTTATGGAAGTTTAGCAGTTTTAGCAGTTAGTTATCTTTGGAAGACGATTAATAAAGCGAATTTCTCGGAAAGTAGCTTTTATATTGCACAACTATTCTATGGGCTCGGCATTCTGCAGAGCTTTATGTCGGAGCCAACTACAAGAGCGTTGATTACACTTGGTGGAATAGGAATGGCGTTCTTACTTTATCGGAGAACAGGTTGGAAGGCAATACCGTATGTCTTAAGCAGTATTGCGCTATTGTTCTACTTTAGTATTCTAAATGTCATTCATGATGAAGTGGCAAACCTGCCATCCTTATTCCAATGGGTTGAATTTGTGTTGGGAACTATTCTTTTCCTAGTAGTTGGATGGATGATTGGCAAGAAGGATCAACTGCTTAGGAGTGCATTTTATTGGATTGGGCAAATTTACTTACCATTTGCTTTAATCGTAACAGCTCTATTCAATGAAGCCGATGCAGTTTGGGCCTTCCTAATTGCAACGATGATATACGCAGTAACAGTGAGGGCTGTAACTAAAGAATGGCAAATAAAAACCTTCTTCTATGCTGGATGGACCATATTATGGGTTACATTACAATTAGCAATAGCTAAGTTCGAATGGAATATTGATTATGTTTATACGTATTTAATCATCAGTGTTCTCCTATTTGTTAGCTGGATGATAGGGAATGAAATTTGGAAAAAACGTATATTTTACTATTTTGTTCCTTTCTCGAGCATAGGAATTCTAGGCTTTACAATGAGTTATCCATATGATGTATCGATGTTTGTCATAACGATTCTTTATGGAGCACTAGTGCTATTCGTACTACACCGCATGAAATGGGATATTCTTTCGGCTATACCGTTATTTAACATGTATTCCGGCATGTTGAACTTCAGTAATGGGGATACTGTGCTAGCGTATGAGCCATATATTCAAGCAGCCTTTGGAGTGGTGTTACTAGCGATTGGAAGAGTACTCTATCAAACTCTTTATCAGATGAAGGGCAAGTATTTTAAACTGGATTGGTATACCATATTTGCATTTATTGCTTTCTTCAATCTATATCAGTTCACTATTCTGACTGATAACCTAGCATTCAAAGTTCTGCCTGGTATCTTAATCGTTGGTGGTTTATTGATGAATAGAAAGAGAGTTGCAGACATTTCGTCCACATGGCTAACATTTGCAGCGTTTGTCTTGGCACTACAACCCTACTATGCATTACTAGGACACGTTGAATTACCGGCCTTATTTGAAAGAGAGTTTTATGTATTACCTTGGATTGCCGTAGTTATCGTTCTTCGGAATTATGTCATGAGGGATAATAAAGAACTGACCAATTATATTCAGTGGGCAGTACTAGTAATCGTAGCATTACTTCTAGTTCAGGATGGTCTCGCAAGTAATACGATATATGATGCTTTAATCGTTGGTGTGCTTTCACTGGCTTCACTTGTAGCAGGGATGGTTTACCAAATGAAATCCTTCTTCTTTGTCGGTGCAGGTGTGCTGTTATTCAACGTGTTCATGCAAACTAGGCCATATTGGGGTAATGTTCCTTGGTGGGGTTATCTATTAATTGCTGGTTCTATTTTAATAGCGATTGCCAGTTATAATGAGTGGCAAAAGCAGAAATCTTCAGAAGGAAAAGAGACACTAGTTTCCAAGTTTAAGAAGAATGTGATTGAGCGGATGAAGAATTGGGATTAAATTTTAAATCCAAGAAGTTTTTGTAGATTACTAGTTAGGGGGAAGGGTATTGGAAATTTTGGCATTTTCTGTTGCTGCGGGTGCTTTTGGTTTAGTATCAATAGCATATTCTAAAATAGAGAAACTGGAGAAAAGAGTTAAAGAATTAGAAAATAAAAATTGAAATACTAACACGAGGTTGGGACATAACTCAAGCAAGGGTAGTAAAAGACGAACAAACACTACATTAGCCCCGGAAATATACGGAGACTCCTGTGGGAGGATAGGCATAGGTGAGACCCCGCAAGAGCGTTAGCTCTGAGGAGGCTCACCAGCCGCCCACGGAAAGCGCAGTATATTTCCGGGGCGTGTTATGTGCACTTATAACAATGTTCGATTTTACCTTTGATAGAAATACTTTTGTCCCGGTCTCTTTTTGTTTCATTTTGTTTAATTTGACTTGTAAGGCTTTTCAATGGTTAGAATAAATATAGTGCTTGAATAGGATGTAAAAGGAGACAAAACAACATGTCACAACAAAGCATTATTTTTTTCGATATAGACGGTACGCTATTGGATCATAACAAGGAGTTACCAGGCTCCACGAAAAAAGCGATACAAGAACTAAAAACAAAAGGTCACATCGTAGCTATAGCAACAGGTCGTGGACCTTTCATGTATCAACAGCTTCGTGAAGAATTAGGAATTGATACATATGTTAGCTATAACGGTCAGTATGTAGTAGTGGAGGGAGAAGAAATTTATGCGAATCCATTACAGTATGATGCGCTAAAAGAACTGACGGAAAAGGCTCTAGGTAATGACCATCCTGTTTTATATATGGATCCTGATGGGATGAACGCAAATGTAGAAGAACATCCCGATATTATCGAGAGTATCAGTACACTTAAAGTAGGATTGCCTACGTACAATCCTACTTACTATGAAGATAATCTTATTTTCCAAACGTTATTATTTTGTACCAAAGAAGAAGAAAAACAATATATTGATGCTTTCCCGGAATTTGATTTTGTCCGTTGGCATCGTGTTAGTACTGATGTGTTACCAAAGGGCGGCTCAAAAGCAAATGGAATTGAGCAAGTTATGAAGAGATTACAACTTCCTAAAGAAAATATATATGCTTTCGGTGATGGATTAAATGATGTTGAAATGTTAACGAAAGTAACCAATAGTGTTGCAATGGGCAATGGAGAAGAAGAGGCCAAGGCAGCAGCTAAGTATGTAACAAAATCTGTTGATGAAGATGGGATCTTGCATGGATTGAAAATGGTAGGTTTGCTATAAATTGGGGTGCTGCTGTAAAAGTGTACAGCAGCATTTTTTGGTTACAGATAAAAGCTTGTCATGTTATCATTAAAGTAACGTTATTAATAAAGGAATGTCCAATTATGAACTTTGTATCCATAGATTTTGAGACAGCAAATGAAAAGCGCCATAGTCCATGTGCAGTAGGAATAGTAGTTGCAAATGAGACAGAAATCGTCGATGAGTATTATAGTTTAATAAACCCAGAAACATATTTTAACCCGTTTAATATACGAGTACATGGGATTGTTGAGGATGATGTGTTGGATGCGATGACATTTTCCGAGATATGGCCAACATTAGAAAACTATTTGTCAGGTAATCTCGTTGTTGCTCATAATGCAAGTTTTGATATGAGTGTTATTCGTCAGACGCTGGACCGAGATAGACTATCTTACCCAGAGTTAGATTACTTATGTACTGCAAATATAGCAAAAAGAGTATGGCCAAATATGCCTAATCATAAGTTGAATACATTAGCAACTCATCATGGCTTTTCACTAAATCACCACAATGCTCTAGAGGATGCACGAGTAGCAGCACAAGTGATGCAAAAAGCTATTGAAACTTTTGATGTTGATTCGGTTGATTTGTTTCTGAATCAATGTAGTATCACCAAGGGTCGGATTTTTGAACGGGGCTATTATCCTCCTAAAGTAAAGCGAACAAAGACGAAAAAGCCTACAAGACTATATCTCTAATTCAAAAGGAAGATATTACCTCAGAAGGGGTATCTTCCTTTTTGCTATCTTATAATTCAATGTAAATAAACACTAATAGTTAGATATCGCGACACAAATAGTGTATCCTTTTTACTGTACATATTTTTGGTAAAACAGGAGGATTTTTCATGAACAAGAAACGCTGGTTTGCGCTACTTGCCGCAGTCGTATTATTTGTCCTTTCATCAGGATTTCAACTCATGACGAGTGTTGCAAGTACTAACTTTGAGCAACTATTTGCTTTTCCAGAGAGCAAGTTTCAAGAAGAGGTCATCGAGGAAGGTGCTAATGGTAAAATAGTTGTTTTACATTTAGATGGTGTAATTCAAGATACTGCTCCTAGTTCACTTCTAAATACAACTTCGTATAACCATAGAACATTTCTAGAAATGATAGAGGAAGCTGGTAGTGATCCTAGTGTAGATGGGATTATTCTACGAGTGAATACACCAGGTGGTGGTGTGGTAGAAAGTGCCGAAATCCACGATAAAATTATTGCAGTTCAAGAAGAATATGAAAAGCCTATATACGTATCAATGGGTAATACTGCTGCATCAGGTGGGTATTATATTTCTGCTCCGGCTGACAAAATCGTTGCTCACCCAGCTACACTAACCGGCTCGATTGGTGTTATTATGCAGGGGTATGATTTATCTGGCTTAGCGGATAATTTAGGCATTGAAGTCAACACAATCAAAAGTGGTGAGTACAAAGACATCATGTCTACTTTCCGTGAAATGACGGATGAAGAGCGTGAACTTCTTCAAACGATGATTGATGATATGTATGCTGAATTTGTCCAAGTTATCGTAGATGGACGAGGAATGGCTGAAGGGAAAGTTCGCGAGCTAGCCGATGGCAGAGTTTATACTGGTAATCAGGCCAAAGAAAATGGACTAGTCGATGAGCTTGGTACATTAGAAGATACCATTGCTATGTTGAAAGAAGACTTAGAGTTAGCTAATGCCCAAGTAGTGAAATATAATAACTCCCTTGGATTTGAACAATTTTTAGGGATGTCTGTCCAGAGTATATTTGGTAAAGACGATGAATTAGTGAATATGCTAGAGATTGTTCAGGAGTCCAATACACCTAGAGCAATGTATCTATATTCCAATTAAGGAGGGCCAAATATGAGTGAGACAAGTGTGGGTTATGAGAATGCTACCCCTGTTTCCGAACAGCGCTATGCCGGATTTTGGATGAGATTTTGGGCATATGTGATTGATATTGTGGTTATCTCCAGTTTGAATGGTATTTTGCTTTCACCGTTCAAATTTGTGAATGATGGCATTGCGATAAGCGTTGGATTATGGACAGTTACAGGGATAGTAGGTTCGATTGTGTTTTTTGCTTACTTCTTATTGATGACCAAGTTCTTTGGGCAAACTTTAGGAAAAATGATCCTCGGCATTCGAGTCATTCGTGAAGATGAGCAACCACTAAGATGGAGCGACATACTGTTCAGAGAAGTGGTGGGCAGGTTTATTTATCGTGTATTTTCCTTTCTAATGCTTCTGTACATCGTCGTTGGGTTTACAGATCAGAAGCAAGGGTTACATGATATGTTTAGTAATACGAGGGTGGTATTTGATAAGTAATACAGAGGTTATCTTAGAATCTTCTTTGTAGTGAAACATAATTAGTATAATGAATAGAATGTTGAATCTTGAATAGGATTTAGCATTCTTTTTTATATGAAGTCGTATTCTTTATAGTGTATTAAGTCTATATAGTAATCCATAATCAGTTTGTTATAATAATTAAATGAACTATACAAGAAGGAGAGTCTTTATGAATGTAAAACTTATAAAATGGGTTATATTTATTTCTATATTTGTATTCTTCCTTATTATGTTCTATATAGAAGTTTCACTTTATTCTCTTTTACCATCAGAAGAAGGTGGAATGAGTTTTTGGATGGAATTAAAATTTGTTTGGTACCGTTCCATATGGTTTTATGGGATGATTATGATTAGTACGTTATTCCTTTACACGAATTTAAGGAAAGGTACCTCGGCTGTTGATGAAGACTTGTTCGGTCGAAATTAGGCGAATAACATGAAGTTTTGTAGAGTATATTGCCTTGCTGAATTATCTGAATTAAAATAATAGATAGAATTTTATATACATAACAGTCATCAAATTATTTGGAGGGGTTGTTAGGGATGAACACTGATTCAAATGTACTTGATGGACTTGAACAAATGTTAGAACGTGCTAGGAGAAATACACTGGGAGATTTATTGGCAAGAACAAGGGAGAGAGCACCGGAGAAATTTGCCCTTGCCTATCGTGATAGGCGGTTAAACTATGAAGAGTTGGATGGTTTAGTGAACCAAACCGCACATGCTTTTCGGGTAAGAGGGATGAAAAAGGGTGATATGATAACGGTCATGTCTAAGAATAGCTTAGACTTTGTTATTGTGAACTTTGCTCTTGCAAGGATTGGCGCAGTCATGATACCAATCAACTATATGCTGACTAAGGATGATGTTGCATTTATTTTGAGGCATGCTAGAGCCTGTGGATTAATAGCTTCAGAAGAATATGCACCGGTACTCGAACAGGCTTCTTATGGCCTGGATATTAATTTTCGATTTATTATGGATATCGATGAAGGAGATCTATTGGACGGAAGATTAGAGGAATGGACTCCTTTACGTGACATCCGTGATGAACAACCAACGGATTTTGTGGATGCGGATTTGTCCGATGATGACTTAGCTCATGTGCTATACACAAGTGGAACGGAATCTAGACCAAAAGGTGTAATGCTGACGCATAAAAGCATTATAAATGAGTATGTGAGCTGCATTGTCGACGGAAATATGGCAGAAGGAGATGTGCTGATTCATGCCTTACCAATGTATCATAGTGCACAACTCCATTGCTTCTTGGGACCTAGTATATATCTAGGTTCTAGTGGAATCATTTTAGATGGAGCAAGCCCCGAGGTTATTTTAAGTACCATAGAAAAAGAGGGGGCTACACAACTATTCTGTCCTCCGACGGTATGGATTGCGTTACTAAGACATCCTGAGTTTGACTCAAGAGATTTATCAACTTTAGAAAAGTGTTATTATGGTGCAGCAATTATGCCTCGGGAAATCTTAAAAGAATTGTCTGTACGTCTGCCAAATGCTCGTTTCTGGAATTTTTATGGGCAAACCGAGGTGGCTCCATTGGCAACTTCTTTGCAACCAGAGGATCAGTTGCGTAAGCTTGGTTCGGCGGGGAAACCTTCCTTGAATATGCAGACTCGAATTGTAGACGAAAATGACCAAGAGGTTCCACGTGGTGAAATCGGTGAAATTGTTCACCGCACCCCACATGCCATGAAGGGCTATTTACATGACCCTGAAAAAACTGCCGAAGCTTTTCGTGGCGGTTGGTTCCATAGTGGGGACCTCGGGGTAATGGATGAAGAGGGCTTTATTACTATTGTTGATCGGAAGAAAGATATGATTAATACAGGTGGTGTCAATGTTTCCAGTCGTGAAGTTGAGGAAACGATTTATCAGTTGGAAGGAGTTTCTGAAGTAGCAGTTATTGGAATACCGGATAAGTATTGGATAGAGGCTGTAACAGCAATTATTGTTCCGAAAGAGGATGCCGATATAACGGAAGATGTAGTTGTTGAATATTGTCGGGAGAAACTATCTAAATTTAAAGTACCTAAGTATGTAGCATTTGCGGACTCCCTTCCGAAGAACCCAAGTGGAAAAGTGTTGAAACGAGAGTTACGTGATGAGTATGAAGGATTAGGTGAGGAATAAATATTGGATGGAGCATGGTCGTTGGCTGTGCTCTTTTTTATGTTGTTGGACATGAGCCCAAATCAAAGAACATGTGCCCAAACCAGATAGACATGCACCCGAACGAAAGTACATGAGCCAGAACCAGATAGACATGAGCCCGAACCAAAGTACATGAACCCAAACCAGTTAACATGAACCTAACTAACTTCCGTGCTTTACTCTACCTAAAATTCCTAATTTCAACAGGATAAATACATCCATTTTTGAAATACTACCTAATGGAGGTGTATCTATCATGCCAGAAAAAAGTGATAACTGGAGTAAAAAGCGTGTTACATCAAGTGTTAATCCACAGGGTTTAACGGAAGAAAAGGCAAATCACCGACCTAAGTCTGTGTTGGAAGATCGGGCTAAAAAGAAGAATACAAAGATTTAACTAAGTGGGTGAGTACAATCGACCGTACATTACAGTATTTACGTGAGTCATTATCGAATTATGACGATGACAAGTTGAGTATGTCTATTTATAAAAAGCTCAAAAACAAAACATACCAAAATGAAAGAGAATTTGTTGAGGATCTAGATGATAAAGAAATGCAGTACTTAAACCAAATACTTGAACGAGAGATTAATTATGCGGAAAATGTTCAAGATGACACGCGTGTCCAACAGTTGCGAGAAGTATATGAATTAATCTTTTAAACATACTAGGATTATTAGCTCATTTTCCATAACTGGATGACATTGACATTGATATTTGATAGTGAACATAGTAATATAAGATTACAAGCTACGATGTACGTATTTTACTAAGTTTTAACCTCTAAATAGATAATAGGGAGTTTTACATTGAGACTCTAATGTCGAGCCGTCATTGCGTAGCGGAAGGCAAGAAGGTTTCTGCAAACACCCACTTTGTGAAGTGGTGGTTTAAAACTTTTTATTACAAATACGGCATTTGTGGCTGCTGATTATTAAAATGAGACGACCAGTTTCCTACGGGAGACTGGTCATTTTTGATTTGGTATGATTTTTACTTCCCTAGGTAGAACTCCTTCTGTTATCCACTGTTCTACTATCGTATTAAAATAAGCAGGGTTAGCTATGGAGATACCATGACCAATCTTCGGAATAATGATTCCGGTACTATTAGGGTTAGCGTGGACTAAATCCATTGCTGATTTCTTCATGATGTTCTTTTCCTTTTCCCCAACGGTGACGAGAATCTTTGTTTTAGCTGCGTTATACCGACTAGGAATTGCAAATGACATGTTCTCTTTCATTACTTTCATAAATGTCTCTAATGTAGTTTCTGTAGTTTCCTTGTAGTACATGTCAAATTGCTGATCGTTAATATATAACACTTTTGCCTGAAGTTTTGCGAACGAACGCATCTTCACTAGTGGAAATGATAATTTAAATAGAGGTGTAAGCAATTTCGCTCCAAGGTTCATTGGTTTTGTTAAAGCGCTATTTATTATTGCAAAATCAATGAGTTCGGTTTGCATACTTAAAATCTGTACAAGAACTTGTGCACCTAATGAAAATCCAATCACAATTACAGGTCTACCTTTTTTTCTCTCATCAATTAATTGGATGACTTTTTCTGCCGTTGAACGTATCGAAAATAGTTCATTTCTACTAGAACCATGACCAGGTAAATCTGGAACGATGCAGTGATAAGTTGAGATAAAATACTTAACCTGTTCATCCCACATCCAACTACTAACTCCTCCACCATGTAGAAAAACCATAAGTGCTGCATTTTCTTTTTTGTATGCTATATAGTTCAAATGGTTGCCTACCTTTCATTTGTTTTCTATATAAATTCTATCATAATAAGGTATAACTAAATGTTAATGAATTGTATTATTTTTTAATATTATAATTTTTGTAAAAGAACAGTTATGATTAAGAAATAAGGGAGGGGTTTAGATGGGATTTAAATTTGAACAGTTCGATCATGTGCAGTTAGCTTGTCCTAAAGGTGGAGAGAATCAGGCAAGAGCATTTTATCAAGAACTCCTAGGGTTTCATGAGGTCGAAAAACCGGAAAACTTAAAGAAACGGGGGGGAGTTTGGTTCTCAGACGGTGTTATCCATATCCATATTGGAGTAGAAGATGTATTTCTACCTGCTAAAAAAGCTCACCCTGCATTTCGAGTGAAAAATATTGAAAGCTTGAAGATATATCTAGACTCGAAAAAAGCAGAATATCACGTTGATAATAATTTACCAGGTGCGAATCGGTTTTATATGGATGACCCTTTTGGAAACCGTATAGAGTTCTTAGAATGGCTCTAAGTTATAATGGGATTTCTCCAAAATATTAGGGAGAAATCCCTACTTCATGGTAAAATTGTTAGAAAAGTAAATCTACTGATTGCAACCAGGGGGAAGTTCGTTGAAGAGAAAAATTAGAATAATATTTGGAAGTATTATTGGGATAGTAGTTATTGGTTTATTAGTTGCAGGTAATTATTTTTATAGTGAAGGCATTAAACGCGGTACGGAAGTGGAGTTACATAGTGAACCAGAAAGTGCGAACGCAGTAGCAAGTGAGACAGCCTTAACGATACTAGAGGAAGCGGAAAAGTGGTATGCCGATCAAGAACAAGAAATTCTTGAAATCACCTCATACGATGATTTGCTGTTGAAGGCGGGATTTTTAGAAAATGAGTTAAATTCAGGCAAGGTAGTCATTCTTGCACATGGCTATCGCGGTGACCGGAATCATATGGATGACTTAGTAAAGTTCTATTATGATCAAGGTTTTGATGTGCTAATGCCTGATTCACGTGGTCATGGTGAAAGTGAAGGAGATTATATTGGCTATGGATGGCATGATCGAAAGGACTATGTAAAATGGATTGATTTACTAATCGAACAGCATGGTGCGGAGCAAATTTTACTACACGGAAACTCGATGGGTGCTTCACTTGTGCTGATGACTAGTGGGGAAGAATTACCTAGTGAAGTAAAAGGAATTATTGCGGATAGTGGGTATACGACGGTGAAAGAAGAATTAAGACATCAACTAAAGCACCTCTATCATCTACCTGCATTTCCAATTTTAGATATAACTAGTGTAATTACGAAAGTTCGTGCGGGGTACTTCTTTGGAGAAGCCTCGGCTATTGAACAGGTTAAGAACAATACGCGTCCATTATTTATTATTCATGGTGATGCCGATGAGTTAGTTCCTACAGAAATGGCTTATGAGTTATACGAAGCAGCAGGTGGGGAAAAGGAGCTTTGGATTGTACCTAATGCAGGACATACGAAAGCATACTCCATTGCAACGGAGGAATTTCAAACACGATTACAGCAATTTATTGATCAAACAATTCAGTAGTCACTCGTCACATCCGAGGAATAATTATAGTAAGAATATATATCGTCGGAGTCTTTGACAATGCGAATATAATTGTATGGATTAGTCGGGAGAATGTTATGAAGAAAACAGCAGTATTATTATATCCACAATTTAGTGAGTATGAGTTAAGTGTAGCTTTATTGATACTGATGCAAGGCAATAAGCCAATTGTTACAGTCGGCTTAAATGACCAGCCAATTAAAGGGGAATCAGGATTAACTTGTTTCCCAGACACTACCATTCATGATGTGTGCAAGCATGAGATTGATAGTCTATTAATACCAGGATGTATGGACATAGGAACACTGATACATGAACAAGATCTCTTTAATTTTATAAAATATGTTGGAACAGAGCAAACGATTATCGCAAGCATTTCCAGTTCACCATACTTACTTGCTAGAGCTGGTTTGTTAAAGGGGAGAAAGTATACTGTTGGGCTACCTTTTGAGAAATTGGGTGAAATAGGAGTCTTTGAAACGGAAAATTACTCTGAGAGAGTCGTCGTTCAAGATGGTAATATTATTACTGCACGAGGAAGTGGATTTATCCGATTTGGAGTATGTTTAGGGAAAGCTTTAAAGCTGGATTTTGATGAAAATTGGTATCTTGAAGATTAGCATTATGTGAATACATCTATAATATTTATTATATCATGATAAGCACCTTTTAATTTAGAGTTCATCTAAATTATTGGGTGCTTTTATATTGGATAACTTTACCAATATAGAATATTATTCTTCCTAAATCTTACAATAATGTACACTGATTAGCAGAAATTTAGAGAAATTAAAGTATTTATCAGTATTGTGGAGTATTTATAAGTAATACATATGTTCAGTTTGTTTAATATTATCTGTACGTACTAAATAGAAAATAATCATTGTATGTGCTGTTTGAGTGAAACCCGAAAAAGAATTAAACTTTAAGAAGGTTTTGTTATTATAGGCTTTCTAATTATATATTATTACCGTTTATCTAACTGGTATAGAAAACGTAAAGACAACTTTAGAAAGAGCTACATGAAGTAGCAAAAGAAACTGAAGGAGTGTATTACATGTTTAAATGGAAAAAGTTAGGGATTATCGCGGGTGTCTCTTTATCCCTTTTCATAGCTGGTTGTGGACAAGATGAGGATCAAAGCGTTAGTGAACAAATGGATTTCACAATTACTGGTCTTGAGCCCGGTGCTGGTCAAACAGAACTGAATAACCAGGCCATAGAAGAGTATGAAAGTCTAGCTGGATGGGAACAACAAACATCGTCTACAGGAGCTATGTTATCCGCTTTAGATAAAGCTTATAAAAATGAAGAGCCCATCATGATTACGGCTTGGTCTCCTCATTATATGTTTGCTAAATGGGATCTAAAGTATCTAGAAGATCCTATAGGTGTCTTTGGACAGGAGCAACATGCTGCTACAATTATAAAAAAAGGCGTTGAAGATGAGTTACCAAATGCATACACAATTCTTGACCGCTTCAACTTTGAAGTGCCGGAAATAGAAGCTGCTTTATTTACTGCTAATGAAGAAGGCTTAGAAATTGCTGAGGTAGCACAGCAATGGGTGGATGATAATCCAGAAGCCGTTGCATCATGGACAGAAGGAGTAGATCCAGTAGATGGTAAGCCAATAGAATTAGTAGCGACGCCATGGGATGATATGTTATTCACAGGTAACGTTGCTAGAATTGTATTGGAACAACAAGGATTTGATGTGACATTTACGCCACTAGATCCTGCTGTTTTATTTGAATCAATTTCCAATGGGGAAGCTGATGCTACACTTTCTCCATGGGTGCCTACCACACATGGTCATTTATATGAAGAATATGAAGGTGAATTTGTAGATTTAGGACCAAACTTTGAAGGTGCTAAGATTGGGCTAGCGGTGCCGACATATATGGAAGAAGATTCTCTGGAAGATTTTGAACCTGCAGAGTAAGATTATATTAGCAAAAAAATGTTCCCCTTTATTTTAAGGGGAGCATTTTTTTCATACATATGCCCATGGGATCGTAGCAATATTACGAGTGAAAAATCTCCTAGTCTACTAAATAAGTAACTCGATACCATCTGTCCTTCCACCGTTTCTTTCTTAAGCGCTCCGTATATATTTTTAATCGTTCTTCAGAGACATTAAAGAATGGTGTTGGACGAACCGTTAAGTTTAATACATCTTCTAGACCATGAGGTGATGTCAAAAGGAGGTTTCCATCTTCGTTTAACTTAACCCCTAATGCCGTAACTGTCTCGGGGAATTTGGAAATGGCATCGACTGTGCTAGTGTATGGCTCCAACTTATTAATGAGATGCATTCGTGCTTCGTTTTTTACGGACCAAGGAACAGCTGGAAGTAACTGTTGAAGCCTTCGTTCGTGTTCCTTCTCTATTGATTCATCTAAATTGGAAGAATCAAAATAAACAACATCCACATCATCAATTGGGGTTGGTTGTTCAAAGCCGTGTAACACATCCCAAATTTTTGAACGAACAAATCCAGCACAAATCCACCAGTCTTCTAGTTCGAGAGTTTGGGCAGCATGAATTATATTCATCATTTTTTCATCCGATTGGATTGCCTGCAATATATCTTGTTCATTTCTAAGCAATTTTGGTACTCACCTTCCTTTATTTATCAATCAAAAGTATCTTACAACAAAAATACAAATAGGCGTCAATATTATGTATTACTTTAGACCTTTTTTAGAGTAATAATTTTCCAACTTCATAGTCTTATCTTCATATCCAGTTCATATATATCAAAAAAAGGAGGTAGACTTATGGGGAATGTATTAATTAAAATCTCGGTCATTTACTTTATGATTGGCGTGCTGTTAGGGCTGTATATGTCGATCGCGCATAATTATGCGCTAACGGGAGTGCATGTACATATTAATTTGTTGGGATGGATGTCACTTGTGGTTGCTGGTATTATCTATAAATTATACCCAAACCTAGAACAAACGGCAGCAGCCAAGATCCACTTTTGGCTACATAACTTAGGATTGCCAGTGATGATGGGTGGGCTAACTCTATTAATCTTAGGTAATCCAGGAGTTGTTGTTGCAGTTTCCATTGGTAGTATCGTAGTCGTAATAGGGATTGCGTCTTTCGTCTTTAATGTCTTAGTGAATTTGAAATAATAAAAGGCTGTCGGAAGAAAGAGTTAATCTCTTTCTGAGACAGCCTTTATATTAAATTGCTTAAGTTCTCGAACAACGCGTGAAATTGGCAATCCAACAACATTGTAATAGTCACCATTGATTTTCTTTACAAGGGTTGCACCTTTACTTTGAATTCCGTATGCCCCAGCTTTATCATATACGTCTCCGGTTGCAATATAATCGTTTATATCATCATCTGACAGCGGCCAAAACTCAACCAAGGTCTTTTCAACCAAGGAAACTTCCTTCTCTTTGGAGCATATCGTGACACCAGTATACACCTCATGTACGTCACCGCTTAAATTGGAAAGCATGTCGAAAGCCTCTTCGCTAGTAACTGGTTTTCCATAAATCTGCCCTTTATAGGCAACGACAGTATCTGCCGTTAGTATAACTTCATTCATAGCATTAAACGGAACATGTTTTGCTTTATAAATCGATAATTCCAAGGCAGTTTGAGCGGGATCGTCTGCAATTATGACTGATTCATCTACATCCTGTTTTCGTATTGAAAATGGGATATTTGCCAGTTCTAATAGTTCTCGTCGTCTAGGTGAAGTGGATGCGAGTATTAATATTGGTTTCATAAAAGCCCCCCAAATTATATAGACATAATTCATTCTTTAGAGAAGTATACTTGATTGAAGATAAAAATGAAATAGAGGCGAAATATAAATTCTTCTATACATTATGGGGATTATTTGATATTTTAATATGTATATACATAAATTGTCGTAAAAGGGGGAATTATGGTGCAACAGGAAACTAACGGTAAGGCAATTGCTGCATTGGTGTTGGGAATTTTATCACTTATTATACCTTATATTGGACTTATTCTTGGGATTATTGGACTTGTCTTAGCTAGTAGTAGTTTGAAAGAGATAGCAGTAACTGGTCAAGGTGGTAGAGGACTAGCGATTGCTGGTAGAGTAACGAGTATTATTGGAGTAGCATTGTATGGAATACTACTTATCATCATTATCATAAGTTTAGTAGCATATTCAACCATTGGTTACTATTAAAAAAAGGAGAGATTTCTATATATGGAATCTCTCCTTTTTTATAGTCTTTTTATATTATTCCCTATTCATATCGGTTTTCTTATAGCTGACCACACTTCTTCTCTTGAGCAGTTTATTTTGTAAATAGTTTTTTGTAATGGTCAACAGACCAATATTATTTTGATTGTGCATGATTTTGCCGTTTACTGAAGACAAATAGTTAATGTCTTCATACCAAGAAAGTATCTTTTTCTTATCCTCTGTAACCTTACCGATAGTTAGGTTTTTCTCCTTGTCATAATACCGAGTAATGGTCTTCCTTTTTCTAGTGAATGAATTAAAAGCAACCACTAACTTTAATAGCTGCCCCCAGATACCAGAAAAACTCATATTGTGAATAGGGCTACTCGTGAATTGGTGGAGTGTGAGTTGTTTCTTTCGTTGTATATATAGATTGGATCTGACAGAATTGGCATAATGAACGTCACCTGATAGGATGATGCATGGATTAGGATTCCATTTCATTAAATGTTGAATGAGAATATTAAAACCTTTTGCATTATACTTCCATGCTTCAAAGTCTAGTGCATAGCGAACAGGGAGTCCAATAGCCCTTAATGGATAGACAAAGCGATTAAGAAATGATTCTATAATACCTATTCCATAAACTGGAGTTGGCGAAACAATGATTAAAGGATTTTTTGATTTCCAATTACTATTAACCAACGTTTGTGTTACTATATTCCAACCATTATTACCAATTAATTGTGGAGCTGTTTTTCCTTCATGAAGTATAGATCCGACTCGTAGTGGTTTTGGGTGATAATCAAATTCTCTCATCGTTCTAATATCAAGGAATATTGCTTGCGGTGTTGTTGGCGTCATAAAACACCATGACCTAATAGTTGGGAGATAATCGGTCCATTGATCTGTAAAGCAAGAATATTTTATATGATAGTGAAATTGGGAAGAAAAGTTGGTAAGTTTGGGTTTCATAGCGACCGGATCATTACCCCACCCCTGGAACAGCCAGTAGGCAGATAAGGCGTTCGTAACGACATGTTTTCCTAGCTTGGATTGATAAACATTATCCATCCATTCCTGTGAAATATTCCAATCATCTGTAATATCATGATCATCAAATATCATATAAGTGGGGGTATTGGCTAATACTCTGCGCATGGCTGGTAAAGATGGAATGAAATTGGTTATCTCTTTTACTTGATCTTCGTAGCGCTTCTTTAGTTTTTTTATTTCTTTCCGATGCTTTCTTTTTCTTTTCTTGGAATAAAAAAGATAATATGCCCCACTTTCTATTAACTCTTCGAAGGAAGGAAAGGGGTTGCTAGCATTCTCCCAAAGGGCAGGACCTAAGGTCATTAAGTACATGGTTACATATTCTTGAAATCGAATTAGATGATTGCTTGCATGATGGGAGGTGAACTTTGCGAAATTCTCCATGACGAATTGACGGCCATTAAGCTGCTCAATACTGTTCCTAAAAGGAGACATTTGTAGGCGTGGTTCGATATTTTGGAGCTGCTTCTGTTTTTCACCAATAATCTCATGAGCTAAAGTTGTTAATTTATAAAATAAAGGGTCTGCGACATCGTCTGCATATATCTGGTCTCCCATTAAGAACAAGCCATTTGGCCTTTCTTGGAGATTTGTTGCATGCTGATTAATATAGTCATCAGATTCCCCAATAACACTTTCATTTTTCCCGTGCGGCTTTCGACACGAGCCATACAAAATGGTTGAAGGTGTTTCATCTTGAATGAGGAACGTTGGATATTCAAGTTCACCATACGTAATATGATGAGGGTTATCCTTGTTTAATAAGTCGAGATCAGCAAAATTGAACTGTTCATATCTAGTGGAAAAGCTAACGTTATATGCAATGAAGCAGTCTAGAGGAAATTGACTTCTTGAAGGAGAAATATGAAGTAAATACGTATAACAATGTTTTCCAACTTGAATCATATTAGATTCGGTAAAAGTTTCAATAGGTATATAGTTATAGTTTTTCGTTTCTTCTTCAATTTGTACTTCATAAAATAATGCATCAGGTTGTACATACTTACTCGTTGTAAGCCATATATATACGTTGTTTGCATCGACACGCCTTACGATAGGACCTGCTAAAAGAAATGGTATTGTTTCTATATGCTTACACCTCCTTAGTAAAATAGTCTATTCGATTAAGCTAATAATGATTGGTTTTCCGCCTAAGCATATGTATTTGTTTAAAATACAGAATATTTCCTATATAATTTGAATTATTATAAAAGGAGGGATTCGATGAATCGTCCTACAGTGATATTGAACATTTTCTCATCAGTAGATGGGAAAACAACAACTGCTAGAGGTCGTAATGTGACAGAGTGGACCGCAGCGGAAATAGATGGAGAGGCACATGAACTAACAAACCGTCTGTATGATGAATTAGACTGTGATGGTTTAATTTCAGGAAGTGAGACGTTAATGGTTTTTGGTGACCATTGGGTAGAACTAGACAAGCCACTTTATGAACCCCAAAAATCGCGCGCTTATATTGTATTTGATGGACGAGGAAGAATTAATTGGTACCAGACGGAAGGCTTACTAGTTGTTACGAAGGAAAATATTTCAAAAGAGTACCTAGAGCAGCTTGAAGATAAGGGTATCTCCTATATTCAAGCCGGTAGTGGAGAACATATTAATCTAGCTCTTGCCTTAGAAAAGTTATTTGATATGGGCTTTAGAAAATTAGGATTAAGTGGAGGAGCAGGAATCAATGGTGCGTTTTTACGTCAGGGATTGATTGACGAGATAAGCTTGACGCTAGCACCTCTAGCCATCGGTGGATCGGATACCCCATCCATATTTGACGGTGAGGAAATAAAACGTCTGGAGGATGTAGTAAAACTAGAATTACTTGATGTGAAGAAGACAGAAGGTGGCAGTGTATGGCTTCATTATCTGGTGAAAGAATAGGGGGATACTAATGACAAAGGTTTTATTTTTTGCTTATCCATTGTATGCTGATTTTGAAATTGCTCATACATTATTTTTTTTGAGAAAGCTTGGAAAGGCTTCTGTTACAACTGCAACGATAGATGGCGAACCAGTGGAAAGTCTTGGAGGAATCCAAACAATGGCAGGGATAGAGATTGCTGATGCGAATCCAAATGATTATGACATCGTTTTAATTTCTGGTGGCGATGGGTTTGCAGAAGTTTTAGAGGATACTCGTATACAACAATTTCTTCAACAAGCTAATTCCCTCAACAAGCCGATTTCCTCCATATGTGCTTCAGCAACTTTACTAGGCAAGGCTGGTTTGCTAAAGGGAAAAGAATTCACATGTACACCAAATACATATGACAGTTTTAAGCATGTTTTCGAAGGGGCAGAATATACTGGAAATCGGGTAGAGATTCAAGGGAATATAATTACTGCAAAAGGGACTGCATTTCCAGAGTTTACTTTAGCTGTAATCGATCAGCTAAAGCTTTGGAAAAATGAAGAACAGCGTAATGGTGCACTTTTATTTTGTAAAGGAGAAGTATAGTCATTGACAGAAAGAATAATCGGTCTACCTCCAGTCATCACAGAACAGTCTAAAGTATTAATTTTAGGTTCGATGCCTAGTGTGCTCTCGTTGGAAAACAAAGAGTATTACGGAAACCCACGAAATCATTTTTGGCATATTTTATCTGGAGTTCTTGAACAACAACCTGTAGAAAACTATGAGGATAAAATTGATATACTAAAAAAGCATAACATTGCGCTTTGGGATACGATTGGATCTTGTATTCGAGATGGTAGCCTAGATTCTTCCATTCGGGAGGAAGTAACAAATGATCTACCAGCCTTATTGAGTAGCTATCCATCCTTGCAATTAATTGCTTGTAATGGGACGAAGTCATATCAAACGCTGAATAAATACTTTTCATCTGAGGATTTGTCTAACCTACCAGTAATTAAACTACCTTCTTCAAGTCCTATTCCTGGACGGTACAATAAGACATTGGAAGAAAAAATAGAAGTATGGAAAGAAATATTAACATATTTATAGTTAAAATTTGTATTTTTCAAAAAAGTGTTGTGTGAGGCATATCCCATTCTGTATAATTGACTTTGGGAGTGTCGTGGTTTAAGAGGGGCGAGTCGTAAGGTGCAACTTACGACTCGGACAATTGCGTAGGCTGCGGCGACTTCCTTTCTTGGTGAAAAAGGTAATTATCCTGATTCTTTATGAGAGACAGGGTGATTACTTTTTCCCACGGGTGTTCACAACTAACAATACAAGCGTTGAGAACATCAACATTAGCTCAATGGTCTTGTCAATTGGAATCACAAGCTTCAGCCCCTTTCCTGGGGATTTTTTTCGAAGCCGCCGGTAACTCCAATTTTCAATTTTGTCTCCACCTACAGTATTGTCCCCATCATTATACTACAAATGAAGGGGTCTCGTATCGGAATTATTGCGAAATGGTAAAATATTCTTAGTATTTAATTTATTACTGTAAAATACCTATCTAATGCGGTTTTAGAGGATATTTGTCGTTTGGGGACTATGTACCTAAAGGTAGAAAATGCAATTAAATAGGTAACAGAAAATGGTAACACTTGATGTGTTTTATAGCTAATTGTGAATGGTTACACAATGTTTGATGGAGGGAGTGAATATGATGAAGAAGGTTGTATTAGCTGGTGGAACAGGTTTTATTGGGACATACTTCGAAAAACGCTTTAAGGAACTCGGATTTAATGTACTAATTATATCGAGACAAGATAAACATATTCATTGGAATGACAGGCGAGGTATAGTTGATGCATTAGAGGGTGCTGAACTTTTAGTTAATCTTGCAGGAAAATCGATAAACTGTCGATATAACGAGAAAAATAAGCAAGCAATTATGGAATCAAGGATTACAACTACTAACATTCTAGGAGAATGTATCCAAAGATGTGAGAATCAACCTAAGGTTTGGATGAATTCGAGTACAGTTACAATATATCGTGACTCTGTAGATGCTCCGATGACAGAGGAACATGGAGAAATTGGTACAGGATTTTCAGTGGATGTTGCATCCCGCTGGGAACAGGAAATGTTTCGGTTTGACTTGCCGAACACAAGACAAATCGCTCTTCGTATAGCGATCGTGTTAGGAAAAGATGGTGGTGCAATTATGCCACTGCGAAATCTTGTAAGGTTTGGACTTGGTGGAAAACAAGGCAATGGGGAGCAAAAAGTTAGCTGGATACATATTGAAGATTTATTTCAAAGCGTCCTATTTCTTAGCCAAAGAACAGACTTAGATGGAGTAATTAATTGTTCAGCTCCTAATCCAGTAAGTAACAAGGAGTTTATGGCGACTTTGAGAAAAGTGATGGGAAGAAAAATGGGACTACCCGCACCTAAAATGATTTTGGAGCTTGGAGCATTTGTCATCCGAACGGAATCTGAATTAGTACTAAAAAGTAGGTGGGTCCTCCCAGAAAAATTAGAACAATCCGGTTTTAAATTTGAATATGAAACATTAGAAAATACGTTGCAAGATATAATGTAGGCGTGGAATAACCCACGCCCTATTCCTATCGTATTTCAATATGCTTACTACGATCATCTTTATACTTCCGGTAAAAACTCACCATAGGCTCCAAAGTGTCCTTAAGATCTGGACAACTAATCCCAGATTCTCTTAAATCCTCAACAGCTTGACTACAATCATACGAAGAATGAATCATAAAGTAATCCATCGCTTCAGCCTCTGCTCCTAGCCACCTTCTAATTGGTTTAATACGTAATGCCCCTTTTGCAACCGTAAGTGGTATCCTAACTTTTGGTGTCCGATTTAAGTAGCTTTCAGAGAGCAATTTTTGTAGCTCCCACATTTTGTATGGCTTCGGGTCGGTTAGATGATATGTTTTACCTTCCCCAACAGGAGCGATTGCTAGATAGCTAGTTGCTTTTAGCACATAGTCAGACGGTACAAAATTTCCTTCAGCCGTTCCTTTCCCGAAATAAGGAAGGATGGGTAGGAACCGTAAAGCGTCTAACACATTCAACATAAAGTATAACCCATCGAACTTAATGGTTTCCCCAGTTTGAGAATGTCCCTTTACGACACCAGGTCTAATAATCGTTGTTGGGATATCCTTCATCACATCCTGTACTAGAAGTTCTGCTAGATACTTCGTATGTTCGTAGTGGTTGCGAAACTCCTGACCTTTCTTCAATTCACTTTCATAGATTTTTCCTTCGCGTTTACCAGATACATAGGCCGTGCTGTAATATATATAGCGCTTTAAGTTTTGTAGATTTTCTAGCCACTTGTTCAGATTTTCTGTTCCATTGACATTCACTTTATAGGCAATATCCTTTGGTACAGCTAAATCATAAATTGCCGCAAGATGGAATACATGGGTTACTTTTCCCTTGATTGTATCCATTACGCCTGAGGCAAGTCCTAAATCATCCTTGGTAATATCTCCTGTCGTTATCGTAAATTGTTCAATGGAAAGTTTCCCGTTGTTTACAATTGTTTGAAGCGTGTCCTTAGCTACTACTTCTTCTGTTGGTAAAACTAATAGATAGATATGTTCAATGCTTCGGTGGTGGTCCTCCATTAATTGCTTGATTAAGCTAGATGCCAGAAAGCCAGGAAAACCAGTAATAAAAAATGAATAATTCACTATAATTCCCCCTATCTCTTATAAATTCGTTAGTATTCTAGAAAAAACCTCTATTCCTATTAGAAAAAATTTACAATATTATAAAAGAATCCTATGATAAAATAATATTTAATAATATATAAATTATACAGCTAGGAAAGTAGGGTGCTATGAAATACTTTTGGGTAAGGTTTAGTGTATTTGTCATACTATGGACCTATATGATTATTCGGTATAGTGAGAATATAGGGGGGAGTATTTTAATTCTTGCAGGTGCGATGGGGATCTTTTTCTTTCTATCCTTAAAGAAAGTTCCAGTTTACTTGTACATAATGTTGACATGCTTGATTGTAATGCATGGTTTAGTTCTTACTGAGGAGAACCTGTTTACAATTATTCTATTATTTTATGTATCTATGATTGCGTCTTTACGACTGCACGGGAATGTATTGAGAGTTTATATTGCTTCGAATCTCTTGATTTCTATAGTAATTAGCTATGTGCAATCAGATAATATCGCAGCTGTCCTCATTACTACCGTATTTTTATATTTTTTAATCTTAACGATAAATCAATATCAGATGACATTAGTAGAGCAGCGAGATCTTTATGAACAACTACTTGGCGAATATCGAAAACAAAAGCGAGTCAATTTACTCGCAGAACAAAATGCTCGGGTAGAAGAACGTAACCGTATTGCACGTGATATTCATGATTCTGTCGGGCATAGACTAACAGCACTAATTATGAAACTGGAAATGCTAGCGATACAAACAAGTAACGATGATTACCGAGAGTTGAAGAAGATGGCGGAGGATAGTTTAGGGGAAACGCGACAAGCAGTAAAAGCATTGCAAGCAGAAGAAAGCGAAGGAATTGCTACCGTCGTGAATCTTATTAGAAAGCTAGAAGCAGAAAGCCAAATTGTTGTTCAGTTTACAATTCAACAAGGTGTGCTTACCGTTCCGTTATCGAATGAACATAGTGTTGTTTTGTACCGAGTGATCCAAGAGGCGCTTACGAATACAATGCGACACGGTCGTTCAAGAGAAGTGCGTGTTGTTTTAGGGAAGTCGGCTATAGGAGATGTTACCTTTGAAATAACCAATTCGATTCATCACCATCAGCCGATAGAATTTGGCTTTGGCTTAACGAATATGAGAAAAAGAGTAGAAGAAGTGAAAGGCCGACTAGATGTCTATCAAAAAGACAATCTATTTTACGTTAGTGGTGTTATTCCGGCACAGTAGGGGGAAAAGATATGTGGCGTGTATTGTTAGTAGAAGATCAAGCTATCGTGAGACAAGGATTAAAAGTGATTTTAGAACAGGATGAGAATATTAAGGTTACGCATGAAGCAGAAAATGGTGCAGAGGCAATTGAGGTGTTACAAAAGTGTGCTATTGATTTTATCATGATGGATGTAAGGATGCCCGTCATGAACGGGATCGAGGCTACTCGAATCATCAAGAGAGATTGGCCGAATGTAAAGATTTTAATTCTTACTACTTTTAATGATGATGAGTATGCGGTTCAGGCATTACGAGAGGGAGCAAATGGCTTTTTATTGAAAACAGCGGATTCAGCAAAATTAATTGAAGCAGTGTACAGCTGCATGCAAGGTGGATTAACATTACATGATGAAGTTGCAGCAAAAGTCATGCCGAAACTACTTCAGAATCGGCAGAAAGAAACAATAACCGTAGATTTATCTCCACGGGAATTATCAATTACGAAGCTTGTAGGAGAGGGGAAAACCAATAAAGAAATTGCGAGTGAACTTTTCTTATCAATTGGTACTGTAAAAAATCATATAACCCAAATTCTACATAAGACAGGACTTCGTGATCGTACCCAGCTAGCAATATATGCAGTGAAACATGACATATAGAGGGACTGACCCCTTTCATCTAGGGCTAAGTTTGGGATATCAATCCTTTATAATAGAGATAAGGAACCGAAATGAAGAAGGTGTCTAGATGATTGATATTATGCTAGAAGAATTTCCGTTTACATCGCTTTGGAACTCAGGGATATTTCTTTTCCTAGCGTTTGCTGCTGTTATTTATTTATTTTTACTTCCACAAGAATAGAATCATCCCTTATGGAAAACACTAGTCTTTTTCCTTGGTTTGATTCAATAAGTTGAAAATCAGTAAGTAAAAAAAGCTCTCCCAAACTGGGGGAGCTTTTTTGATGGAACATATGACTTAAGTCATATGTTAGATGAGCTTTCTAATGACTTCAGATAGTATTTCTAATCTAGGAGTTGTTGTACGCTAGTATTAGGAGGGGAATCGGATGATTGAATTGGTTAATTTAACAAAGGAATATAAAAACGTGAAAGCAGTAAAGAACTTAAGTATGTTTATTGAAAGAGGAGAGATTGTTGGTTTATTAGGGCCGAATGGAGCAGGCAAGTCAACTGCAATTTCTATGCTTTCATCCTTAGTAGAGCCAACGAGTGGTGATGTTCGGTTCGAGAATAGTAGTATTATAAAAAATCCTAGTAAATTCAGGAAGATAGTAGGGATAGTGCCACAAGAAATCGCTTTATATGAAGATCTAACTGCTGAGGAGAATCTTCATTTTTTTGGGAGAATCTATCACCTGCGGGGAGCAAAGTTAAAACAAAAGGTAGAAGAGGTCCTGGAGCAAATCGGACTTTCTGATCGCCGTAAGGATGTCGTTAAAAAGTTTTCAGGTGGTATGAAGCGTCGGCTAAATATTGGTGTAGCGATGTTACATGACCCTGAAATGATTATTATGGATGAACCGACAGTAGGCATTGACCCCCAGTCACGGAATTATATCTTGGAAACAGTGAAACGTTTGAATGAAGAAAGAAATATGACTGTACTGTATACGAGTCATTATATGGAGGAAGTTGAGTTTCTATGTGACCGAATCTATATCATGGATAAAGGAGATCTAATTGCTTCCGGTACAAAAGAAGAAATTAAAAAAATCCTATCATCAGAAAATACGATTGCTATTAAGGCGGATCGTTTCAATAAGGAATTTCTTGATGCATTACAAAATCATCCTTCAGTTAATCGAATTACTATTGGGGAGAGAGAGGTACTTATTATTGTACCGAGAGCAGTTAACATGTTCTCAGAAGTGATTAAGATTGCGGAAGAGTATGGAATTGAATTGGTTTCTGTCGATAATAAAGCCCCTACGTTAGAAGACGTTTTCTTGCATCTAACAGGTAGAGCGTTAAGGGATTAGGGGGGATACAATGGTTTGGAATATTATTAAAAAGCAAGGTTTACTATTTTTGAGAAACCCTCAAGAACTACTGTTATTACTAGCACTACCAATGATCTTAATAACCATATTATCAACGGCATTAGGTGGATTGATAAATGGAGGAAGTTCTCCTATTTCGATTAACGTTGCTTTCATAGAACATGGAGATGAGCAGAGAGAAGTTGAGAAGTTCTTACGTGACATAGAAGAACAACTTCCACCACAAGCAGTGGAGGAGGTACGTGCCAATATAGAGCAAATGCTACCGATAACGATAATTAAAGAATCGATATTTGGAAATGAAGAGATTAGTGAGTTTATTGAAGTGGACTATCTCAACGTTTCGAAACGTGAAGATGTATTAAATAATGATGAGTATACGACCTTAATTGAGGTACCAGAAAATTTCACATATGATACCCTAACAAACTTAGTGTTTGATTCGGGTAAGGTACCAAGCCTCATTTTAATGCAGAATGAGGGACAGCAGGTTGGAACTGGGGTTATTAATAACTTGTTAACACAATTTCAAGAGCAGCTAACCTTAGGAGAATTTCTCGGAAAAAATCAAATTGACATGGATAATCTACAGCTAACCAGCGATGTAAAAGGTGAGATTGTTACGATTAATGAACAGGAACCAGTTTCTTCGAAGGCTTATTATACGCTCGGTATGGTATTAATGAATGTATTATTCCTAGCAGGTGCAATCGGTTCTTATGCTTTTCATGAGAAACAAATACACGTGTTTGACAGAATTATGATTGCTAATGTATCGAGATGGAGTTACTTTATTGGCGTATTATTATCTGGAACAATATTTGCGTTTATCCAGTGCCTAATTATTTTTGGTTTCTCTCGTGTTGTATTTGGAGTCACTTGGCCTGATCTTACGGCATTTTTTCTAATTACATTAGCATTTTCGTTATCGGTTGGCGGTATAGCGGTACTATTAGTTGCAATTAGTTACCGAATAAATACGGAAACAATAACTAACTTTTTCACTAGTATAATCGTTACTCTTTTTGCAGTATTAGGTGGCAGCTTTGCACCGATAGGAGATTATTCAAAGGTTATTCAGTTTTTAGGAAATCTAACTCCAAACGGAGCGAGTATGACTGCATATCTCACTATTCTACGTGGTGAGGAACTGTTGAAAATAGGAAATGAAATTCTTTATCTCATTGGTTTTGCAGCAGCTGCAGTAGTAATCGCAGTACTTTGTTTCCCTAAAAGGAGGTTATCTCAATGATTGGAATTTTACTCGCCAAATTCAAACAATTTATCCGTAGTCCTTGGACATTTGTTATCTTCACAGGGATGTCTATTGTAATGGCTTTAATCTTTGGAGGCTCGACGGGACCTACTAACTTAAAGATTCCAACTTATACAGAGCAGGGTGTAGATAACTCCATTAAGGATATTCTTGAAGTAGAAGAGACTATGGAATTTTCCTATATGACGGAAGAAGAGGTGCGAGAAAGGGTCTCCACTGGGAAGGCAGAACTAGGAGTAATCCTAAAGGAAGATAGTTATCAACTCGTAGTTGGAGTAGATTCCTTTAATGCTGGACTGGTTGAACAAGCAATAGCGTCAGCTTATATGGAACGGAACTTAGAGCAACAAATATTAGAGGTAAGTGGTCTTACTAGTACGACAGAGCAGGAAGCATTTATAGAAGATATGAAGGAAGAACTTAGCTCACCTGTATTTGATTTAGATTCGAAAAGCTTCCGTGGAGAGGGAGCGTTTGTCTATAATAGCAATTTACAACATGTATTTGGCTTCTCTCTATTCTTTGTCATCTATACGATAGCCTACAATGTATTGCCGATATTGATAGAGAAAAGAGGCGGTATCTGGGACCGGATGATATTGTCACCAATTAAAAAGTGGGAAATGTATGTTGCCAATTTGATTTATAGCTTTGTAACAGGTTATATCCAAGTTGTTGTTACTTTCCTTGTTTTTCGTTACTTAGTTGGTATAGATTTCAATGGCCGTTTTGTAGAAACATTACTATTATTGGTACCATATGTATTTGCTATTGTATCACTAGCTATCTTAATTACAGCTATTGCAAAAACAGTCCAGCAATTTAATGCAATTTTACCAATTGTTGCTGTATCGATGGCGATGATCGGTGGAGCTTATTGGCCCATTGAGATTGTTTATTCTGAAATCCTCTTAATGATAGCTAAAATAGACCCACTATATTACGGAATGCAAATGTTAACGGGAGCAACTGTTTACGGTCATCCTTTCCAAGAGATATTCGTCCCGTTAAGTGTATTAGTCCTGATGGGCGTTGTTATGACAGGAATTGGAATTCATCTTATGGAAAGACGACATGTATAAATGTTAAAGGACTGATTACCTATGTGATCAGTCCTCTTCATGTTATTACAAATATCTACCAATGAAATTGTGTGAAAATTTCTAGTATAATAGTATTATAGACAACAAGAAGTGCACCTAGGGGGAAGAAAAGTGAAGAGAAAGATAGTAAAAACATTTTCAGCACTCATTATAGTTTTAGTTTTAATCGACGTCATTGCTAGTTTTTACTTTTACGACCTTGCTATTAGCCGGGGACAAAAGGATTTCCTTAGTGGGAATAAAGACTTAGAAGTGTCAGCCGAAACAATGAACGTATTACTAGAAGGAGGCTGGCGTGATTGGGTGGCTAATCAGGAATTCGAATCTATTGAGATGACTTCTAGAGATGGCTTACTTCTACAAGGGTACTTTCTTGAAGCGAAAGAGCCGACTAATAAGCTTGTCATAGCTGCACATGGCTACCTTGGTCGTGGTAGTGATATGGGGCTTTATGGACAGTATTATTATGAGGAACTAGGATACCATTTCTTTACTGCTGACTCCCGAGGGCATGGTAGGAGTGAAGGGGATTACTATGGATTTGGCTGGCCAGATCGTTTGGATTATGTTGATTGGATAAATTTGATAGTAGATAAGTTAGGTCCGGATACGGAGATTATTCTTCACGGGCTTTCTATGGGAGCTGGGACGGTGTTAATGACGTCAGGGGAAGAACTACCTGATAATGTAAAGGTGGTCATAGCCGACAGTCCATATACGAGTGTTCATGATTTATTCTCCTATCAGATTGATAGAATGTTCAATTTACCTGCATTCCCTTTTATTCATTCTACTAGCTTAGTAACAAAAGCAAAAGCAGGGTATTCCTTTACAGAGGCTTCGGCATTAAAACAGGTGAAAAAAGCAGAGATTCCAATATTGTACATTACGGGTAATGGAGATACATTTGTCCCAACTGAAATGGCCCATGAGCTTTATGAAAACACAAGAAGCAAAGCAGAGATTGTGACATTTGATGGAGCAAATCATGGCGAGTCATTTGTAATGGATGAAGAGAAGTATATTCGAGTGTTGAATGAGTTTTTAGATAATAATTTTGTAGATTAATAAGAAAGGATTGCTGTACTCAGTTAGTACAACAATCCTTTTTTGTGTCCAGAGATTTTCTTGGTTATTTTATAGGTGTTTTTCAAACCAACCACAAATATGGTTTAGGCGTTCAATTCGTAATTCTGGTTTTCCACTTCGGCTAAGTTCATGATTTGCACCTGGGAAGCGAACAAACTCTACTTCTTTCTTCAGATGCTTCAATGTAACAAATAATTGCTCTCCTTGCTCGATCGGACAACGGTAATCCTGTTCACTATGCAAGATGAGTAGAGGTGTTTCCACTTGATCAGCATATTTTAAAGGAGAAATGTCCCATAATGCTTTTGGATCTTCTAGTAGGTCATAGCCATGTTGCCATTTGTTAAAGAAGTAACCAATATCACTTACGCCGTAGAAGCTCAACCAGTTACTGATAGAACGCTGTGTAACGGCAGCTTTGAAGCGGTTTGTATGGCCAACTATCCAGTTAGTCATGAAGCCACCATAGCTTCCACCAGTTACGCCTAAGCGATCAGCATCAACAAAGTTATACGTCTCAACCGCATAATCGACAGCAGACATAAGATCGTTGTAATCCCCACCACCATAGTCACTACGGCAAGCATTTACAAACTCTTGACCATGTCCATGACTACCTCGTGGATTTACATAAAGTACGACATAGCCTTGGGCAGCGAGTAATTGCATTTCATGGAAGAATGTTTGACCATACATAACATGTGGTCCACCGTGTATTTCTAATACTAGTGGGTATTTCTTTCCTTCTTCAAATCCATACGGGCGAAGTAACCAACCATGAACGTCCCAGTCGTCTTTTGCTTTGAAGGAAATTCGTTCTGGTGTTCCTACAGCAACTTCGTCAAGGAAGTCTCGGTTTGCATCAGTTAATTGCTTTACATTAGACTCAGAATCAAGTAAATAGAAATTACACGGATTAGTAGGAGAGCTTACACCAACAATAAATGTATCTTCAGTTTGGCTATAAGAGAAGCCAAACACATGACTATCTACGTTATAAAGCTCTTTTAACTCTCCATTAAGACTCACTTCGTAAAGGTGAGTAGCGCCGTGGTTAGAACCAATGAAAAATATTTTTTCTTCATCGTTTGACCAGGTAGGACCCGATTCTGAAGAGCCTAGACGAGTATCACCAGCGATTAAATCTCCGATTGGGAAATCCCAGCTTTCGCTTAAGCAAGTTGTTTCTCTCGTTTGGATATCATAGATATATAGCTCTGTTAATGTTGCATTCAAATATTGTTGTTTGTGACCTAGATAGGCAATTTTATTACCACTTGGTGAGAACCTTGCTGAATAATAAGAGCCCTTACTATCTGTAAGTTTTGTAATTTCTTTTGTTGCCGTATCTAATGTGTAAATATCACTTTTTAATTCATAGTCTGAATCCTCAATAAGGTTACCTACGAATAGAATTGTTGATCCATCTGGTGAAATGTCTTGATAACCATGATGATGATCACCCTCTGTTAATTGCGTAAACGTTTCTGTTTCTAGTTCATATCGTACGATTTGTGATTTTTTCTCGTCTAGGAAACCACTTGCATCTGATTTATATTTTAAGTTCTTTACATGTAGTGGTTTTTTACTTTTTTCTTCTTTTTCTTTTTGTCTTTCTTCTTTTGTTAATTCTTTTTGGTTTGTTACATCATCATCTTTTTCTAGAGAAGCAGTAAAGATTAGTGACTTTCCGTCTTTTGACCACTCTGGGTTTACAGCGCCGTTTTTGAATGTTGTCAGTTGTTTTGCTTCCCCACCATCAAGTGGAAGTAACCAAAGCTGAGGAACACCACTCCGTGTAGATTGGAATACAACAGATTTCCCATCTGGAGAAAAGCGTGGGTTACTGTTTTTATTGTGTCCGAAAGTCCATTGCTTGGAAGATTTTTCATTCAAATTTTGCACAAATAAATTAGACTGATATTCTTTCTTGTCATTAATAGTAGTGGAAACATACGCATAAGCAGTTCCATCAGGTGAGAACTGAGGATCACTGAATACTTCTATGCTCATAAAATCTTCTGTTGTTATTGCACGTTTTGTCATTGAATTTTCCTCCAATTGTATGTAAAATATTTAAAACTTACAGATGGAAAATTTCGAAAATTTACTATCTGCATCTGTAGCGATGACATTTACGGAGTAGGAGTAGATGCCAAGTTTTCTAATCTTTATTCTAAACTATTTCGTGTTACGAAGCAATTAGGAATTTCTAGTTTGCTAGACTTTTCCCGAGCCATTTCTTTAATTGTTTCCTGTTTTTGAAAATAAGGATTTCTTTGCCTCTAAGCTGAGAGAGCCTATCATACATCTTTGGTGCTTTGTCCTTATTATAATTCTTGGTCCAAAGGATGAAATCCATATTGAGCCGTTCTGGACAATCCTTCCCCATGTCTGGTCTCGTCTTATTACGATATTGGATTCTTCTTTTTGTAATACCGTATAAACAACGTAGGGTGGAATAATTTAGGAAGATAATGGTATCTGCATTTTCTAATCGCTTTGGTAATGTTGCGCCGTAATTCCCATCAATTATCCAACTATCTAGTTTCAATATCTCATCATGATTTTGTAGAAACTCGTCCTCATTGGATGGTTGCCAATTTGGTTTCCAGTAAAAGGAGTCCATATGATAAACGGGAATATGAAGTTTTTCACCTAGTTGTTTAGCAAGTGTTGATTTCCCAGCACCAGGATTTCCAAGTATCGTAATTTTCTTCATGAGATACCTCCTTATTAAGACTAAATATTCCGAAATACAAAAAAGAAACATAGGCTGTCTTATAGGAAGGATACTATTTCCTAAGAAGACAGCCTTGTATTAGGCGTTAGCAATTAGATTTTCTATTATGTTAGCATCTTTTTCATAGGCAGCTTGTAGCTTTCTAGTAATCTCACCAGGCATCCCATCCTTAACTGGGCTACCATCAACGGTAATAATTGGCGTGATTTCTGACGTACTACTAGAGAGGAATAGTTCATCAGCATTCGCTATATCATCAAGCATAAATGGTTCTTCGATAAGTGGGATGTTTAAATCAGTAACAAATCTTTCAATTGCCATACGAACACATCCGTGCAAAATGTTTCTAGTTGTAGGGTGTGTATATATTTTTCCATCCTTCACTAAATAAACATTAGAAGATGAGCACTCTGTTACAACGCCATCCTTATGGAGGATTGCTTCATAACAGCCCTGTTCTTTTGCTTCTTGCTTTGCCATTACATTCGGCAATAGATTAAGACTCTTTATATAACAATTCTCCCAGCGAATGTCGCGGTGTGTGATAACCCCGACGCCATTCTTTAAGGTTACTAGATTACGAGGAACTGCTTGGACATACGCATAAATATTTGGCTCGACATTCGTTGGGAAAACATGATCACGTGGTGCTGATCCTCGGGAAATTTGCATATATACTTTCCCATTTTCAGCCATGTTATTTCGCTCTAATAATTCGAGTAATAAGTTTTTGATTTCTTCCTTAGAATGGGAGAGTTTTATTTTAATAGCTTCTGTTGAACGGAATAACCGATCAATATGTTCATCAAATAAATAATAGGTTCCATTGTAGATACGAATTACTTCATATATACCATCCCCGAACTGAAGAGCGCGCTCTTCAAGTGGGAATTTTAAACTGTCACGATGAATAAACTTTTCTTGTGATAAGATAACTGGAAATACTGACAACTCAATTCCCCTCCTTATTGTTATGACTATTTTATTACTTCACTATGCTGTTGTAAATGATTGTTTTAATATATTATTCAAATTGTTTTTTGGGGTTATAAATTATAATCGCTATGGCGTGTGGAAAAGAGGCAAAAAGCTAAAGTTTGTTCCGATTTCGCTAAAGTTAAAACTAAATTCGCTAAAGATTCATCAATCTATGCTAAACATTATGTCAACCAACTAGAAAAGTAAAAAAAGTTCTTGCACGATGACAATTATATTGTTATAATTGCTATCGTACTCAAAAAAACGTGCTCATTGGACCAAGCGCTAAACATTGCCAGAAAACAGCGGGTGTAGTAACGAGCAACACATCCACCGAATTCGCTACGAGTTGCCCCGAGGAATATACATCTTCGAATAAGCTAGTAGACGCAGAGGCATAATGGACCACATATGGCGCGGTCAACAAAATAAAATAATACTTCCAAATACACAACGCGGGTGTAGTTTAATGGTAAAACTCTAGCCTTCCAAGCTAATGTCGTGGGTTCGATTCCCATCACCCGCTCCATACATATGTCCTAACGCAGTGTTTCGTAAAAACTTACGAAATGTTGCGTTTTTACTTTTCCTGGACATTTTTAGCCTAAAGACTTAACAAATTAACGTTCACGTAGTATCGTAATGATAGATTACAACAAGAAGGGAGGCCATACAAATGAACATCAACCAACTCCAACAAGAAATCATTGATTACAGTAAAGAACTTGGGATAGATAAAATTGGTTTTACAACTGCTGATGTTTTTAGCGAGTTAAAAGAGAGATTAAAGCGTCAGCAAGAATTAAAATATGATTCAGGGTTTGAAAAAGGATCGAATGAGGAACGTACGGAGCCAAGACGATTGCTTCCTGAAGCGCAATCCATCATTTCTATTGCTATGGCCTACCCATCACGAATGCAAAAGGATGCCCCGAAAAGTACGAAGGAAGAGAGAAGAGGTTTCTTTTGTCGTGCTTCATGGGGAATGGATTATCATCATGTACTAAGGGAACGACTACAAAAATTAGAAGCTTTTATACATGAAAAGGTAGAAGATGCCGTTACTAAAGTAATGGTTGATACCGGTGAACTATCAGATAAAGCAGTTGCAGAGCGTGCTGGAATAGGGTATGTAGGAAAAAACACGTTACTTATTACCGAAGAATACGGTTCCTTTGTTTATATCGGAGAACTAATGACGAATATTCCGTTTGTACCGGACACACCTGCAGAAGATGGATGCGGAGATTGCAGGAAGTGTATCGATGCTTGTCCTACTGGAGCAATAGTGCAAGGTGGACAATTGAATGCGCAACGCTGTATTGCTTTTCTGACACAAACGAAGGATTTTCTTCCAGAAGAATTTCGCACGAAGCTCGGCAACCGAGTATATGGCTGTGATACGTGTCAGTTAGTTTGTCCTAAGAATAAAAAGATTGATTTTCATATTCATCCAGAATTTGAACCAGATAATGATATCGCTAAGCCGAAGTTAAAACCGATGCTTACGATTTCTAACAGAGAATTTAAAGAACAATTTGGTCATGTAGCAGGAGCTTGGCGCGGGAAAAAGCCAATTCAGCGTAATGCAATCATTGGACTTGGCCACTATAAAGATAAAACAGCGGTAGATGAATTAATCGCCATCATGAATAATGACCCAAGACCTGTAATTCGCGGAACAGCAGCATGGTCGTTAGGAAAAATAGGAACAGACCAAGGATTTGCTGCAATCACAAAGGCAATGGAAAAAGAAAATGATGCGGATGTTCTTTATGAAATGGAGAAAGGTTTAGCATTTCGTGAAGTGCAGCCTATTAAGGAGTAGGTGTAATGGCTGATTTATATTATGGGGAGTTTGATACGCCTATAGGGACGTTGTTAGTAGTAACAGATGATAACAAAGTTGTTCGTATTGATTATGGTACGTTTGCTGATCATGAGGAAAAGATCACGAAATGGTTAAAACAACATTATACTCATGAGGAGATTGTCGCTTCGCCAGAAAAAATCAGCCATGTTCAGAAGCAGCTAGATGAGTATTTTAGCAAAGAAAGAACAACATTTGAGTTAAAATTTGCTTTTCACGGGACGCCATTTCAACGGAAGGTATGGGAAGCACTACTCCAGGAACTTCCCTATGGTAAAGCAAAGAGCTATAAGGAAATTGCAATCGCAATAGGTAATCCAAAAGCAGTCCGCGCTGTTGGTGGAGCAGTGAATAAAAATCCTTTCTCCATTTTAGTACCGTGCCACCGTGTGATAGGGGCTAATGGGAAATTAGTTGGCTATAATGGTGGCCTTGATAAAAAAGAATATTTATTAAAACATGAAGAAATATTACCTTAGACTAGCTTTCCCTCCATATATATCTTAATGGAGGGGATTTTTTATGAAACAACTTGAAGCGTTTTGGCTGGAACAATTTGAGTCTGAGAATCCGAAGTTCGATTGGTTAGAAAAACAAAAGGAATTGTTTCATAACCGCGGTTTGAAATTAGTTCGAGTAAATGGAAAAGGGCATATTTATCAAAGATTAAAGTATGACGACAAGGAAAAAGTGTATTACCATTTACACCTATCGATGCTTCTTAAACAAGGCAATCATTTTGTTAGAGAAGAACGAACTATTCCATATGAATTTATTATGAAAAATGGTGAGATATTGGACCATAAGCAAACCGTTGAAGGTCAGCCTGAGGAACAGTTAGAGAATTTGAAGCCAGATACTTCAACAGATGAAAAGGGAGAAAGATTTAGTTACGACCGACTAGCGGCTGTCCAGTATGCTGAAAGATGGTGGAACAGTTATAACCCGCAGTATCGAAAGTTTGATGTGGATTGCACGAATTATGTTTCCCAATGTTTGCATGCAGGTGGTGCACCGATGCGAGGAGCACCAAATCGAAGTCAAGGATGGTGGTATTCAGGGAATAATTGGAGCTATAGTTGGGCAGTTGCCCACTCCTTGAGATGGTTTTTGTCTGGGTCAACCCATGGCTTAAAAGGAACGGAAGTAGAATCAGCAAGTGAACTAGAGCCCGGCGATATAATTTGCTATGACTTTCAAGGTGATGGTAGGTGGGATCATAATACGATTGTCGTTGCAAAAGATGCATACGGGTTGCCTTTAGTTAATGCCCATACCCAAAATAGCCGACATCGCTATTGGTCATATGAAGACTCGAGTGCATATACCCCTAATATAAAATATAAGTTTTTCCGTATTGGGGTTTAATGATATAATAAATAAGTTGATTAATTGTGCAAAGGGACAAAGCAAGGAGAAATGAATCATGAGTTTACATGTCGTATTATTTGAACCAGAAATCCCGGCTAATACGGGTAACATCGGAAGAACGTGCCTCGCAACTGATACGAAGCTACACTTAATTCACCCACTTGGTTTCTCTACGGATGACAAGGCGGTTCGACGAGCAGGATTAGATTATTGGAAAGAAGTCGATATCGTTGAACACAACTCGATTTTTGATTTATACGATAACTATCCTAATGGGAAATTTTATTATATCGAAAACTTTGGTACAAAGCACTATACCGATTATGATTATAGTAATCTGGAAGAAGATATCTTCTTTGTGTTTGGTAAGGAGTCGACTGGTTTTCCTAAGGAACTTCTAGTAGGAAAAGAAGATCAATGCCTTCGAATTCATATGAATGATAAGGTTCGTTCACTGAACCTATCCAATACTGCCGCAATCATAATTTATGAAGCGCTAAGACAACAAGGTTTTCCAAAATTGACTTAACATTTGCGTCATTCACTATAGGTGGATGGCGTTTTTTGTACTAACGGTGAAAACAGTAATGCTTCTCTCTAAATATTGAGAGTCGCCAGGAGCTAATTTTTGGCAAAAATAAAACTAGCTCCACAAAAGAGCTAGCTTTCATACGCTATTATTGATTTTTCTTTGGTACTCCTGGTTTTGCATCATATCCTGCTGTGAAAATACTAATTAGAAATGTAACGGTTACACCTATGATAAGTGCTAATTTCATTGGGGAATCCTCCTTTAATCAAATACATATGTAAGAAAGGTATCTAAATCATATCTGTTCCCATTATAACGAAAAAGTATCCGAATGTGAACTAAGATTAGTTACAATTACGTGAACTGATAAGCAAGAAAATTCGGCAAATTTCTAATTCGATACAATTCTGGGATTATGCGCATAAGATATATTGTTTCCCTTTTGAAAATAAGGTATATTAGTTGATGAAGAATCAAGTCAGTTCTATAATAGACTTGCGAATAAAAACCGTTTTCATACGGAGAAATGTTAACTTCTAATGGGGGTATAAGACGTGGCACAAAATGACGAATCTTCACAAAGATTCTGGGGAGAGTTTCATGGTCCTAACATGGGGTATGTGGAAGAACAGTATGAGCTATACAAAGAGGACCCTCAAGCTATTGATCAATCTTTAAGACAACTATTTGATCAGTATGGAGCTCCGAATTGGTTGAATGCCTCAACTGGCAGTATTCAACAAAGTTCTACAAGCACTTCCATAAACGATGTCAAGAAAATTACCTCAACATATAAATTAGTTGAGGCTATTCGTCGTTTCGGACATTTGGAGGCAGATATATACCCAGTAAGTATTTTTGATGAAAGAACATCTGAACTACTTGACCCGAAAACTTATGGTTTGACGGAAGCTGACTTAAAAGAAATTCCGGCTAATTGGGTATGGGAAAAAGCACCTGTTGGTGTTGATACTGCGCTTGATGTCGTACAGAACTTAAGAAAATTTTATACAGGTACGATTACATTTGAATATGATCATGTTGATAGTGATGATGAGCGAGCTTGGCTATCCGATTATATTGAATCTGGTAAAGCGCGCCTAGATTTAACTGACGATGAGAAAAAGCAATTGTTAGATCGCTTAGCAAATGTAGAGGGGTTTGAAGGGTTTTTACAAAAGACATTTGTTGGTCAAAAGCGTTTCTCTATTGAGGGACTAGAGGCAATGGTTCCGATGCTTGATCACATCGTGAAATATGCATCAGAAGATAAAGTGGAAAACATTATGATGGGTATGGCACACCGTGGTAGATTAAGTGTGTTAGCTCATGTATTAGGTAAACCGATTGATAAAATCTTCTCTGAATTCCACCATTCACCGAATAAGGAGTTAATGCCTTCTGAAGGTTCAAGAGGAATTAACTATGGTTGGACCGGAGATGTTAAATACCATTTCGGAGCTGTAAGAGATGTGAAAGATGGCGAAGAAACGAAGATTAAAATTACGTTAGCTCACAATCCATCACATCTAGAATTTGTAAATCCAGTTGTGGAAGGGTTTACTCGTGCAGCTCAGGATGACCGTACAGAAAGCGGCTATCCGAAACAAGATGTATCAAAAGCGATTCCAGTATTAATCCATGGTGATGCTGCATTTATTGGTGAAGGTGTTGTTGCTGAAACACTTAACCTAGCGAACTTACCAGGATATCGAACTGGTGGAACGCTGCATATTATTGCAAACAATCTACTAGGATATACAACAGATCAGCAAGATGGACGATCTACTCGATATGCTAGTGATTTAGCAAAAGGATTTGAGATTCCTGTTATTCATGTAAATGCGGATGATCCTGTTGCTTCTGTTTCTGCAATTAAACTTGCTTATGACTACCGTCAGAAGTTTAATAAGGATATTTTAATAGACTTAGTTGGTTATCGACGTTATGGCCATAATGAGATGGATGAGCCAAGGGTTACACAGCCTAAGCTATATGGCCTTATCGACAATCATCCAACTCCTGCTAATGTTTTTGCTAATGAATTAGTGGGTAAAGGAGTTATAACAAAAGAAGAATTCGACCAAATGGTTAACAACGTAGAACAAAGTTTGAAAGCGATTTATGATGGCATGAAAGAAACGGAAATTGCTTCAGTAGAATGTAAGAATATGCCAGATGCTTTAAATACTGATTTGGAAAAATATGAAACTGCTGTGTCCATGGATGAATTAGTAGCGCTTAACGATGATTTATTCAAACGACCAGACGGCTTTACGGAGAATAGAAAGCTAGCAAGAATTTTTAAACGCCGTAAAGAAGCACTTGACGAAGGCAATGCAGTTGATTGGGGTGCAGGGGAAGCACTTGCTTATGCATCCATCTTAAAAGACGGTATTCCAATTCGTCTAACTGGTCAGGACTCTGAGCGCGGTACTTTTGCTCATCGTCATGCAGTTTTAAACGATGCAGTTACTAATGAAAAGTACAGCATCTTCCACGGGTTAGGTGCCAATGCTTCATTTGATATTCGTAACAGCCCACTTTCTGAGGTTGCGGTATTAGGATTTGAATATGGATATAGTGTTCAAGCTCCTAATACATTAGTTCTTTGGGAAGCGCAGTTTGGAGACTTTGCTAACGTTGCACAAACAATCTTTGATCAGTTTATCTCAGCTGCCCGTGCAAAATGGGGAGATAAGTCCAATATGGTAATGTTGTTACCACATGGTTATGAAGGTCAAGGACCAGAACACTCTAGTGCAAGATTAGAGAGATTCTTGCAAATGGCTGCGGAGAATAACTGGATTGTTGCTTATGTAACTTCATCAGCACAGTTCTTCCATTTAATCCGTAGACAGGCGGCTTTACGTGATAAAGAAGAAGCACGTCCTTTAGTGTTAATGACACCGAAGAGTAGCTTGCTCCGTAATCAACGAATTGCTTCTGAGGCGAAAGATTTCACAGAAGGTAAATTCGAGCCACTACGTAATCAACCGAACCTAAAGGTTAGCAAGAAGAATGCAAAACGCTTACTTATTGGTTCTGGAAAAGTTATGGTGGATATCGAAGAAACTATCGTTAACTCTGATGAGAAGTATGATTGGCTACGCGCAGTTCGTTTAGAACAAATTTATCCATTCCCAACGAAAGAATTGGAACGTGTAATAAAAGAACTTCCAAATCTGGAGGAAATTGTTTGGGTTCAGGAAGAGCCTAAGAATATGGGAGCATGGGATTTTGTTGATGATTACCTAAGAGAGTTATTGAAGCCAGGGCAAAGCTTGCGTTATATTGGGCGTCCTAAGCGTTCAGCACCAGCTGTGGGTGATCCAAATGTGCATAAAACAGAACAAGAGAATATTGTACAACAAGCAATTAACCCGACATTAGGAGGAGATTCCAAATGAGTGAAATTAAAGTACCAGAACTTGCAGAATCCATTACAGAAGGAACTATCGCAGAATGGTTAGTTAAAGTAGGGGATAACGTTGAAAAAGGTGACCCGGTTGTTGAACTAGAAACAGATAAAGTTAACGTTGAGGTTAACTCTGAAGTTTCTGGTGTTATTACAGAAATCGTACGTGAAGAAGGCGATGATGTTGTTGTAGGTGACGTAATTGCAAAAGTTAGTGCAGAAGGTGGAGCTGTAGCAGAGCCTGCTAATGAAGAGGCGCCAGCCCCAGCTGCAAAAGAAGAAGTACCAGCTGAAGCACCAAAAGCAGAAGCATCTCCAAAAACACCAGAAGAATCTGCTTCAAACCGTGATGTAATTGCTTCACCAGCTGCTAGAAAACGCGCACGTGAGTTAAATATTGATTTAAGTACAGTAGCAACACGTGATCCATTAGGCCGTGTTCGTCCTGAAGATGTAGATGCTGCTGCAAGTGCTCCAAAGCAAGCAGAAAAATCTGCAACTGCTAAGAAGGAAGCACCGAAAGCTGAAACAACAAATTCAAGCAAACCTGTTGAAGTTGTAAAAATGTCTCGTCGTCGTCAAACAATTGCAAAACGACTAGTTGAAGCACAACAAACGGCAGCGATGCTTACAACTTTCAACGAAGTAGACCTGACAAATGTGATGAAACTTCGTAGTGAACGAAAAGATAAATTCTTAGAGAAACATGGCGTAAAACTTGGTTTCATGTCATTCTTCACGAAAGCAGTAGTTGGTGCGTTAAAAGACTTCCCACTACTAAATGCTGAGATTTCTGGTACAGATTTACTTGTTAAGAAGTACTATGACATCGGTATTGCTGTATCTACAGAAGAAGGATTGGTCGTTCCAGTTGTACGTGACGCGGATCGTTTAGACTTCGCTGGTGTTGAAAGTGAAATTGCTAACCTTGGTAAAAAAGCTCGTAATAAAGAGCTAGGTTTACAAGACTTACAAGGTGGAACTTTCACCATTACTAACGGTGGAACATTCGGTTCTATGCTTTCTACACCAATCTTAAACGCACCACAAGTTGGTATTCTAGGAATGCATAACATCATTAAACGTGCAATGGTCATGCCAGACGATTCTATCGAAGTACGTCCAATGATGTACCTAGCACTTTCTTATGATCACAGAATTATTGATGGTAAAGATGCAGTTCAGTTCCTAGTACGTGTTAAGCAACTTCTGGAAGATCCATATGATTTATTACTAGAAGGATAATAATTAACAGTTTTCATCCCTACTATAACGGGAGTTATAGTAGGGATTTTTATTTTTTTGGGAGCTGGATATATCTCATCATCATTTTCGGGATATTGCATCTCGAAATGATGATGAACAGGTCTCTCATAACTAAATTTGAAGAAATACAGCCGAATTTGATGATGACAAAGGCTCTCATAATTATCTTTATAAGAATATAACACAAAATGATGATGACATGGGCTCTCATAATTATTTTTACAAGGAAATAGCACAAAATGATGATGATAGAGGCTCTCATAACTATTTTTATAAATATATAGCTCAAATTGATGATGACAAAGACTCCCCATCACTTTATCTAATGATAAGAGCAATGATGAAGAAGGCAATCAACAATTTGGTACAAATTTCATATTATCACTTTAATCTCTGTTATCCGAATAAAAATTGGGTATTACTAAAAGAGTAATGAATGACAACTAGGAGGACACAACATATGGATATTATTCTTGGAATACTAGCAATCATAATTGTTTTAGGACTTGCTTATTTATTATCAAATAACCGGAAGTTAGTTAATTATAGAGGAATTGGCATCATGATTTTGGCTCAACTCCTTATTACATGGTTTATGTTTTCCACAACAATCGGTCAAACCATTATTAATGGAATTTCAGCAGTGTTTAATAAATTAATTGAATTTGGTACTGTTGGGGTTGATTTTATACTTGGGGGAGTAGTGGAAAATGAAGGTGGCATCTTTTTCTTTGACGTATTATTACTTATCATCTTCTTCGCTACTATTTTATCTGTACTTACTTATTTAAAAATACTACCGATCATTATTAAATATATCGGTGGTCTTATTTCTAAAATTACGGGATTACCGAGAGTAGAATCATTTAATGCAGTTAATAGTATTTTCTTTGGTCAATCGGAGGCTCTAATTGCAATTCGTTCACAGTTTCATCATTTAACTGCTAACAGATTATATATTGTTAGTGCATCTGCAATGGGTTCTGTATCTGCATCAATTGTGGGTGCCTATATGCAAATGCTACCACCGGAATTTGTGTTGGTTGCCTTACCATTAAATATGTTTAGTGCACTAATTATTGCTTCCATTATTGCTCCAGTGAATGTTCCAAAGGCTGAGGATAAGGTGGATATTGCTAATGTTACGAATGACAAGAGCATTTTTGAAGCGATGGGAAATGGAGCGCTTGAAGGTGGAAAAATTGCATTAATTGTTGCAACAATGCTGGTTGCCTTCATTGCCGCTCTAGAGTTAGTAAACTGGATTATTCAAGCAGTTTTTGCAGGTGTAACTTTACAGCAAATACTTGGTTACGTCCTTTCACCTATTGGTATTCTAATGGGTATTCCTGCTAGTGAAGTAGTTGAAGCTGGTGGGATTATGGGAACAAAAATTGTAACGAATGAGTTTGTTGCTATGCTAGAATTTCAAGATATGTTGGATCGAGTATCTGAGAAGACAATTGGTATTGTGACCGTGTTTTTAACTTCCTTTGCTAATTTTTCTTCCATTGGTATTATCGCGGGAACGGTTCAAGGAATTGATCGCGAGAAGGGTGGAGAAGTATCTAGGTTTGGTCTTAAACTTCTACTTGGAGCAACATTAGCTTCGATACTATCTGCTACCATTGCAGGGTTATTCATATAAGGTCAAAGAAAAACTCATCTGCAATTAACTTGCGGATGAGTTTTGTAATTTTTCACGGTATCGTTTTTGAATAAATAATAATCTGCCTAATAAAGCTATTGCACCAGCACTTAATCCGACAATAATCCCTACCCAATATCCAAATGGCTCAAGTGAGGTAAAGTTGGCAAGTAACCATCCAGTTGGTAACCCAATGACCCAATAGGAGACAAGTGCGATAACTAATGTCATATTCACATCTTTATATCCTCGTAGGGCTCCTTGAATTGGAGCAGCAAATGCATCAGCGACCTGGAAGACAATTGCAAAGCCAATGAACTGAACCGTTAGAGCAATTAAATCTGGATCCGAATTATATAAACCTGCAACCCCGTCACGGAAGATATAAAGAATAACGCCATTAAACATTGCGATAAAGATTCCACCACTAATCCCAATTAGCCCGTAGATTTTCGCATCATGCATACGTTTTGCTCCAACTTCAAAACCTACAGTTATCGTTAAAGCAATGCCGACACTTAATGGAATCATATATAATAGTGATGCGAAATTCATGGCAGCTTGGTGAGCTGCAATTGTATTGGTATTATATTCACTCATTAATAAAGTTACTGCTGAGAAAATACTCGTTTCAAAAAAAATTGCAAATCCAATAGGAACGCCAATCTTGAGCTGTTCCAACCAATCCTTAATTACTGGTTTACTCCAATTGGATAGCACATGATAAGTCCGAAATGGATGTATTTTAACAAGGATTATAGTGGCAATAATGCATGTAATCCAGTAAGTTAATGCTGTTGCAATACCCGCACCAATTCCACCCATGGCAGGTAAACCTAGTTTTCCAAAGATAAAGATATAATTTAAAAAGATATTAATTGGTAGGGAAATTAGGATGATTACCATCGAGGCACGAGTTTGACCTAACGCATCGATAAAACTACGAATTGTGTTAAAAATAAATAATGGAATAATGCCAGTGGATAAAGTAATAAGATAGTATTTGGCAATGTGTTCTACGTTAGATTCTAGCTGCATCATATTAAGAATGGGGTTTAAGAGTAATGCCCCGAGAAGAATTACAACTAGGGCTAATCCAACCGATAAATATATTGCTTGTTGTATTTTTTTACTAATAGACTCATTCTCTTTTGCTCCCAACAAATGGGCGACAATAGGAGTAATGGCAAGTAGAATCCCATTAATTCCAGTGAACACTGGGATCCAGAGGCTTGAGCCGATGGCAACACCGGCTAAGTCTTCCGCACCCGCGCGACCAGACATTACTGTGTCAAAGAATGTCATTAAGTTTAGACTTACTTGAGTTACGAGAATGGGAAAGAATATAATAAAGAATAATTTTATCTTTTGTTTCAATGTGTCTGTCTGATACATATTATGCTTCCTTTTTCTGTTGATTTTTAATAGGATAGAGAGGTAATGGTTTTACACCATAAGAGCTATTATACGATGATGTGGTGTAATTGGAAAGAGGGGACTTCTAGAGATTATGAAAAACAAACGAATTCTATTCACAGGCGGTGGCTCTGCGGGGCATGTTATTGTCAATTTAGCATTAATTCCTGTATTCCAACGTGAGGGATGGGAAATTGATTATATTGGCTCGAAAAACGGTATTGAACGAAACTTAATAGAACAATTAGATCATGTTAACTACTATCCAATCTCAACTGGGAAATTACGACGATATATGTCCATTGAGAATCTGAAGGATCCTTTTAAGGTGATAAAAGGTACGTTGCAAGCATGGAGAATTATTGGTAAACGCAAGCCTTCTGTTATATTCTCGAAGGGTGGCTTTGTGTCTGTGCCGGTTGTACTTGCATCCAAAATGCGTGGTGTGTCTGCAGTCATTCACGAATCTGATTATACGCCAGGTCTTGCTAATAAATTAGCAATTCCATTTTCAAAAAAAGTTCTTGCGACATTTCCAGAGACCATGGAATACATACCTGAGGAAAAATCCGAATATGTAGGTGCTGTTATTCGTGAAGAACTCTTTCAAGGTAACAAGGAAAGGGGCTTAGAATTATGTGGTTTCAACCGTAGTAAGCCAGTGTTATTAATTATGGGAGGAAGCGGTGGCTCTCAAAAGATAAATGAGACGGTCCGGGAAAGTCTGAATGAGCTGTTAAACCATTTTCAAATTGCTCATATTTGTGGAAATGGAAAAGTCGATGATTCAATTGACAAGGCAGGATATATTCAATTTGAGTATGTAAATGAAGAGTTAAAGGATATTTTTGCTGCTACTGACTTTGTTTTATCGCGGGCGGGGTCGAATGCAATCTTTGAATTTTTAGCTCTGCATATTCCAATGTTACTTATTCCCCTATCCAGGGAAGCGAGTAGAGGAGATCAAATTATAAATGCGAATTCTTTCCGTGAGAAAAGCTATGCTAGGGTGTTGGAAGAAGAAAACTTATCGGAAGAAACATTAATTAAAGAACTAAAAAAATTAGTACAACAAGCACCGATTATGCTAGATAAGATGAAAACTTACCAGAGTGAAAAGTCTCGTGATCGGGTTATTGAGATTATCAAAAGTTCCGCAAAAAAATAGATTAAAAAATTCTTGTTTCCATGGAGGAGCAAGAATTTTTTTATCTAAGAAATAAACTCTTATAATTATGAGTTGATAGGCGATAATACAGCCTATCTAATAGTCTTTTTAGGAGGCAAATCGTGAAGGGTAATATTAATTTAACATCAGGAGAAATTGCTTCACTTTAGACTAATTACATGAATTATAAAATGTCAAGATTGGTTCTCCGTTATATGCTAAAGGATTTAAACGATAGCGAAATTATACCTATAGTTCAATATGCTCATGAACTATCTAAACAACATATTACTTATTTGACGAAGCTGTTTAAAGAGGAGAATTTTGCAATTCCCAACGCTTTTGGGGAAGAAGATGTAAATATGGAAGCTCTTGGCTATACACAGATACTTTCTGTTTAACTTATGTAAATCACATGGCTAGAGTTGGCATGGTATCATATAGTGGATTACTTGCTATGTGCACTAGACAAGATGTAAGAGATTATTATACTCAGGCTCTAAAAAATACTACAGAGCTATATAATCGGACATTAGATCTTCAACTTGAAAAAGGGATAAATGCAAGACATCCTTATATTACGGTACCAACAGAAACAGATTATATTGATGACAAAAATTATTTAAGTGGTTTAAATCCATTTAATGAGAAACGACCATTAAATGCTATAGAAATCTCCTATCTATATATGAATATCATGACCAATGCATTAGGAATGAAAGTATGTATTTCCTTTGCCCAAACTTCTCCAAATAAAGAAGTACAGGAGTTTATGTTGAGAGGGAAAGAAATAGCTAAGAAACATATTAAAATTCTAGTTGATACATTAATGAAAGAAGATATGGAAGCTCCTGAAGTTCCAGATGTGGCTGTAAGTGATTCCACTACTTGGACGTTCTCAGATAAGATGATGATGTTTCAAGTGTCCTTATTAATGCAAGCAGGGATGGGTAACTATGCGGTTGCTGCTGCAGCAAGTCAGCGAAGTGATTTAATGCTTAATTATGAGCGTCTCTCCCTAGAAGTCGCAACCTATTCGAAGAGTGGAGCAGACATTATGATTAAACACAAGAGGCTAGAACAACCACCTGGGACCAAATCACGAGATAAATTAGCAAGGGAAAAAGATAAAGCATAAGCCTTATTTTGTGAAAAGCAGGAGAATCAATATAGATTCTACATGCTTTTTATTTTACCCATAGAAATTTGTTTATCACATGGTTTGAGCGGGTATTAATCATTATAGATAGTCTTGTAAAAATGTAGGAGGTGTTTCGACATAAGTTAATCTATGAATAAAATAAATAGATGTTGAGTTTAATAGTAAAATCTTAGAATACAAGAGTTATCTAGAGAATAAGGGGCAATTATGCCACTAGAACGAGCTAGGCTATCTCTTACTATGGGAAATCTTAGTTAATTCTATTATTTTCAGAATTATGCAGTTTGATAGATTCGAAATGTTTCTGTAATATTAATTGTGTTGTATTCATGGAAATCTTTTCTTTTACCTCCACATATTCGTTCGCTCTCTTCTTATAAAAATTCGTAAAGTTATCTTATATTCATTACCGTTTTCATTATTTGATGAGTTTATAAAAGAAGTATACATGTCTTTATAGTTTTTGGATTATTGCTAATATTGGGGTATTTGTAATGGGTTTACTCATGGATTCAAGAAAAAGCAAGAAAAAGGAGTATTTATATGATGAAAAAGTTAGGGTTAATTATGTTAACAAGTTTATTTTTTATCTTATCTGCCTGCGGTTCTAGTTCAAGTGGCAAGCTTGATACGATTGTATTAGCAGATGCTGGCTGGGATAGTATCCGTGTTCATAATAGTATTGCACAACTTATTATGGAGGAAGGCTATGGTTATGATACCGAAGTAACTGCAGGTTCAACTGCAGCAACGGTACAAGGGTTACGCCAAGGTGATATTAATGTTTATATGGAAGTATGGACGGATAATATCAAAGAAGTCTACGAAGAAGCAACAAAAGCTGGTGACTTTGAAGCGGTATCTGTAAACTTCAATGACAATGTACAAGGACTATTCGTCCCTACATATGTCATTGAAGGAGACGAGGAACGAGGTATTGAGCCAGTTGCACCAGATCTGAAGACAGTTGAAGACTTGAAGAAGTATCCAGAGGTTTTCGCTGATCCAGAAGATCCAGGTCGTGGACGTATTATTAATGCACCAAGTGGATGGGCAGTTGCAGAAACTATTAATGAAAAATTTGAAGCATATGGTTTAGGAGAGACAATGAATAACTTTATGCCTGGTTCCGATGCAGCAGCAGTAGCTGATTTAGTGGATGCTTATGAAGCTGGTGAACCTTGGGTTGGATATTATTGGTCACCAACATTAGTAACTGCTAAATATAACCTAACCTTATTGGAAGAAGCACCATATGATGAAGCAACTTGGAACGAATCTAAAACAACAGAATTCCCTCCGAATGATGTTGTAGTTGCCGTTCACAAAGACTTCAAAGAACAAGCACCAGAGGTTTATGATTTCTTAAGTAACTATGAAACAAGCAGTGAGCTAACTGGGGAAGCGCTAGTTTACATGGATGAAAATAGTGCAGAGCCTGACGAAGCTGCAATCTGGTGGATGAAACAGCATGAGGATATTTGGACTAGCTGGGTATCAGAGGATGTAGCGGAAAAGGTTAAAGAAGCTCTACAGTAAGCAGGAGCAGCTGGCCGGTTGGTTAGCTGCTTTTCTAACTTAAATTATTCTTAAAGTGAGGTGAAGGGCTGCAATTTGCAGTCTACTTAATGGGAAGTTTTCCAGAAATACGTACGAACTTAGGAGATTATGTAAAACAATTTGTTGATTTCTTAGATACAACATTAGAAGGTTTATTTGAATTTATCTTTTTCATTTCATCTAGAACAATTAATTTTATTGATGATGTACTAGTTACATTGCCATGGTGGAGCTTCATTCTTCTTATTTTTTTACTAGGCTGGTATTTTAAGTCTATCTTCGCTGGTATTCTTTATGGCTTTTTTGTTTTTCTAATTGGTAGTTTTGGTTTATGGGAAGATATGATGACAACCATTGCGATCATATTAGCTGCGGTTATTATTTGTTTAATTATTGGTATACCAGTTGGAATTTGGATGGCCTTTAATAAAGGATTCTCGAATGTGATGCGCCCGTTATTAGATGCGATGCAAACGATGCCGAGTTTTGTTTACTTGATTCCAGCTATATTCTTTTTTGGCCTTGGTAATGTATCAGCCATCTTCGCTACATTAATCTATGCACTACCACCGGTCATTCGTTTAACAGAACTCGCTATCCGTGGTGTGGATAAAGAAGTTATCGAATCTGCACAATCCTTTGGATCATCACGTGGTCAAATGCTCCGAAAAGTACAGTTGCCACAAGCGATGCCTACAATCATGGCAGGGGTAAACCAAACAACGATGATGGCCCTAGCAATGGTGGTTATTGCCTCTATGGTTGGTGCCAAAGGACTCGGAGAACAAGTACTTGTATCTATTAACAGAATTGATATCGCATTAGGATTTGAAGCAGGAATCAGTATTGTATTTTTAGCTATTATCATTGATCGCATAACAAATGGTATAGCAGCCAAGTTCCAAAGGGGGATTAATTAATGGAAACTAAGATTAAGATTGATCGTGTATCCAAAATCTTTGGATCAAAGCCTAAGTCAGTGATTCCTTTAGTTAAAGATGGAAAGAATAAAGAAGAAATTCTTGCGGAAACTGGCCATACTGTAGGTGTTTATGATGCATCTTTTGACATAAAAAAGGGTGAAGTATTCGTAATCATGGGCTTATCTGGTAGTGGAAAGTCTACGTTAATTCGTTGCTTTAATCTATTAAACAAACCGACAGATGGGTCAATTGTTATTGATGGTATTGATATTACAAAATCAAATAAGCAAGAACTAAAAAAGATTAGACAAGAAAAAATTGCTATGGTGTTCCAGCACTTTGGTCTATTTAGTCACCGTACCATTCTGGCCAATGTTGAATATGGACTGGAAATCCGTGGTGTTTCAAAAGAAGAACGTCGTGCGATTGCCATGAAAAACATTGAAATTGTTGGTTTAAAGGGGTATGAGGAAAAATATCCCGATGAGTTATCGGGTGGTATGCAGCAGCGTGTAGGATTAGCTCGAGCACTTGCTAATGATCCTGATATTCTGTTGATGGATGAACCATTCAGTGCTTTGGACCCTCTAATTCGTCGCGAAATGCAACTGGAGTTATTAGATATTCAAGAGCGACTGCAAAAGACGATTATTTTCATCACTCACGATGTCAACGAGGCGTTTAAATTAGGTGATCGGGTAGCTGTCATGAAGGATGGACATGTGGTACAGGTTGGTACTCCTGAGGAAATTATTGAAGAACCAGCCAATGAGTATATCTCTGAATTTATCAAGGATATTGACCGTTCAAAAGTATTCCAAGCGGACCATGTAATGATAAAGCCTAATGCATTAGTATCCTTAAAGGATGGGCTGAATGTTGCTATCAAGGAAATGGAAGACAATGGGATATCAAGTGTTTACGTAGTGGACCGTGGGCGTCATGTGCAAGGAATAGTAACTATAGATGATGCCATTCAAGCAAAGAAAGATAAAAAGAAGTTAACCGATATTTTACGAAGTGATTATGCAGTAGTTCAACGAGATGAATATATACATGAACTTATACCAAAAGCATTAGAATCAAAATATCCATTAGCAGTTGAGAATGAAGAAGGGAAATTGGTAGGATTTATTTTACGTGTTCATGTATTATCTGGATTAGTTTCTGAAGATATTGTGGAAAGTGAACAGTATTATAGTTGATTCATAGTCAACTAACATATAAAGATAAAAGGGCTTTAAAAAGTGAAGCCCTTTTATCTTTATCTATTCACTGTACCATGGCGAACTATATCAACTTTAACATTGAATGTAACATCAATGTTAGGGTATTTTTCATCCCATTCCTTGTCCGTTAGTTTCCCCCCCTTTTTGTTAGTCCGATATATCATCCCATAACCAAAAATATCTGTATTAAGCTCTTTCAAGTATTTTAAGATATCTTCATATTGAGATTTTGTTTGTTTTTCTATTTCTTTTTCTAATTGTGCAATGGCTTTAGGGTCATCTAATTTATACTGCCTCGAAATCTCCAAAAGGTTTAATACAATTTTAATATTCGTATCAAATTTAAGAGCTTTCTTGTCCTTCAATTTAATTTTCCCGTTACCTTCTTCAATTAAAGCGACTATTTTTAGCTTTTCTTCATCCCCAGATCCTTTTGGTAGATACTCAGTAAATGGTTCCATTGGGAGCTCGAATTCAACTAAATCTTCTCTTACAGTCCCCTCATTTAGTGTGAAATAGTGTTCAAACTCAATCGGTAACTGTCCTTTCATTTTGTCATCTTTGAATAATGCAATACCAGTGATAACTGGTGTTCCCTCGCGCAGACCTATAATAGGAGCAATTGGATCGATTCCTTCGTTGTTAATATAAGTTGAAAATTTATTTATTGATATTCCTGGAAATAGCCTTTGCTCCGATCCAGGTTGAATTAGACCATGTAGAAATTCTCCAATATTAGTTGAGATGTATTCTTCCTTAATATGAAAGATATCCTTTGCCTTTTCTTCTGCGACAGCTAAAAATAGCGTATCAGGTATATTCGCATCCCTTCGTAACGTATCTAAGTACGGTTGTATTCCTTTCTCTGCTACTTCTTTACTATAGATTTCTAATTCTAATTTCCCAGGAACTAATTGTTGACTAACTTTTTGGCCAGCGTCTTCTACAGCACCCTTAATTGTACTCCCTACCCCAGAGACGATTGTAGTTGGACTAGTAGAATTGGCTTGAAATTGTAAGACAGACATCGTTATTTCTATTTCGTCTTTTTCAGTCATATCAACCCCCTGGGAGGTGATAACTCCTAAATCTTCTAACTGCAAAGTAGGGAGACAACTAGATAAAAATAGCATAGTAGAAAATATCATAATGGTTAGTTTTCTCATGACGGTTTACTCCTTCCACTACTTTTAAGCTTTTTCCTTACAAGAACGATGGGTAGTAGGAGTAAGGGATAGATATATACTATCCAGAACCCGGTTTTCGCAATAAAGTCTGTCAGCTTAGTTATTTGATGTCCGTATTGAAAGTAATTTACAGCGATAAGAATGATACCAGTAAAGAGATAATGCGTCTTTCTTTGCTGGATTTTATATAGTCGCTTCATCCCATAAGCCATGGCCCACATTAATAGAACTAGGTTTGGAATGATTACCATTAACCAAACAATAACAACAATATAGTCTAACCTTTCAAGAAAAGTAAAAGATGCACTTTTGACTAATATTAATAACGCCCAGTCAATATTCTTTAGACCTTTAGCACTAAAGTAACCGATAGAAAGCATCGTAATTAGGATAAATAAAAATGTTGTAAAGGTAAGACCGAGGTACACTGGAAGTTTTGCATTCCGTTTATTACTCACAAATGGATATATAATCATTAGTATCTCAAATCCAGCAAAGGTATAAGCTGTTGCTTTTGCACCTCTTAACAATTCAGGGAAAGAAGCTTGAAACATAGGTAAATAATTATACATATTTATTCGCAATAATGGATCGTAAAGAACGGTAAGTAATGACAATGTAATAATAAAAAAAATAAATGTTACACCTACAACAACCCTTATTCCTCCGAAAACAGTATATAGAACAAGAATCATAATTAGGGATGTTATAATCCAATTTGGCAAGGCATGGTATAGGAATATTTGTATGACTTGAATGTAGGTCATTAGGATAGATAAAAAACTGGCTCCTAAATAAATAATGAGTAATGTACCTAGAAATTTACCTATCCATTTTCCAAAAAGATCAACATGAATACCAAAATAATCGGCATTCTCATATTGATTTAAGATGAAAAACATTACCCCAACAACGACACACATAAATAGAAAACCGATTAGGATGGCCAACCAAGAATCTCGTTCTGCCTCAACAAAAATAAACTTCGGTGCACCTATTATCCCAACTCCTAACTGAATACCTGCAATAATAAAAAACAGATAAAAGGCACGGATTTGCAGATTGGGTTTAACTTTTACATTGATATCCATATTTCACCTACTCATCAATATCACGTTTTTGTTTGGCATCCTTTTTATTAAATCGAATTAGGTCCTTAGGACGATACGATTTGGCACGTTTGGATTCATAGCTAAAAGGAGTACGGAAAAATACTTTATTAAAATCTGCCAATCGTAACGGATATATTGGAACTAGATACGGCCGTCCTAAAGATGTTAAGCGTAACAAATGAATCAGTAAAAAGCTTACTCCAAACACAATCCCAGCCAATCCTAAAAAACCTGCAAGTATAATTAATGGGAACCGAATTAGCCTGATCGTAGTACCAAATAAATAGCTAGGAGTAGTAAATGAAGATAATGCACTCATGGCGACAACAATAATAAGAATATTACTAGTAAGTCCTGCTTCTACGGCTGCCTGGCCAATAACAATACCACCTACAATACCCATTGTTTGACCAACTTTGGTAGGTAACCGTGCACCGGCCTCACGTAATAACTCTAGTAGAAATTCTAATAACAAGGCTTCAAATATGGGTGGAAATGGTACAGCTGCCCTAGATTGCCCTATCGATACAAGTAATTGACTAGGTATAATTGCATACTGATATGTCGCTGCAGCGACATATGTTGGTGTCACTAAGATAGAAAAAAACATCGCTAAAAAACGCAAAATACGTAAAAATGACCCTGCCTGCCATCTCATATACAAGTCTTCAGTTGATTCTAAAAAGCTAAATAATGTAGCAGGTGCAATAAAAGAAGTTGGGCTCCCATCTACTAGTACTCCAATTTTTCCTCTTGTAACATTATAAGCAAATCGATCAGGTAACTCTGTCTCATCGAACTGAGGAAAAAGATTCGTTTGAGAGTCCTCTAGATATTGTTTTAGGACGATTGTTCCTTCAATTTGGTCAACATCAAGTTCTTTTATCCGCTGTCTTATAGTATTTACATCATCTTCATTTGCAACAGATTTCATATAGGCAATTCTAACTTCTCTCGGTGCTTGCTTCCCCACTGTGAATTCCTCGAATACCAAATCTGTTGAGTTGATTTGCCAACGGATAATGTTCATATTTTTTAAAATGGATTCGGTAAAAGCTATTTTGGGTCCTAACACAAGAGATTCCGTCTCGGCTTTTCCCGGAGAGCGTGTCTCTTTTATTGTTAAGGGATAGGATATAGCTTGTTTCTCCTTCTCGATGTAAATAAATGCTTCCCCAGATATTAACTTTTTCTGGATGTCTTTTAGTGTGTTAGAAGTAGATCCAGTGCTTAATGGTAGTCCATTTAATAAAGTTTGATAAGTAAACTCTTTATCTGAATCGAATTCTAATAATGGTTCTAGAAATGGACCTAGCTTTGCTCCTTCAACTTGATAATCAATAAAAAAAACAGCAACATTTTTATTATTTATTTTATATTTAGTAAAATTTAGACTTGAACTATTAACAAACGTTTCTACTAATAAATTTTTTAACTCATCTATCTTCAGAGGGAAAATAACCTCATCACTTTGATCAGATTGTGATCGTTTTCTTCTATTCCACATACGAACCTCCAAGGATACATCTGGATAGACTTAGTATGTGTATGATTGGATAAAATATAAGTTATAGGTATTATTTGGGAAATTTAAAAGGACGAGTGCAATGACTCGTCCTTCCAATTATTTGTCGTCTCTAGTTACTACATCGACTTTACCTGTACCAGGATCAATGACTAATCCATGTACTTTTACATAAGGGGGAAGAAGGGGATGGTTACGAATAACATTAACACTTTGCGCTACAGACTCCTCAACCGTACTAAACCCATGAAACTCGTGATCAAAATTAATTCCAGCATTTTCTAAAGTACGTATAGTTTCTTCGTCGATTCCTTTTTCAATCATTTTTTCTGTAAGTTTCTTAGTGTCTACCCGAGACATGCCGCAATCATGATGACCGATAACGGTTACTTCTTCTGCTTGTAGTTCAAATATGGCTACCAAAATCCCCTTCATAATACTATCGAAGGGTTTCCGGATGATAGCTCCTGCATTTTTGACCATTTTCACATCGCCGTTTTGGATGTTTAGTGCTCTGTGTAGTAATTCCACTAAACGCGATTCCATGCAAGTGAAAATGACCATTTTCTTGTTTGGAATACTATCGGTTGTGTATTTTTCGTATTCTTTTCCTTCTACGAATTGTTTATTGAAGGCTAACATGTCGTCTAAATGCATTTTTAACACTCCTTTAACATAAAATACCCCTTAAAACTATAACAGTTTTCGAACAATATATAAAATATAATACTGCTCTAAATATAATTCTGGTACTTCTGGCCTAAACAGTGGCATGAATACACTCCGCTTTCACTTCCAGCACAGGGGTGACATCTGCTCGAAAGAACCATCGCAGTGTCTACCTTGCACTTTCGAGCACAAGTGCGACATCCGCTCGACAAAACCATCGCGGTGTCTTCTTTGCCGCGGGCGACTGGTAAGCCAGGCAACTACTTGAATATGCTTCTTTGCAGCCTTGCACCGAGGAAGCCCACTTCGAAGCGTTGCTTGCAGACGCAGGTGCATCATCGGGGTCTTATCTATGCCTATTCTCCCGCATGAGTCTCCGTGTATTCATGCCACTCAGTGCGAGAAACAAAACGGATTACTAGATTTACAGTCATCAATATAAAACAGCAAAAATAAAAAGAGAAGTCTTATTACTAATTTTTAGGGGGATGGATATGGGTGGTAGTGTGAGGAATTGTAAGTTATGTTTAGAACGTATGGATTTTAGTGCATTTTCTATGTGTCAGCGTTGTCTGAATGAGATGGAAAAGGTGAGGTCATACGTGAAAAAACAACCAAGTAGTTCAGTAGAAGAGATTGCTCAAGCAATTAATCTGTCTATCGAACGTGTTCTGAAGATTATAGATTTTAGTTTACAACGGGGTACAAAATAAATTCGAAAACAATTTATTTTAAAAAATGATTGACTATTCGCTATTACCAATTTATACTAATTAGGTATTCAAAATTCTAAAAAAGGAGGTCATGAAAATGAAAAACGCTATTGTAATAAATAATGCTATCCTTAATTTAATATTTCATGTGACCTCTTACAAACGGGAAATCTAAATTCTACATTGAACAGAGTTATTTTCGGATTTGTAAAAGGTCACCATGTGCTGTGACCTTTTTGTAATATAGAGGGAGAAGCTTTAGGCTTTTCTATGCTTATACATGCATGCGTCATTGGCGCATGCATTTTTTATGTTTTTTTGAAGGTCACAACATGTAAGAAAAATTCAGCAACGAAAGAGATAAAGTAGGTGATAATGATGTTTCAAGTATTTAAAAAGTTAGATTGGTTTTTTAAGCATTATTGGAAGCGATATACCTTTGCTATCATTACATTAATTATAGCTAGTGCCATTGGTTTAATACCGCCTAGATTACTTGGATATGCCATTGATCATATTCAATTTGAGACGTTAACTTCGCAGTTATTAACCATTATTATCGTTGGATATTTAGTATTAATAATTGTTCATTATAGTGTTTCCTTTATTTGGGATTACACACTTTTCAGTGGTGCAGTAATCTTAGAAAGATGGACTCGTTCAAAATTGATCAATCATTTTCTACGAATGACACCAACTTTCTATGGGAAATACAAGACTGGTGATTTAATGGCAAGAAGTACAAACGATCTAAAGGCAATTGCACAAACTGCGGGATTTGGGGTCCTAACTTTAGTGGACTCTACGACGTTTATGTTTATGCTAATAGCAGTGATGGGTTTTACAATTAGCTGGAAGCTAACGTTAGCAGCACTTATTCCACTCCCACTTATGGCATTGATAATGAATAAGTATGGTGCAGCAATACATGCACGTTTCACGGAGGCTCAAGCTGCGTTCGGAAATATGAACAATGAAGTATTAGAATCAATTCGTGGTGTCCGAGTGATCCGTGCGTTTGTTCAAGAGAAACAAGATAAAGAACGATTCGAAGCAATGACTGAGGATGTTTATCAGAAGAATATAGCAGTTGCAAAGATTGATGCGATGTTTGAACCAACGATGAAAATACTCGTTGGGCTCTCGTATACAATCGGTCTTGGATATGGAACGATACTCGTCTTTCAAAATGTAATTTCATTAGGAGACTTGGTTTCATTTAATGTTTACTTAGGGATGTTAATTTGGCCGATGTTTGCGGTAGGGGAATTAATCAATGTATTGCAACGTGGTAATGCATCCTTAGATCGAGTGAATGATACGATTGGATATAAAGCAGATGTAGTAGAACCTGAGAAACCTATTTCTGTTTCAAAGGTAAACTCGATTGTATTTAGAGATGTATCATTCTCCTACCCGGGTACGAAAAATAATCAACTAGAAAATATTAATCTTACTATATCCAAAGGGAGCACAATAGGAGTCGTTGGAAAAACTGGTTCAGGTAAAACTACCTTATTTAAGCTAATGCTTCGCCAATACCCTGGTGTTATTGGTGATATCAAAATATCTGACGTGGATTTAGAAAAAATGAGCTTGGATCAAGTCCGTTCCTGGATTGGCTATGTCCCACAAGATCAAGTCATGTTTTCGAAAAGTGTTAGAGAAAATATTCAATTTGGTAAGAGCGATGCTAGTGATGAAGAGATTTATCGTGTGATGGAGCTTGCTCATTTCTTAGAGGATATTAAGCAGTTGCCTAAAGGATTAGATACGATGGTCGGTGAGAGTGGTGTCACGCTTTCTGGAGGTCAAAAGCAACGTGTTGCATTAGCACGTGCCTTTATCAAAGATCCAGAAATACTTATCTTAGATGATTCTTTATCGGCAGTAGATGGAAAAACCGAATCAAAAATTATTGAGCATTTACGAGAAGAAAGAAAAAATAAAACAACGTTTATTGCTGCTCACCGTTTGTCAGCTGTAACCCATGCAGACCATATTATTGTGTTGGAGGACGGTAAAATCGTCGAAGAAGGAACACATGAACAACTAATGGAAAATGGTGCATGGTATAAGGAACAGTACGAACAACAGCAGCTAGAGGATGATGAGGAGGCGATCTCCTAATGAAGAAAAAAACAACAGAAAAAAGACTGTTTAACTATGCGTTACAGTTTAAGAAGAAAATTATAATCGGTATTATCTTTCTAATGATTGCAACAGCACTTGAATTAGCAGGTCCTTTAATTGCGAAAACAATTATTGATGAACATATTGTCGGAGTAGAAGGTACATGGTATGAGTTAGAAGAAGATAATGATAGAAGCACGGTTGAATATGATGGGAGTTATTACAAACGATCAGACCGTGTCAAGGAAGAGGATATTATTGAAAGTACCAACACGTTGCTTCAAATTGGTAGGGAGTACTATCTTGTAGAAGGAGAAGTACCATTACTTGGAGAACGGACGGTGGAAGGGAATTCAATCATCTTAACATCTCAGGGAGTAGAAACTACTTATGCAGCCCAGAAAGTTTCGGTGAATGATATTTATAGTTTCTTCCAACCAGAGCAACGGCCAATTCTTTTATTACTTGGATTATATGTAGGGTTGTTATTAATTGCTGGTATCTTTCAGTTCTATAAGACATTTCTATTACAACAAGCGTCTAATCAGATCGTGAAGAGGATGCGAAATGATATTTTTGAACACACACAGCGGATTCCGATTAACTATTATGTCGATCAACCTGCAGGGAAAATTGTTGCGCGTGTTACGAACGATACAGAGGCTATTCGTGACTTATACGAACGTGTACTAAGTATAATTATCACTAGTGCGATTTATATGGCAGGTATTTTCGTTGCACTATTTATTCTAAATGCAAAGCTTGCTGTTTGGTTTCTACTTTTAATTCCATTACTACTTGTTTGGATGAAATTCTATAAATTCTTTGGAACGAAGTACAATAAAGTAATACGTTCTACCATAAGTGAGATTAATGGAAAGATTAATGAAGCAATACAAGGAATGACGATTATTCAAGCATTCCGTAGAGAGAAGCAAACAAAGGAAGAGTTTGAAGAATTAAATACGAGACACTTTAAATATCAGCGTAAATTACTGAAATTAAGTGCATTGACCTCATATAACCTTGTCACCGTATTTCGAAATATCGCCTTTGTCGCATTCATTTGGTATTTCGGCTCAGCTTCCCTAAATTTAGAGAGTATTATCTCGATTGGGATGCTATATGCAATAGTGGATCTATTAACAAGACTATTTGAACCTGTAAACGATATCGTAAACCAACTACCACTACTAGAACAAGCAAGAGTAGCAGGAGGACGTGTCTTTGAATTAATGGATTTAGATGGGGAAGAGGTTAATCAGAAAGAGATTGACCGTTATCAAGGGAATATTAAATTTGACCATGTATCCTTTGCGTATGAAAAGGAAGATTATGTGTTAAAAGATCTATCCCTTTCTGTTAAGGCTGGTGAAACAGTAGCCTTTGTTGGTCATACAGGATCAGGGAAAAGCTCGATTATGAATCTGTTATTCCGGTTCTATGATCCTCAAAAAGGTAAAATAACCATTGATGGACATGATACAAACGATTGGTCTAGACAACAAGTCAGAAGTCACATGGGAATTGTTTTACAAGATCCGTTTCTGTTCTCTGGAACGATCCTGTCCAATGTTACGATGAATGATCCGAAAATCTCTCGTGAACGGGCAATAGAAGCGTTGAGAACAGTTGGAGCAGACCGTTTTATTGAAAAACTTCCAAAAAAATATGATGAACGAGTAACAGAAGGTGGAAGCACCTATTCTCTAGGAGAGCGTCAGCTAATTTCCTTTGCTCGAGCATTAGCGTTTAACCCAGCTATTCTTATATTAGACGAAGCAACAGCGAATATTGATACAGAGACAGAAAGCGTTATTCAAAATGCGCTTGAGGTATTAAAAAAGGGTAGAACAACATTAGTTATTGCCCACCGTTTATCCACGATTCAACAAGCGGATAACATTTTTGTCCTTGAACATGGTAAGATTATAGAAAAAGGTAACCATGAACAGCTAATATCTGAAAAGGGAACCTATTACCAAATGTACAAGATGCAACAAGGTATCTCTCAAAAAGCAATGTAATACCAAAATGTGGGGTGAACGTGATGAGTCGTGATAATGATGAAAAGCCTGACATTATTGATGATGATTTATATGAAGAGTTTGATGATGAAGAGCTATATGAAATCATGGAACAAGCACGAAAAGATGCGCTCATCAAGTCCACATTAGAATATAAGAATAAAAAGCCAAAGCGTCCTTTTCCAAAATGGACGTTTTGGCTTATTGCTATTGCCATGCTCATTAATGTAATTGCTATCCTACCAAAGACATTCTCTATCCCTGCAATTGACTTTTTAATAACTTCTGCTAAATTATCAACAGATGATGAAATAAAAACATATAAAGAAGCAGTAGTAGTTGTTGAAACTAAGGATAGTAAGGGCACAGGTTTTGCTATCTCGGAGGATGGATATATTTTAACCAATGCGCATGTAGTCGATGAAGAAGAACGTGTTACAGTGGCTTTCCCTGAGATAGGGTTATTCACAGCAGAAGTAATGGAGACCTATCCAGATGTTGATCTCGCTTTATTAAAGACGGAAAGCGAGGAAGAGCTACCCTATCTAGAATTAGCTGAACAAACGGTCTTTGAAGATAATGAAAAAATATCATTTATTGGCAATCCTCTTGCTTTTAATGGCATTGCTAATGAAGGGACAATCATCGGATATACGGATTTAAAAAGTTGGGAAAGACCTGTTCTTATGATCGAAGCACCAGTATATCGAGGGAATAGTGGGAGTCCAATTATTAATCACGAAGGGCAAGTTATCGGTGTGATTTTTGCTACATTAAACCATGATGACCATGGAAAAGTGGGACTTTTTATCCCAATTGATTATTTTTATGATAAAAGTTTAAATTAGTACTTCTTAATTAGGTGCTATAACTGCTAAAATAGGAGAGAGGTAGGACTAGCTCTTCTATTTTTTTGTTGTTTTTTGGGGGAAGTAACAGATTTTTAAACAAATTGTAACTCTCTCGTGATACTGCTTGTAATACTTGTACGATAAGATAAGCATATTCTTGATTTATAGAAAATATTAAACAAGCTGGTGGGTTTATAATGGCCTATATATATATAAAAGTCGATAATTTAATAAATTTTATACATGTCACACCCAAAAACTTTGTAACACAATCGAAATATATGAATGTTAGGGGTGATCTTCTTTGACACGTGAGATTACAAAAGACATCCCTTTAGAAGAATTAATTATGCAAGCGCAAAAGGGTGATGAAGCTAGCCAAAACTATTTACTAAAGAAATATCAACCCTTTATCGCGAAATGTGTATCAGAGGTATGTAAACGATATATAGATCCAACACGAGATGATGAATTTAGTATCGGATTATCAGCCTTTAACGAAGCAATTCGAATGTTTTCACCTGACCGTGGAAGCTCATTTTTAACCTTTGCTAACCTTGTTGTAAAACGGAAGGTTATTGATTATATTAGGTCTCAAAGTAAATATCCGACAGCTATTTCCTTTGATGAAACGTATGATGAAGAAAAAATGGAGAACCCTACGGAAATTGAAGCTGTAAATCATATTTACAGACAAGAACAAGAAGCTTGGTATCGTAGACAAGAAATCCTAGAATTCAAGCAAAAGTTAGCGACCTATAAGCTGTCATTAGCAGATCTTGCAGAAGTTGCACCTAAACATCGAGATGCAAGGGACACTGCTGTGAGTATTGCAAGACTTGTACGAAATGATGAGTCACTAAGCGAGTATGTCGAGCAAAAGAAAAAGCTTCCCATTAAAGAGTTGGCTAAAAAGGTTGATGTAAGTAAGAAAACATTAGAACGTAATCGTAAATTTATTTTGGCTATTTTTATTATACTAGGTGAAGATTATGTCTTCCTTAATGATTATTTGAAGGGGGTGGGCCAGTGAAAAAAGGTATAGTCATGGAACAGCATCGCAAATTTACCGTCATGATGACACATGATGGGTTATTTGAGAAAGCACATCCAGTAAAAAATGCTGCAATTGGCTTTGAAGTTGAATATGAGCCATTTGAGCAAAAACAGTGGAGCTCACTATTTAAGGGAAAGTTTTGGACTATGCGAGTAATATCGATAGCAACAGTATTTTTGCTGCTACTTTTACCTATATACTTAACTGGGAATGGTAATGAAGCGTATGCATATGTCGATATTGATATAAATCCTAGTATAGAACTTGAGCTAGACGATGATTTAGAAGTATCGGATGTAATTGCATTTAACGAGGATGCTGTTACCCTAATCGACGAGATTGGTGAATTAACCGGTCTAGAGATTGATGAAGCTATTGAGCTCATTATTCAGAACAGTGAAGAAAAGGGCTTTGTTAATACGGCTAAGAACGTATTGATTGGTGTTCATTATGTGGAAGGTGACGAAGAAAATCCAATTCAAGCTATTATTGAACAGCATTTTACAGAGAAACCTACAGATTGGCAGGTAGTAACGATTCAGATTCCGGAAGAAGTTAGAGTTACTGCTGAGAAGAATAAACAGTCCATGAATGAAGCTTTAGCTGCAAAAGTCACAGAACAGGCGGATGAAGCGGTTAATGCTATTGTCACAGAAGAAGATAGTAAAGTATTGCAATCATTTTATAATAGTAAAAAATCTGACGCAGAAGTGACCAATGAGGACGTAACTGATAAAAACAATAATCCCAAATCGCCGATTGCAGAAGAAAAAAGCAATAATGGCAAAGAGAACTCTGCTAAAGATGAGGATCATCCAAGTAACCTAAAAGGTGAAAATGGAGAAAGTAACTCCAATAAGCCAGGTAAAGATAAAGAAAACAGCCAAAATCGTGGAAATCAAGATGACTCCAAAAAAAATGATAAGGAAAATAAAGGAAATCATAAAGCAAACCAGGGTAAAGGTAAAGATAAGGATCTTAATGAAGACCATCCTGGTAAGCAAAAAGGTGACAACAAAGACAAACATAATGACAAGCAAAATGAAAACAACAATTCACATAATAAAGGTCAAAACAAAGGTAATAATGGTAAAGATAATAAAGGTAACAATGGAAACAATGGTCAAGGCAAAGGTAATGGAAATGGGAACCAGGATAACTATTCATTAGGTATTCCGACATATAAATAAGCATGAAAAGGGTTAACTCAATATCGAGTTAACCCTTTTCATTTAGCTATAACCAGCTTTACATTTCTAACACGGCAGCAGGTGTGTACTTCATAGCGTGGTCGATGTAGTAAAGAAGGTTTTCGTGTGACTCCATGATTTTTCCTTCATCTAAGGAATAATGATAGGCATGAAGGAAATTCTGTATTTTTTTAGATAATAAATCATCTTTGGTACGAACCATTAACACAAGTAAATCATCCCATTGTCCCCATAACGTGTAGTACAACGCCTTGTCGTAGTCTGGAATATCCATGAATTCCCCTCCTTAAAACTCCAAGGGTAATTATAGCTTCCCCGTAATATATATATATTTTCTAGAAACTGTTTGGTGTGGTTTCCAATTTAAGGTCAGCCCTAATTAGCATAAACAGTTATGTCTGATACATACTAAAAAAACGAAAGGGAGGGATTATTGTAAATGAAAAAAATGCTAATTAGTGTTGCTGCAGCAGCTTTACTTGTAACAACCGGCTGTGGTGGAGCGGACAATGAAGAGAGTCAACAGGGGACACAAAATAATAATATTGAGCCAGTAAAATTCAAAAATCATGACAATGCACTTGATCGCGATAACCGTAACTATATGATGCAACGTGATTTGGAAGAGCCTAATAATTATGATGTCCGCAATATAAACAATACAACGAACAATGATAATAATAACAAGAATAACTCGGAAAATAATAACAATGATTCAGACCAATATGAAGTGGCAAATGAAGCTGCTGATCAATTAGTGAAGAAGATTGATGTCCTAGACAATGCTTATGTTCTGACGACTAAAAATAACGCTTATGTCGCTGCAGATTTGAAAACACATCAAAATGGTAACAATTTAAACAATAAAAATGGTGAAATAACGGATGAAGTTAAAAAGAAAATATCTTCTATAGTTAAATCTGTTGATCCGGACATTGATAATGTGTATGTTTCCACAAATCCAGATTTTATGGACTTAGCTAATAATTATGCAGATGATGTTGATAATGGAGAACCCATTGAAGGGTTATTTGAAGAAATTGGGAATATGATTGAACGAGTATTTCCTGAAAATGAATAAAAAAAGGTGCTTCCTTACAAAAGGGAGCACTTTTTCTGTATTTATTTACTTTTCCCTCAACATATTGAAAGTTGATACATATAATTCATATTAAACAAAGTGGATTACTATGATATTAATATGGAGTTGAGAATATGGGGCGAGAATTCGTAGATATTTTTGAGGATTGGGCAGAAGACTATGATCATACAGTTAGTGGGCATGACCCGGAATATAAAGCGGTTTTTGAGGATTATGATAACATTTTAGAAAAAGTAGCTAAAAGTTCGATGGGCACTATTCTTGAATTTGGGGTAGGAACTGGAAATTTAACGAAGAAGTTATTAAGTGGTGGTCATCGTGTTATTGGGATTGAACCTTCTGAAGCAATGAGAGAAATAGCAGAGGAGAAGCTTCTAGATGCGATTGTATTGGATGGGGATTTTATTAATTTTCCTAAACCAACGATTGAGGTTAATACGATTGTGAGCACATACGCTTTTCATCATTTAACCGATGCAGAAAAAGAGATAGCTGTTAAAAAATTCGCTGAGCTTTTACCTAAGGGTGGAAGGGTTGTATTTGCGGATACGATGTTTACCTCCACTAGTGCGAAGCAGAGGAAGATTCTAGAAGCAGAGAAGAATGGCTTCTTGAATCTAGCAGAGGATTTAAAACGGGAATATTATCCAACTTTAGAAACTGTCGAGGAAATATTTGTAGAAAACAATTTTATCGTTTCTTTCCAACAAATGAATGAATTTGCTTGGTTAATCATAGCTAATAACAATAAAGAATAAAGGAGAATCTGGAGATATGAAAAAAATGAATGTAGAAAGCTTTAATTTAGACCACACAAAAGTAAAGGCACCATATGTACGATTGGTTGGTGTGACTGAAGGAGCAAATGGCGATAAAGTGTATAAGTACGATATTCGATTTAAACAACCAAATAAGGAACATATGGAAATGGCTGGTTTACATTCAATAGAGCATTTAATGGCAGAAAATATTCGTAATCATATGGATAATGTTCTAGATATTAGTCCAATGGGTTGTCAAACAGGATTTTATTTAGCTATTTTAAACAATGATTCATTTGATGATGTTCTTGTGACGTTGGAGAAGACATTAATAGATGTTCTAAGAGCAGATGAAGTACCAGCTTGCAATAAAGTGCAGTGTGGCTGGGCTGCCAATCATAGCTTAGAGGGTGCAAAAGAAATAGCTGAAGAAATGCTTTCCAAAAAGGATGGTTGGAGAGAAGTATTTTAATATTGGGGTGAAAACATGGCAGTTTATCGATCGATTACCGATTTAATTGGCCATACTCCCTTGCTACAAATCAAGCAACTAGAAATACCAAATCATGTAACCATCTATGCCAAATTAGAGTTTTATAATCCTGGGGGAAGTATTAAGGACAGATTAGGTCGTGAGCTTATTGAACATGCTTTAGCAGCAGGCAACATTCATCCTGGCGGTACAATTATTGAACCAACGGCGGGAAATACTGGAATTGGTTTAGCCCTAGCAGCAAAAGAAAAAGACTTACAAGTTATTTTTGTTGTTCCGGAGCATTTTAGCCAAGAAAAACAGCTCATTATGCAAGCATTAGGTGCGAAGATTGTGCATACACCACGAGAAGCGGGAATGATTGGAGCAATAGAGAAGACAAAAGAGCTTCTAAATCGAATACCAAATAGCTATTCTCCCCAGCAATTTTCTAATCCTGCTAATCCAACAACATACTATAAAACACTAGCCCCGGAGATTTGGCATGACTTAGAAGGGCAAGTAGATGTATTTATTGCTGGTGCAGGCTCAGGTGGTACGTTTATGGGCTGTTCTCGTTATTTTAAAGAAAAGAATAGGAATGTTAAGACCGTCATCGTTGAACCAGAGGGATCCATTATTGGTGGTGGGGAACCTGGCCCTCACCGAACAGAAGGAATAGGGATGGAATTCCTGCCTTCCTTTATGGATACGCGGTATTTTGATGCGGTTCATACGATTAGTGATGAGGATGCTTTTCAGATGGTGGAAAGGTTAGCACGAGAAGAAGGATTGCTAGTGGGTAGCTCTTCTGGTTCTGTTATGTGTGCTGCTTTAGAGGAGGCAACTATAGCAAAAGAAGGCGCTACTATCGTTGTTGTTTTTCCAGATGGAAGTGATCGATATTTAAGTAAAAAGATTTACCCTGACGTAATTGGGGAGGAGATATAATATGCGTTCAAAAACGAAAATGGTTCATGGAGGCATCACCCAAGATGAAAAGACAGGAGCTGTTTCGGTTCCTATTTATCAGGTGAGTACGTATAAACAAGATGGTGTTGGAAACCTGCGTGGGTATGAATATTCAAGAACTGGTAACCCAACCCGTCATGCACTGGAAACTGTTATTGCTGACTTAGAAAATGGAAGTCACGGATTTGCCTTTGCTTCAGGGATGGCAGCTATCACTACAGTCATGATGCTTTTAGATTCGGGTGACCACATTGTAATGACAGACGATGTATATGGTGGTTCTTTTCGATTAATGACAAAGGTGTTATCCCGATTTGAATTAGAGAATTCTTTTGTGGATACGAGTGATGCGGATAAAGTAGAAGGTGCTATTAAATCAAATACAAAAGCGTTATTTATTGAAACACCGACCAATCCTTTGTTGAAAATTACAGATTTAAAACAAATGGCAGATATAGCAAAGAAACATAACCTGTTGTTCATCGTTGATAATACTTTCGCCACCCCTTATTGGCAACAGCCTTTAGATTTAGGAGCTGATATCGTACTGCATAGTGCGACAAAATATATTGGTGGCCATAGTGATGTGGTGTCGGGGTTAGTTGCGGTGAAATCAGCAGAGTTAGCAGAAAGAATTCACTTTCTACAAAACTCGGTTGGAGCCGTACTAGGGCCACAGGACTCTTGGTTATTAATGCGAGGCATAAAGACATTAGCATTGCGCATGGAAGCAATTGAGGCTAATGCGAAGCAGCTTGTAGGGTATCTACTCGATCATCATAATGTGGGCGATGTGTATTACCCAGGTTTGAAAGAACATCCTGGTCATGATATTGCTCAAAGCCAAATGGCTGGCTACGGTGGTATGATTTCATTTGATGTTGGAAGTGGTGAATTAGCCGAGGAAGTGTTGAAGAAAGTAAATTACTTTACGTTAGCTGAGAGCCTAGGTGCTGTAGAGAGTTTGATTTCTTTACCATCGAAAATGACCCATGCATCAATCCCAGCTGACAGAAGAGCTGAGCTAGGAATTGGAGATGGGTTAATCCGGATTTCTGTTGGGATTGAAGATGTAAGTGATTTAATTGAAGATATGGAGCAGGCTTTAGGAGATTAACAGGAGGGGCAGCTGTAGTAGCTGTCTTTTTTTTGGTTTCTAGGACGGGTGAATTTATTAGCATCATTTTGAAGATAGAATGGCGGCTGAAATGAAGTTGAGAAGGGGTGTTAACGCCTTTTTGCTATTAGAATCGAGGCTGAAATGAAGTTAAGAAGGGTTGTTAACGCCTTTTTGCTATTAAAATTGAGGCCGAAATGAAGTTAAGGTGGGTTGTTAACGTCTTTTGCTATTAGAATCGAGGCTGAAATGAAGTTAAGTAGGGTTGTTATCAACCATTTGCTACAGAACTAGAGATAAAATGATTGTAAGAAATGATAATTACCTGCAATATTATTCCCAACCAAAATATGCTAAAATGAACACACAATATAAGAGAAGGGGATGTTATAGATGAGTGAAAAAGCTTTAGCATATTTAACTGAAAACAGAGAGCGTTTACTTCAAAAATTGAATGACTTCTTAACTATTCCGAGTGTTAGCACAGATAGTGTACATAAAGAAGATGTAAAAAGAGCAGCAAGTTTCCTAGAGACATACTTAAATGAAATTGGGTTTGAGAACATCCAGCAAGTAGAAACAGAAAAGCATCCTATCGTTTATGCCGAATATACTGGAGCCGGCCCAGAAGCACCAACTGTTTTGTTATATGGACATTATGATGTTCAACCAGCTGATCCGATTGAATTATGGGTTAGTGATCCTTTCCAACCGGAAGTCCGAGATGGACGGTTATATGCTCGTGGATCCAGTGATGATAAAGGACAAGTTTTCATGCATTTGGCAGTTTTCGAGGCATTAATGAAAACGGAAGGGAAGCTCCCACTAAACGTAAAAGTATGCTTAGAAGGGGAAGAGGAAATTGGTAGTGAAAACTTGTATGGCATGCTACGGGATAAAAAGGAGTTATTCCAAGCAGACTTTGCAGTGATTTCTGATTCTGGAATGGTAGCTAAAAATCAGCCGACTATTCTATATGGTTTAAAAGGATTTACTGGTATTGAAATTACGGTTACTGGACCTGATCATGATCTGCATTCTGGTATGTATGGTGGTGCGGTGCGCAACCCGATTATGGCACTTTCCCACATTCTTTCATCCATGAAAAATGAAGAAGAAGTAGTCACTGTAGATGGTTTCTATGATGGTGTCGAGGATCTTACGGATGAAGAAAGACAGTTAATCGAGCAAGTACCAGGTGAAGATTTTGTGAAGGCAGCTGGTATAACAGAGACTGTTTCTGAAAAAGGATTCACCCCTAAAGAACACACGATGGCCCGCCCAACATTCGAAGTTAATGGTATATATGGTGGTTATCAGGGAGAAGGAACAAAAACAATCATTCCAACATCGGCAACAGCGAAAATCACTTGTCGTTTAGTACCTGGACAAGACCCAGCAGCTATACAAAAAGCTCTAGAAGCGCATGTGAAAAAGGTTGCGCCTAAAGGTGTAACAGTGGCAGTTAAAAAAGAAAAGCTTTCGGCAAAATCTTATAAGGTAGAACCGAATCATCCTTTAATCCAAAAGGCAGCGGAAAGTTATACGAAGGCATTTGGAAAAGAAACGGTATTTGTACGAATGGGCGGATCAATTCCAGTAGTCGAGTGGATTGAGGATATTTATAACATTCCAATCGTACTATTAGGGTTTGGAACACCAGATGATAGACTCCACTCACCAAACGAGAGTTTCCCACTAGATAGCTATGATAAAGGAATGGAGACATTAGTCTATTACTGGAATGAAGTAAATCAGAAATAAAAGGAATATCCCAGGATACTTTCTGGGATTTCGCTAAGAGGGGGAAGGTTATGGAGAAAGCCGTAGATCAAGTATTTATGCCGTCTATATTAGAAGGATTTCTGCTTGCATACAATCTGGACAAAGAGTATAAACTGCTAGGGGACTTTGAAAACTACGTGTATCAGGTAAAGCAAGGGGATAGAAGTGCAATATTAAGAATTACACATAGCTCTCATCGTAGTGAAGATGAAATTCAAGGTGAAATCGCGTGGCTAAATTATCTGCATCAACAAGGTGCAAATGTTCCAGAGGTATTTGAGTCCATACATAAAAACCTAGTGGAAAAACAAATTGCCGAAGATAATACGGTGTTTTTTGCTTGTCTTTTCTCAAAGGTTGAAGGGGAGCAAGTACGAGCAAATGACACTAAATTTAATGAAGAACTTTTCCATAGTTGGGGAAAAGAAATAGGGAAGCTTCATCGTTTAACTGCAGAATACAAACCTGCTATAGAAACTCGTAAGCATTGGTATGAAGATGATTTATTTGAGATAGAAAAATATGTGCCAAAGGAAGCTGCTGTCATAGAACAAACAAGACAAATCATTCGTACATTAAATCAGCTTCCGAAACAAGATTTTGCCCTAATACACAATGATGTGCATAATGGAAATTTCTTTTACGACGGCCGTGAAATTCATATTTTTGACTTTGATGATGCGTGTTATTTCTGGCTTGTATCAGATATTGCAATTCCACTTTACTACTCTTGTTATGCCTTATTTCCTGAGGATTCGAATGAAGAAGAGAAGGTAAGATTTGCAAACCAATTTCTCGAAGCATTTATGAATGGGTATACTCAGGAAATGGTACCACCAAAGGACTGGGAAAAACAATTATCTCTATTTTTACAGGTCAGGGATATTACTTTGTATGCGGCATTGAATAAGAAAATTGCTCCAGAGGACAGAAATGAGAATTTGGAGCGTAGAATGAATCAAATTAAACATCGGATTGAACAAAATACACCAATTGTATCAATCAACTAAGAGAAGAGGTTTTTGTTAATGAAAATTGCTCTAATTACGGGGGTTTCCAGAGGGTTAGGGGAATCTATTGCGAAGCTTTTTCTAGAGTCTGGGATTCATGTTTTTGGTATTTCAAGAAATAGTAACAAACGTCTAGAAAAAATTGCAGCGAACAATAATGTTAGCTATCATCATTACCCTTGCGACTTAGGAAACAGTAAGGAATTAGATGGGATGCTAGAACAAATAAAAGGGGATATCAACCAATACGATCCTTCCCTATTATATTTAATCAATAATGCAGCTGTCATCGATCCAATTAATCAAGTTAGTCAGATTGATAGTCAAGCACTTAATTATCACTATCAGCTTAATGTTGTTGCACCAATCATACTGATGAATCAAATGCTTCATTATGCTAGTATGTCAGATACAACCTTTATCTGTGTTAACATAACATCGGGTGCGGCAGAGCGACCAATTTACGGATGGGGTGCTTATTGTAGTTCCAAGGCTAGCATAAATATGTATACAATAACGGCAGCTCTTGAGCAAAACACACTAAAAACAGGTCATAAAATAATTGCCTTTAATCCTGGATTAATGGATACAAAGATGCAACAAACAATCCGATCTAGCACGAAAGAAGCTTTTCATGAAATAGAAAGGTTCAAAGGATTTAAAGAGAATAAGCAATTACGAGACACCGATACGGTCGGCGGTATTCTGATTGATATCTTGAATGATGAAGCAAGTATTGAAAATGGAAAAATATATTCCGTAAATGAATACACGTAAAAAGGATAGCTTAAGGGTTTCATTGCCCTTAAGCTATCCTCATTTTATATTAATAGTAACCTCTGTTATATCCACCTGCACCAACAATAATTAGCAGGATGAATAGCACAACGATTAAAGCAAATCCACCTTCAAATCCGCGTCCCATCGTATCACCTCCTATATAGAAAATTAAATCTGGGTAGCGGTATGATTAATACCAGCCACCGCCACCATATCCATAGCCGCCATTGTTATAACCATAGCCACCACCATTGTTATATCCACTAGCACCAACTATGATTAACAAGATAAACAGAACAACAATCAAAGCAAAGCCTTTTCCAGCTCCATGTTCTTTACTCATCTATTGCCACCTCCTCTATTACAATGTATGTGTCATTTACTCTAGTGACAGGGCGGATGTACGGTATCCAAGTTGTAAAATTGGGGGGATTACCTGAGCAACTAACTAGGTGTTTTTTCATATACTTGTTGTAATGAAAGTGATTAAAAAGTGTGGTACACTAGGGAAATGGAAATATAGGATAACAGCACGTGCTGATATATAGAAAGGACGATTACATGATTACGAGAAAAAGTAAGCGAGAAATTGAGCAAATGCAAAAAGCTGCCGATTTATTAGTACAAATTCATAAAGAAATCGGTAAAATGATTAAACCTGGTATAAGTACTTTGGAAATTGATACATTCGTCGATCGGTTCTTAGAGAAACACGGTGCTACACCAGAACAAAAAGGGTATAACGGATTTCCGTACGCCACTTGTGCATCAATTAATGATGAGATTTGCCATGGCTTTCCAAGAGAGGACAAACTTCAAGATGGCGATATTGTAACCATAGATATGGTTGTTAATCTTGATGGAGGGTTAGCAGATTCTGCTTGGACATATGCGGTAGGAAATGTAGATGAAAAAGGTCAACGTTTAATGGAAGTAACGAAAAAATCATTATATGTTGGTATTGAACAGGCGAAAGCAGGTAACCGTATTGGGGATATAGGGCACGCCATCCAAACGTATGCTGAGGCAGAGGGATTCGCTGTTGTACGTGACTTTACGGGTCATGGCATCGGACCAACGATTCATGAGGATCCACATGTACCACATTTCGGTTTACCGAATAAAGGACTTCGATTAAAGCCAGGAATGGTTATCACGATTGAGCCGATGTTAAATGAAGGAGATTGGCGTAGTAAATTGGATGGCAACAATTGGACTGCTAGAACAATTGATGGAGGTCGCTCCGCACAATACGAGCATACAATAGTGATAACAGAGGGAGATCCTATTATTTTAACAGAGCAAGATAAGTAATTACTGTAAGGAATCTGTATGAATGCAGATTCCTTTTCTTATGTATAAAAACTACTAAAAATAAAAAATAAAGCTAATTCAGTTTCCAGGTTTTGAAATATCAGTTATAATAGTAGAAATTTAACTGGGGGAGAGTTGGAATGGAGTCTGTCGACGTAAATAAAAATGTAGCATCACCATCCATAGCCATGATCAAACGTGGACTGACTGTCGGCTTTCCAATTATGCTTGGGTATATTCCGATTGCGATAACCTATGGTGTATTAGCAAAGCAGGCTGGTATGACACTTACTGAATTAACGTTAATGAGTGTTCTAGTGTTTGCTGGAGCCAGTCAATTTATGGGTGCCAATATGATTGCACTTGGTGCAGGTGCTGTTGAAATAATTATTGCCACTTTTGTATTAAATTTTCGGCATTTTGTAATGAGTTTATCTTTTATGAATCGTATGCGCCCTGTTGCTATGAAATGGAAAGTTCCTCTTTCACTAGGGTTAACAGATGAGACGTTTGCTGTTTCTTCCTTACATACGAAAGAAGCGAAAGAAGAAAAAGGATTCTTATTCTATGCAGCGCTTACCTTAATTGCCTACCTCTCATGGGTGATGGGGTCTTTTCTTGGTGGGGTATTAGGTGAAATTATCCCAGAGGCATTAAGTCAAAGTATGGGAATTGCACTTTATGCAATGTTTATCGGGCTATTAGTTCCTTCTGTCAAAAAAGAGCTACGAGTGGGATTGATTGCGATTATAGCAATGCTCATTAATGCCATCTGTTTACAGTTTATGAGCAGTGGGTGGGCAATTGTTGCCGGTACTGTGCTTGGTGGACTTAGTGGCGTCTTGTTATTAAAGGAGGAGCGGGAATGACAATACTATTAGTAATAATCGGGATGTCAATTGTTACCATGGTTCCTAGAGTTATTCCGGCCTTTATCGTGGATAAATTACAATTTAAAGATTGGGTAAACCGTTGGTTAAATGCTATACCATATGCTGCCCTCGGAGCTCTTATTTTCCCTGGAGTATTATCTGTTAATGCAGATAAGCCCCACATTGGATTAATCGGTGGATTAGTTGCTATAGCATTAGCCTATATAGGATTAAACGTTATATTTGTTGTTATCGGAGCAATTCTATCCGTATTTCTATTAACAACATTGTAAGGGGACAGTCCCTCTGTGAAGTAATTCACAGAGGGACTGTCCCTCCTTATTGCTGTAAATCAATAAATAATGTTTCTGGTCCGGTTGGTAAATCACTTCCACCAATAGGTTCAACACTTACTTTAATAAAACGGATTGTTTTTACATTAGGTCCTTTATAGTAAACTTGAACTCTTCCATCTTCCAAGCGCAATATCTCATCTTTCCATCCTTGATCATCATGGACAAGCCATAGTTGATAATCCTGTGTCGGAAGCGGCTCCAAGCCATCTACTTGCAAAATCAATTCATTAGTAACCTCATTTAACCAAACATCCCCACTAATATTTCGGTTCATTGTAACTGGAACAACATTTAATCTACTTGTTGCTGGATCACTCATAAAGGGTTGCTCTGGTATATGTTCATGTCGTGAGGTAATATATTCATCAGCTGAGTATTGCGCAATTGGTTGTGGCTGTTGCGATTGAAATAATCCTAAACCAATCAAAATAATAGCAGCACTAGCAACAAAATAAGTTACTTTTCTATTAACTTTCCTTTTTTTACGATCAGAACGAACGTCGATAGCATCCATAACTCGTTCATTTAAACGAATGGAAGACTGCAAATCATCATTCTTCGTAAGCAGTCTATTCCAAGTATGGAATTCTTGTCTACAGTAGTCACAATTATTTATGTGTTTTTCAACTGCTTCTCGTTTCTCTTTTGATATATTACCTAAAGCAAAATCTACTAATTGTTCTTCTGGTACATGTCTCATGCACATCACTCCCTGTCCGTTCTGGCCCATTGAACTAAGGACTTTTGTTTCCGCAAGTTTTGAAGTCCATAACGTATTGATGACTTTATGGTACCTAATGGTTTCCCATAGGATTCGGCTAATTCTCTCTGTGTTTTGCCTTCAAAATAAGCTCCATAGATTAGGTCGCGTTGTTTCTTGGGAAGTTGTTGTAATGCATTTTTAAGAATCTCTTTTTCAATATCCATTAATACATGGATTTCTAGTTTAATCGCTTGTTCCGTATCTAGCTTTTCTAACTTATTTACTAATATAGGTTGATGTTTTCTTAGTCTATCAATACAGCGGCTTTTTGTCTTAACTGCTAACCATGCTTTCACACTACCTTTATCCGGACGATATTGTAAAGGTTTTTGAAATACTTCAATGAATACCTCATGGCATATATCCTCAGCCTCTGACCGATCTTCTAATACCTTAATCGCAATCTGAAGGACAAAGGATACATAGTTTGCATAGAATTGGTTGAATGCAGCTTTAGAGCCCTTGGATATGAGCTTGAGAAGCTGTTCATCCCGATTAGCATCCATAAAATTTCCCCCTTATTAATTTTCTGTACACTATCCTAGCAAAAAAGTATGGAAAAATTATAAAAAAACAAATCCAATTTTAAAAAATCCTCGTATCAAGTATGAAACTAGAGTAACGAGGAGGAACTAATCAGATGACTAGAAAAATCTTATGGTCTTTATTTACTGTAGTAATGGGAGGAGTATTGGTGGCTTCTACTGTGTATGCGGATGTCTCAGTCTATACGCCATATACAGGTTTATCGGTAACACCAGGCGAAGATATTGAGTACTCGGTTGATATTATAAATTCAGGCGAGACTATTGAAACAGTAGAATTCGAGTTAAATGGTTTACCAGAGGGATGGGAGCACCAAATTTCAGCAAGTGGTACAAATATCCAAGAATTATCAATAAGACCTAATTCAGAAGAGTCTATTCGTCTAGTAATAACCGTGCCTTTGCAAGTGGAAAAAGGGGTCTATGAATTCGATTTAGTGGCAGATGGAACTAGTACTAGCTCGCTAGGGATGATGGTGAACGTAACAGAAGAAGGAACGTTCAAAACAAATTTTACAACCGAGCAACCCAATATGCAGGGACATGCTGATTCTACTTTCGAGTATAGTACAACATTGAAAAATCAAACCGCAGAACAACAACATTATTCCTTAACGTCACAAGCACCTAATGGTTGGAATACGCAATTTAAAGCAGATGGAAAAGGGGTAACCTCTGTAACAGTAGAACCAAATGAAGAGAAAACAGTTGAAGTAGTTATAACCCCTGCTAAAAATGCGAAGGCGGATACGTATACCATTCCAGTAAAAGCACAATCAGGTGCTACAGCAAGTGAAATTGAATTGGAAGCAGTAATTACTGGTTCTTATGGATTAACTCTTACTACTCCAGATGGTTTATTAAGTGATGATGTGACTGCTGGCGGCGATACGATTATTGATTTGGTAGTCGAGAATACAGGGACTGTAGATTTAACTGAGATCGATTTAAACGGATCAACTCCACCTAAATGGGAAGTAGAATTCGACCAACCTACCATTTCAACGTTAAAGGCTGGTGAAAAAACGACGGTCAAAGCAACGTTAACTGCTCCCAAAGATGCCATTGCAGGGGATTATGCGACAACATTCAGTGTACAAACAGCAGAGGCAACCTCTGAAGCAAACTTCCGGATGTCGGTCAAAACATCAACGGCATGGGGATTTATTGGGGTAGCCATTATAGTCATTGTAATTGGTGGTTTGTATTATATTTTTAGAAAATATGGGAGGAGATAAACCGTGAGTGAGCCTATTATTGAGATCGAGGAGCTTACGAAAATATATGATGACGTGCCTGCAGTCAACGGGTTATCACTTTCCATCCAGAAAGGAGAAATATTTGGTTTACTTGGCCCGAACGGCGCAGGGAAATCAACTACAATCTTTATGCTTTTAGGCTTAACCGAACCAACTAGTGGTAACTTACGCGTATGTGGGATCGATTCAACAAAGTATCCTTTGGAAGTTAAAAAACGTGTTGGATATCTTCCGGATGATTTAGGTTTTTATCAAAACATGACGGGATTAGAAAATCTTATGTACACAGCATCACTAAATGGTATCCCAAAAGATAAGGCAAAAGAACAGGCGCTATCTCTATTAGAACAAGTTGGTCTAGAAGACGCAATTCATAAGAAGACTGGAAAATACTCCCGTGGTATGAAGCAACGTCTGGGACTTGCTGATGTGTTAATCAAAAATCCAGAAGTAATTATATTAGATGAACCAACCCTAGGAATTGACCCAGAAGGTGTTCGTGAACTATTAAAGTTAATTAAAGAATTAAATGTAGAAAAGAATATGACGGTCTTGCTCTCTTCTCATCACTTACATCAAGTGCAACAGGTTTGCGATCGAGTCGGTATTTTTGTAAAAGGGGAGTTATTAGCAAAAGGAAATATTGATGAACTTGCGGGTCAACTATTTGAGCAGGACTCTTACATTGTCCATATAGAAGCAGAACCAATAAATCAGACACTGATTAAAGAACTTACTGAACAAGAGGGAGTAAGTAGAGTAGAACAGATTGATACGAACGTGATTGATATTTATTGTAAGAAAGACATAACCCCAGTCATAGCCAAAAAGGTGATGGCTTACGATATTAACTTAACCAACATTAGTAAGAAAAATTTTGGTCTAGATGAAATCTATCATTTATATTTTGAAGGACGTGATAAGAATGAACCTGCGACAATTAATCAATAAAGTCACCTTCAAAATTAAACGAAAGCCTAAAGAAGTTGAGGCAGTAAATAAAACTCAACCCGTTTTCTCGGCAATTGTACGCAAAGAGTTTACAGACTACCTTAGAAGCTGGCGAATTATTATCCTATTAGTGATTATCGGACTAACTTGTCTCGGTTCTTTATACACGGCAATTACGACAATCAAGGATACCTTAAGTCAATCTAATGAAGCAAAGGAAATTGCAAAGGATGCCTATTTATTCTTAAAGCTATTTACTACTTCAGACGGTACATTACCACCCTTCATAACATTTGTAACATTTTTAGGTCCCTTATTAGGTGTGGCGCTAGGATTTGATGCCATCAATTCAGAACGAAACAAGGGAACACTAACGCGTCTAATGTCACAACCAATTCCTAGGGATTATGTTATTAATGCAAAATTTGTGGCAGCTTTGTTAATCAACATAATCTTATTCTTTTCACTAGGTTTTTTAGTAATGGCATTTGGTATTCTTATTATCGGACTACCGTTAACTGTTGAAGAGCTAATCCGGATCATGTGTTTCTTAGTCTTGTGCATTGTATATATTGCATTTTGGTTAAACTTAGGAATTCTATTTTCTGTACGTTTCAAACAAGCTGCTACTTCAGCTTTATCAGGTATTGCAATATGGATATTCTTTAGTATCTTCTACAACATGATTATCGATTTTATTAGTAAGAGCTATTTGAATCCAGAGTCGATTACAAGTATGGAGGAAGCAATTAATAAACAGGAGACAATCTTAAATTTATATCGACTCTCACCGAGTTATTTATTCTCTGAATCTACAACAACGCTATTATCACCTGGAGTAAGAACACTAGGCCCATTAACAATGGAACAAACTGTAGGTGCCATTGCAGGGCCATTACCTCTTGGCCAAAGTCTATTGCTCATATGGCCACAGCTCACAGGTCTAATAGCAGCAACATTAATCTGTTTCATGATTGCCTATTATATGTTTATTAGGCAAGAGATACGTACTAATTAAAGTAAGATACAGGATCTATATGTTCCTGTATCTTTTTTTGGTAAAATTTTCTCCTATTTCGACAAAAAAAGAAATTGACTTGATTACCGGTATGCTTTATTATTAATCCCAGCATGAATAAAGTCTATCTTATTAATAGCCGCTGAGACGAGGGGTCAAAGATGCGGTGGCAAACCAGTTTGATTAAGATAATCAGATATGGGTGCCCAACCTGAGCGCAAAGCTAATATTAGTTTTGTGAACAATAAGAGGATAGCAGCTGATATTAATCGAAGCTTTCCTTAGGTTGTAGGAGAGCTTTTTTTGTGCCCAAATTCACAAAAAATGGAAGGGATGATTAATATTGGCAGATAAAATTTTATTTACTTCAGAATCTGTATCTGAAGGACATCCAGATAAAATTGCTGATCAAATTTCAGATGCAGTGTTAGATGCTGCGCTTAAACAAGACCCATTTTCAAGGGTGGCTTGTGAGGTATTTACTACTACAAATACAGTAATTGTTGGTGGAGAAATAACCACTACAGCTAATTTAGATATAGAGAAAATTACTCGTGAAACGTTAGTTGATATCGGATATACGGATGACCGTTTTGGAATCGATGGACGAACTTGTAATGTTCACGTACTGGTACACACACAATCACCAGATATCGCTATGGGAGTTGATACATCTAGTGATACGAAAGCGATTGGCGCTGGTGACCAAGGTATCATGTTTGGTTACGCAACTAATGAGACAGAATCCTTAATGCCATTAGCAATTGAAATGGCTCATACATTAGTGAAACGAGCATCACAATTGCGTAAAAGCGGAGAATTTAAGTGGGCTCGACCAGATATGAAATCACAAGTAACCATTGATTACACTAATCCAACTCAACCTAAAATTGATACAATCTTAATGTCCATTCAACATGATGAAGATTTTATAAGAGACGCATTTGAGATGTTTGTTTCGGAAACAATCATCAAACAAACAGCCAGAGATTTTGGTCTAAATGAGGACTTTCGAGTACTAATTAACCCAACAGGTCGCTTCGTAGTTGGTGGACCACATGGTGATGCAGGTTTAACAGGTAGAAAGATTATTGTTGACACTTACGGCGGTGCTGCTAAGCATGGTGGTGGCGCATTCTCTGGTAAGGATTGTACGAAGGTGGACCGTTCAGCTGCTTATGCTGCTCGTTATGTAGCAAAAAATATTGTTGCAGCTGGTTTAGCTAAGCGATGCGAGATTCAACTTTCTTATGCAATTGGTGTTAGCGAACCAATAAGCATTTCTCTTGATACGTTTGGAACGGAGACGATTGAATTAGAACAGTTGCGAAAAGCAATTCGTCAAGTATTTGATTTAACACCTGGTGGTATTATCGACATGCTAGATTTACGTAAACCACAGTTCAAGCAAGTAGCGGCATACGGTCATTTTGGTAGAAATGATCTAGAAGTTCCTTGGGAAAGAACGGATAAAGTGGAGGAATTAAAACAAGCATTAGCAATCTATGAGCTTGCTGGAGTTGGTAGATAATGAGCAAGATAAAGGAATTGGTTGCGAACCCAATTGCTCGTTTGAATCAGGATGAAGTCCCTTTATTTGATAGGTTAGTTCAATATGCAAAACAAGATGTGACGCCTTTTGACGTACCAGGACATAAAATGGGCTCGGCAATGAATCCACTAAAGCAAGTTCTTGGCGAGATGACGTTACGGATGGATGTAAATTCCATGAAAGAACTGGATTTGTTAAGTCATCCTCAATCGGTTATAAAAGATGCACAAAATTTAGCTGCAGATGCATTTGGAGCAGAACAGGCTTATTTCCTAGTAAATGGTACAACGGTAGGTATACAAGCAATGATTATGGCAACCTGTAAACCTGGTGACATTTTGCTAGTGCCTAGGAATGGTCATAAATCCGTAATGGATGGAATTATTCTAAGTGGTGCGAAACCAGTATTTATTCAACCAGAGGTGGATTATCATTTTGGAATATCCCATGGGGTGTCTCTCTTTAACGCGAAGAAGGCGATTGAAGAACATCCTCATGCAAGGGCCATTTTAATAACCTATCCAACTTATTTCGGATCGATGTGTGATCTAGAAGAGATTTGCCAACTAGCGCACAAGCAAGGAATAGCGGTAATTGTAGATAGTGCACACGGTGCCCATTTACCTTTTCTAGCTAATGGAATTCAAGATCCTATTGAAGCAGGAGCAGATGCTGTAACTATCAGTATGCATAAGACAGGTGGTTCTCTAACACAAAGCTCTTTATTACTTTTACAGAATAATAGAATAGTCCCTGAAGCTATCCAAAAAATATTAAGTATGCTCCAAACCACTAGTGCCAATTACTTGTTAATGAGTTCATTAGATGTTGCAAGAAGAGAGTTAGCCGTGCATGGAAGAGAACGATACCGAAAATTAAAGCCAATAGTTGAAAAAGCTATTGCTCAAATTGAGCACGAATCCCGTTTGGAAATTTTAAAACCAGCCTATGTAGGGAAGCATTTTAATCAATCCTATGACTGGACAAAATTAGTTATCCGAGTTAATGGAATTGGATTAACGGGGTTTGAAGTGTATACGATTTTGAAAGAAAACTATGGTATACAAATGGAATTAGCAGAAGGCTATGTTGTCATGGCTGTGATCACAACCTCTGATACGGAAGAATCGATTGGGAAGCTTGTTTATGCATTGAAGGATATTGAAGAAAAGCACGGTGAGCAAACGGTTATTATGTCCACTCATGTTACAGCTGACCAAGTTAATAAGCTAATTGTTAGCCCGAGAGAAGCTTTTTACTCAGAGCATGAGTCTGTTGACATCAATGAAGCAGTTGGGCGAATAAGTGCTGACACATTAATGATTTATCCCCCCGGAATACCACTTGTTATTCCTGGAGAGCTCTTATCACATGATGTTGTGAAGCAATATCATTACTATCGCCAAACGATAGGAACAGTCTTAACAGAAGCAAAGAAAGCACACCATATAATGGTTGTAAAGGAGAATGATAAATGAGTTTTAAATTAGCTACGTTAGGGAGACATGTATTAATAGAGTTTTATGGTTGTCCTAGTGATATTATTGAAAACAATAAATTGATTGAGAAATTTATGAATGAGGCTGCAGATTATTCAGGAGCTACGATTGTTGAATCGGTATTCCACCATTTCAATCCATATGGGGTATCAGGTGCAGTGATTATAGCTGAATCACATTTGACAATCCATACGTGGCCTGAATATGGTTATGCTTCTGTTGACGTATATACTTGTGGAGATTCCGTAAGCCCATGGAAAGCAGCTGAATATTTGGGTGAAAAGCTACAAGCAAAGCAAACGGAATCCTTTGAAGTACCACGTGGCATGGTGGATAAAATCAAACAGTTTGCTGAACGTGATATTGATGAGGTACAAGTAAAACCATTACTAGAAGGTGTTAAGTAATGAAATGGTATACGGAACAATGGAGCGATAACTGCAAATTCTCGATTGCTTATGAGAAAGATTTACACAGTGAAAAAAGTCCCTTCCAGCAAATTGACTTTTATCAAGGGGAAGAGTTTGGTACCTTCTTTACGCTAGATGGATTAATGATGGTTAATGAAAAGGACGAATTTATTTATCACGATATGATTGTCCACCCAGCTTTTGCAACGAACCCTAAAATAAAGAAAGTATTAATTATTGGTGGTGGGGATGGGGGAACTGCACGTGAAGTACTACGTTACCCATCAGTTGAAGAAGTGGTGATGGTAGAAATTGATGAACGTGTCTTTCGTTTATGTCAGGAATATTTACCAGTAACTGCTAGTGGAGTCGAAGAAGATAGCCGTATGGAGCTTCGTTTTGAAGATGGCTTGGCATATGTAAAAAATGCCCCTGACGCTTCTTTTGATCTCATCCTAGTTGATTCGACAGACCCTATTTCAGTAGGGGAAGGATTATTTACGACTGCCTTTTACCAAGAGTGTTATCGTGTATTAAATCAGGATGGTATTTTGATTAACCAACATGAATCACCTTATTTTGAGGAATATGCGGAAAATATGAAAAAAGCACGTAAAAAAATCAAAGCTATCTTTCCTATCACCAATGTCTACCAATATCATATGCCAACCTATCCATCTGGGCATTGGCTGTTTGGCTTTGCATCAAAGACTTATGACCCAATTAAAGATATCAATGCAGAAGCTTGGGAACGATTTGGTCTGAAGACGAAATACTATAACACGGATTTACATGTAGGTGCATTTAAATTGCCTTCTTATGTAAAGGAGGCGCTGGAAAGTGATGAATAAACAGCTAAATATAAGCACGTTTATCGGTTGTGAAAAAACTTATGAGGAAGCGAATGTCGTTCTATTTGGTATACCGTTCGATGGAACGACAAGCTTCAGGCCGGGTACTCGTTTTGCAATGCAAGCAATTCGAACCGATTCCTTTGGATTAGAAACGTATTCTCCATACCTAGATAAGGATTTGGAAGATGCTTCTATCTATGATGGTGGAGATTTGGAATTACCATTTGGAAATACGAAGAAAGCCCTTGAATTAATCCACGAATACAGTCAGAAAGTATTAAACGATGGGAAGAAATTCTTAATGGTTGGTGGAGAACATCTAGTAAGTTTACCTACCATCCAGGCTGCTTATGAAAAATACCCAAATTTACGTCTAATTCACATTGATGCACACACTGATCTTCGTGATGATTATCTAGGTGAAAAGCTATCCCATGCCTCCGTGATTCGCCGTAGTCATGATTTTCTTGGGAACGGAAGAATTTTTCAATTCGGTATCCGTTCTGGTATGAGAGAAGAATTTGAGTGGGCGAAGAAACACACGTATTTGGAGCCATTTTCACTAAATACGTTGAAGGAAAAGATCCTCGAGCTTAAAGATGAACCGGTATATGTCACTATTGATTTAGATGTATTAGATCCAGGTGTTTTTCCTGGAACTGGAACCCCAGAACCAGGTGGTATAACCTATCGAGAGCTGTTAGATGCCATAAAACAACTACAAAAACTAAACAATCTTGTTGCTGCTGATGTAGTGGAGCTTTCTCCCCCATATGATTCTTCTGGTGCTTCAACAGCGATGGCATGTAAGACAGTCCGAGAAATGTTACTAACGCTGGTCGATTAAATGAAGTCTTAGTGGTGAACAAAAAATAGGTTGATATAAGTAATGCTGTTCCTTATACTTTAATGTATAACGTATTGAACGGAGGTATTTCCTACCAAATGGATAACTAATCTGGTGTCTTAAGAAAAATTTGATTAGGTAGTCAAATTATTTTAGAGACAAGGGATTAGTATGCCGTTTGGACGATTAATAGAATCTAAATATCAATTAATAGGAATTCTACCAAATTGATATTTTGGATTTCGAGTATGGCATATTATTCACTAATCCCCTCTCTAAATTTTAGAAAGGGGATTTTTATGTTGCTCTAATAAGTATTTCTTTACATTAGTATTTAGCGAATATATGAGGGGGAAATTTTATGAAAACAAAATTAATCCTAATTGAAGGTTTACCGGGATTTGGAAAATCAACCACGGCAAAACTTGTATATGATTCTTTAGTAGAAATGAATGTGGATGCTGAATTGTATTTAGAAGGGGATTTAAATCATCCTGCTGATTATGATAGCGTAGCTTGTTTTACGAAAGAAGAGTATGAGCGACTTTTATTACAACATGGTGATTTAGAGAATACAATTAAAAATCATATAACGGTAAAAGATGGTGAATATCTATTGCCATATGGAAAAATGAAATATGATTCAGGGATAGTGTTACCGGATGCTCTACTTACCAGCGTATTTGAGCGTGATATTTATGAACTTCCATTAGATAAAAATATCGAATTGATTACAAAAAAGTGGGCTGATTTTGCTCGTCAAGCCTTTCAAGGTAATAAAGTGTACATATTTGAGTGTTGTTTTATCCAAAATCCAGTAACAATAGGTATGGTGAAATATAATGCAACAAGGGAGAAAGTAATAGATTATGTTTTAGAGTTAGAAGAAATAATAGAAAAACTACACCCTACAGTAATTTATGTGGAACAAGATGATTTAGATTATTCTTTTAAAAAAGCTATTAGAGAACGACCTAAAGAGTGGTATGAGGGGTTCGTAGAATACTATACAAAACAAGGTTTTGGAAAGGAACAGAAATATGAAGGGTTAGAAGGAACTATAAACGTTCTAAGGGAAAGACACAAACTTGAAACAGAAATATTTAATAAATTAAATATAAATAAGTTCAAAGTAAACAATTCAAGTTATGATATGGACGTTTATAAGCAGAAATTATTAGCGATGCTACAAAGTATCTAGTTGAAAATAGGAAAGAGGTTGGGACATAACTAAATCGAGGGTAGTAAAAGACGAACAAATACTAGATTAGCCTCGGAAATATACGGAGACTCCTGTGGGAGGATAGGCTTCGGTGAGACCCCGCAAGAGCCATAGCTCTGAGGAGGCTCACCAGCCGCCCACGGAAAGCGCAGTATATTTCCGGGGCGTGTTATATGCAGTAACAAAAATGTTCGGTTTTACCTTTGAGAGGAGTACTTATGTCCCGACCTCTTTCGGCATAATTGGAATGATTATCCAAGTGGGGAGGGTTTGTCAAATAAAGTGTGTAAGTTATAGTACACACTCAAATATATTTGAGGACCCTATCCTTTAATCGATCATCCATTAATAACTGGTTCATGGCTAAAGACCAGTTTTGGATATGACCGCCTTCCCATTTGTTTTCTAATTCTCTCACTCGTAAGTATAGAACTTTAAGTAGAGCGTTCTCGTTAGGGAATGCTCCTTTTTTCGTTACTTTTCTGAAGCTGGAGTGGATGCTTTCCACTGCGTTAGTCGTATACATGATTTTACGGACAGCACTACCATAGTCATATAATTGTTCCACGTGTTCAAAGTTACGTTCCCAGACATCAATACCTCCTGGATAGGCAGACCATTGTTGTTTAAAGGATTCAAAAGCGCTCTGACAAGCCTTTAAACTTTGTGCTCCATACACCTTTCGTAAGGAGGATGTGAAGGCTTTATAATCCTTGCTTGGAACGTATTTAATGGAATTCCTGATTAAGTGTACAATACACCTTTGGACAATGACATCCGGAAAAATGGAACGAGCTCCTTCCTCCAAACCGGATACTCCATCCATGGAAATAAAGAAGATATCTTCAACACCTCTAGCCTTAATCTCATCAAAAATCTGCATCCATTTATGTTTGCTTTCTGTTTCATTGAGCCATAGACCAAGAATGTCTTTATTGCCTTCCATTGTATAGCCTAAGATGGTGTAGACGGCATACTTCTTAGTTTCATATTGATTGCGAATGGTTGTGTACATGCAGTCCACAAAAACAAAAGGATAACATTCATTTAAAGGACGACTTTGCCACTCTTCTAAGTCAGGCAGCACGGTGTCTGTGATATCAGATACCATTTCATGCGATACAGAAAAGCCATAAATGTCTTCAATGGTAGAAGAAATGTCACGCTGGGACATACCTCTTGCATACATGGCAATAACCTTATCCTCAATCTCAGAAACATCTTTTTTACGTTTAGGGATGATTTGAGGTTCAAAAGAGCCATCACGGTCACGTGGTACGTCAATTTCCACCTCACCAGCACTTGTATTCAGGGTTTTCTTCCCATATCCATTACGTCTATTTTCTGTTTCCTTTTCCCTTTTATCGTTTGAATCATATCCTAGATGATGATTCATTTCTCCTTTTAACATAGCTTCAAACATAGGACCAAATATGTCTTTCAGTGCATTCTGCATGTCTTGTACGGACTCTGGTTGGTATTGTTCTATTATTCTATTAGCTAACTCTACTGATTGTGGATCACGTTTAGATTTTGCCATTAGAAACAACTCCCCCAATTCATATATTATTAGTTTAACAATAAAAAAATAAACTGCGAAGTAAGAGCCGTACGCTCTCTTACTTACACAGTTTATA
>NZ_LDUE01000050.1 GCF_001038485.1 Ornithinibacillus californiensis
ATAAATAATTCTAAAAGATTAAAGGACGCCTTTGGCGTTTCGAAAGGCAATTCGCTAGAATTGGCACGCGCACTGGCATCCTGTATCTATGATATCGAAAATAATCTAATTGTGAAAGCATTAATTACAAAATGTACGGATAGTGAGCGTCACTTAGCTAAAGAATTACTGGAATCCTTCAAGGAGAACCTTACGGATAATGATCTATTTCTGTTTGATAGAGGATATCCATCCATCGATTTCTTCGACTATCTTGTAGACATTAATGTAAAGTTTATTATCAGAACTCCCATCAATAATTATAAAGCTTTCATTGATCCATCTATTCCAGATCAACTAGTTGAAATTAAGAAGCAGGGTAAGATAGTACGATTACGTGCTATTCGAATTAAACTATCTTCTGGACAAGAAGAATTACTCCTAACGAATATTGTAGATAAGAGGTTCAAACTAGAAGATTTCAAAGTACTCTATTTCAAAAGATGGGGAATTGAAAGCAAGTTTGATGAATTAAAAAACAAACTGAAGCTTCAGAAGTTTACAGGTGATACTCCACTATCAGTGGAGCAGGATTATTATGCCACTATGTTTCTATCGAATATGGCGTCATTTATGGCACATGAAGTTGATGAAATTATTTTGAAGGAACAAGAAGGAAAGAATCTAGAGTATCTATACAAATCAAATACCAACATAATAATTGGTAAATTAAAATCAAACCTTATTCATTTGATATTAGAAGATAATCCGAGAAAACGAAATAAAATTTACAAACAGTTGCTCGAAGAAGCAAAAAGGAGTAGAATCCCAATACGACCAGGACGAAGTTACAAACGACGTACTAGAAACTTGAGCGCTAATAGAAATGGATTAGTACAGAAGGCTGCGTTATAACCCGCTCTAAATAGAATAGGATGCCTACCAGGGGATGAAAAAATAGATATTTCCATCTCCCGGGCATCCTATTGCCTTTTTTATGTTGTATCAAAATTCACTTAAACTTTAATAGGATAAATGAGATTTGAAGAACTAATTAGTTTAACTGTGGTAAAAAATGTAAACTTAACTTAATGACATTGGGACGTCCCCCACCCGTTTATTTTTCTTTTAATCTAGTAAGCAATCCCGATGCACGCAGCTTCTTCCTGGCCTCCCGCGACCAGCTCTTTATGGCATCCACACTTACTCCCTCTTTCTCTGCGATTTCCTTCTGCGACAGACCCTGTATAACGTAGTAGTCTACCCACTTCCATTGATTCGGGGAAAGAACCTGCTTTGCCGCCTCCCACAACTCGCTATCCTCTATTTCAATGCCTTCCGCGGGCAGAAGTGGCGCATGACTAACCGACGAACGATTACCATCCAGCTTCTCAATACGCTCCTGATGGGCAAACGCCTCATTAATCTTCTGTTCCCTAGATTTACTCCGAATCATATCAATTAACCGATTCCGAATAGCAAAATTGAAGTAAGTCGCGAGTGGACCTTTGTCTGGTTGATATTTTTTATAAGCAAGCCACATCGCATAGAGTCCTTCTACATAAAACTCATTGTGCGGATCTCTAATATGTAGCTTGTGTAAATGATAGTGAATTCGCTTTTCATTCTGCTTAACAATCTCTTCAAATGTAAAATCTTCTCTTTCCATGTAACAATCCTCCACACGTATAATAGTGCCGGCACCATTAGGATAGTCTACATGCTCGGAGTTGTCACATCGCCTAACTTTGATAAAAATGGCTGGAAAATTGAATTTTCTACTAGGAAAATTGAATTTTGGCAAAAAAAAGTACTTAAAAATTGAATTTTAGAGCGGAAAGTTGAAGTTAGGTAGTTTTTTAAATCAAATATATATTTCATTTATTTTACATATTTTGGTAAAATTCATACGTTCGTATGTGGTAAACGGAGGACATTCCTTATAAGATGTACAATAACCTAAAAAAAAACAGGATCCATAATAATTTTATGAATCCCGTTTTTTCATTATCCTTTTAATTCAGCCAAACGACCTTTTACAGCCGCCTGCTTCTCTACATAATCCTGTTCCTTCTTCTTCTCTTCCGCAACAACCGCTTCTGGTGCCTTAGCAATAAATCCTTGATTAGAAAGTTTCTTCTGAACAAGTGCCACTTCCTTGTTCCATTTATCTAATTCTTTTTCTAATCGGGCAATTTCTTTATCAAAATCAATTAACCCTTCTAATGGTAAGAAGATTTCCGCACCGGTAATAACTGCTGTCATTGCCTTTTCAGGTGCATCTACTTTCGTTGAAATCACTAGCTCACTTGGATTACAGAAGCGCTCTAGATAGCCACGGTTATGTTCAAGCTCTGCAACAATTGCATCATCTTTCGCTTGAATTAATAGGCTGATTTTTTTAGACATTGGTGTGTCTACTTCTGCACGTATATTACGTACCGACTTAATAATAGACACTAGACGTTTCATTTCTTCTGATGCTTTTTCATCATGGAAATCTTCACGTACTTTTGGCCATGCTGCAATCGTAATTGATTCCCCTTGATGAGGAAGCTTCTGCCAAATTTCTTCGGTGATGAATGGCATGAATGGATGTAATAAGCGCATCGTTTGATCTAACACGTAAGCTAAAACAGATTGAGTTGTTTTCTTCGCTTGTTCATCCTCCCCATATAGCGGAATCTTCGCCATTTCAATATACCAATCACATAATTCATCCCAAATGAAGTTATGAAGATGTCTACCTGCTTCACCGAATTCATATTTATCTGTGTTACGTGTTACTTGATCGATAGTTTCATTTAAACGAGTAAGAATCCACTTATCAGCTAACGACAGCTCGCCAGTTAAATCAATGTCCTCATACGAAAATCCTTCTAAGTTCATAAGGGAGAATCGGGAAGCATTCCAAATCTTATTCGCAAAGTTCCACGTAGATTCAACCTTTTCCCAATAGAATCGCATATCCTGACCAGGTGATGTACCAGTTAATAAGAAGTAGCGTAAAGAATCTGCACCATACTTTTCGATAACATCCATTGGGTCGACACCATTGCCAAGAGATTTACTAAATTTACGTCCTTCCGAGTCTCGGATTAGTCCATGTAGTAATACATCTTTAAACGGACGCTTTCCAGTAAATTCTTTTGATTGGAATACCATACGTGCTACCCAGAAAAAGATAATGTCGTAGCCAGTAATTAATACGCTAGTTGGGAAATAACGTTTGAAATCTTCCGCTTCTTCATTTGGCCAACCCATTGTGGAGAACGGCCATAATGCACTAGAGAACCATGTGTCTAATACATCTTCATCTTGTTCCCAGTTTTCTATATCAGCCGGAGCTTCTTTTCCTACGTGAATTTCCCCTGTTTCTTTGTGATACCAAGCAGGAATACGGTGTCCCCACCATAGCTGGCGGCTAATACACCAGTCACGAATATTTTCCATCCAGTTCAGATACGTTCTTTCAAAACGCTCTGGCACGAAGTTAACACGATCTTCCGTATTTTGCATCTCTAATACTTCATCAGCTAGTGGTTGCATCTTTACAAACCATTGTGTAGATAGATATGGTTCGACTACTGCCCCACTACGCTCAGAGTGACCAACCTGATGAACATGTTCCTCAATTTTGAATAGAACCCCCAAATCCTGAAGGTCTTTAACGATTTGCTTACGACATCCAAAACGGTCCATACCTTCATACTTACCAGCATTTTCGTTCATCGTTCCATCTTCATTCATAACTAGAACGCGTTCTAAATCATGACGGTTCCCAATTTCAAAGTCATTTGGGTCGTGTGCTGGGGTAATTTTAACTGCACCTGAACCAAACTCCATATCGACATATTCATCCGCAACAATGTTAATTTCACGACCAACAATCGGAAGAACAACAGTTTTTCCAATCAAGTGTTGGTAGCGCTCATCTTTTGGATGTACGGCAACCGCCGTATCACCAAGCATCGTTTCTGGTCTAGTTGTTGCAATCTCAATTGTTTCATCACTATCTTTAATTGGATATTTCATATGATAGAAATTACCATTCACTTCTTTGTAGATAACTTCTATGTCTGAAAGTGCTGTTTTCGTTACTGGATCCCAGTTGATAATGTACTTGCCGCGATAGATAAGTCCTTTTTCATATAGCTTTACAAAAACCTCTTTAACTGCGTCAGATAAGCCTTCATCTAGGGTGAAACGCTCTCTGGAATAGTCTAAACCTAGGCCAAGCTTTTCCCATTGGGAACGGATAAAGGAAGCATATTCTTCCTTCCAATCCCAAGATTTCTCTAAGAATTTCTCGCGACCAAGCTCATAGCGGTTCGTTCCTTCTTCTTTCAGACGCGCTTCTACCTTCGCTTGTGTTGCGATTCCCGCATGGTCCATACCAGGAAGCCATAATACGTCATAGCCCTGCATACGTTTCATACGAGAGATTGTATCCTGCATCGTTGTGTCCCACGCATGACCAAGGTGTAAACGACCAGTTACATTTGGGGGTGGAATAACAATAGAGAATGGTTCTTTGTCTGGGTCACCAGTTGCTTCAAAATACTTTCCATCTAACCAGAATTTGTAGCGGTCTTGTTCCACTGCTTGAGGATCATATTTTGGTGGTAATGAAGTGTTGTTTTCTTTCATTTTAGTTGCCTCCTATTAAAATAATTAAAGAATGTAGATAATCTTGTGTAAATTAGTTGTTGCACTGAGTGGCCAGGACAACAAAAAACCCTTTTCATCCTAAATAAAAGGACGAAAAGGGTATAGTTTCCGTGGTACCACCTTTGTTTACAGGTCTAACAAAAAACCTGTACACTCATTGCTTGATATCGGTTATGAACCGGCTACTCCTACTAATATTCAGAGTTGCTGCATCAAGGGCGACCTTCCAAAACGTTTACCTAGAAAACTTTCACCGATTGTTTTCCTCTCTTTAAAGCAACTATTCTGTACTCTTCCCTATCATTTGCTTACATATATGATTATTTTCTTATTTTATCCAATCCCCTATGAAAAATCAACTATTAATTAGATAATTGCACGAATGAGCTTGGTTTATACATATAGTATTAAAAATAGATGTAATTGGTGCATTAAAATTTCGGAGGTGACTTTTTTATGGCTAGATATTATCGCTACAAATTACCACCTTGGGCTAGAAGATGTTTATATATTGCAGAACAAGTAACACTACCCTTACTCGTTTTCCAGCTGTTACGAACAATTATTATTCCGACAACATTAGATGTTTTACTAACTCTATTCCTAGCAGGAATATTTATTGCCTTTTATCTAAAGTGGATTTAACTTTCACTACCACTTTCATCAATTTTAACCATTTCGTATTCTTCTTCTACAAATTCAGAAAAACGAACACCAAATAATATCTGTCGATGGTAACGCTGTAATTTCACTACAAAATCAATCATGCTATCCTTAGAATTACCTTCTACGTAGGCATCTATTGTTCTAATATAAACAGAAGGGTCCAATATATGAATGGCGAGTAAGGTAAGCTCGTGGTTATCCAATTTATTTTCATCCATGTAGAACTTAAACTGATCTAACAACAATCTATTATCAGTGTTATGATAGATGGCCCTTCTCTTAATGAACACGGATAAATCTACAATTGGATGTTGGATAGAGGCATTCTCCCAGTTAATTAGAAAAATTTGGTTACCTTGTAGAACATGCGAATCAGTCAGTCTACCATGACATAGGCTCACCTTCCATTCAGAAAGTTCTTGCAGTGTATCTAAATATTGATTCAATCGTTTCTCCATAGTATAGAATACTTGAACTAAATCGCGATACTGAGTACACACTAACAATTCAACAGGAGACATAAAATGCTGGGATTCAAACTCTTCGACATGTACTAAGAGTTTTTTTCTTAGTTCTCCCATTTGTTTCTTATAGACTAGGAAGTTTTCTCGTGAATTTTCCCGCATTTCTTCTGTTATCGTCTGTATCTTTCTAGTTTTAGAATGAACGAGACCTATGTTTTGATATATCTTTCCGATAGAGGAGCTACGGTTACTAGAATCAATCCAAGGGGTTAAATAATAGATATCATCCCCATCTATTTCATATAATTTACCTGACTGATTTAGATAGACAGGTAATATATTTTGGAGATTTTGGGCTTGCGCTTGCCGGTAAATCTCTAGCCAATAAGGAAGTTTTTTATCCTGTAGATTACTTTTCTTTAAGGCATATTGCTGCTTGTTCCCTTTAATACGATATAATCGTTCCGTGACCTTTGTTATATCAACAGGATACACATGGTACGATTCTAGCACTCGTCGAACATTCTCCAATCTTTTCACCACCTATAGTATCTAGTTAGGGAAAATCGTATTTGTTCAACCTTGACGGAGTAACTTTTGCACAGCGTGCTTACAAAGGAATATCACTTCTGTGGAATTTTCTATTATGCAACTATTCCTATACGCCAATAATATACCCCTTGACTATTGACAAGGGGTTAACCGATTATACATTTAATTCTTTACTGGAATATATAATAATTGTCCTTCTGCAATATCATCTTCTTCTAACCCATTTTGGTTACGAATATGAATCGTAGTTGTTTCATATTTTTCCGCCAACGCTTCTAGTGTATCTTTTTCCTGTACGATACAGAGTCTCAGCTTTGCATATTGTTCATCGCCTCCGCGGAACATATCAGCAAGGTAAGTTAAATCCGCCTTCTCTGCTCTACTTTCATAACTTTCATCATAACTCGCGGATTCGTCATCTATTAACGATGATGATTCATCGATAGATTCTTCATCCACTACTGCTGGCTCTTGATTCTTTTGGAAAAACTCATCAAACGATTGAGTTTTCTGTAAGAACTTCCAACGATCACTTTCGGCTTCCTCTAGTGTCACTTCTTCTAAGGTCGGCAACTGCTCTGGAGAATCTTCTATGTAGTTAGGAGATTCATCCTCCTGCTTCACCTCAAACTCAAACGATTCATCTTCACCCCTTGCAGAAAGTATTGTTTCTTCTACTGCTTCTGGTTCAGATACCGCTTCTTCCTCATTTACTTCATCCACCTGACTGTTAATTCCATGGATCTCTATCGTGGAACGCAAATACAAGTGATCTGACTCTGGTAATTCATAATCAAACTCAGAGATCATAACAGTAACTTCATCTAAATTCTCCACTCGATAGGAAGGGACCGTGATCTCAACAGGAAAACGGTGCAAAAATTCTGCAGCACCATACTGTGTTTCTGTAACCCTTTCTATATAGCGTTTTGAATCATACCCGTCCAAGTATGACTCATCCTCATCACCTATAGACTCAGCTTTTTGATAAGAACCTTGTAATTCAATTACACCTCTAATAGAAATATAATCATTAAATTCTTGGATAGAAATCTCTGGTTCTAAGGATATACCCATAATTTCAGCGACTTCCTGGTCTTTCTCAAAATACAATGACTCATTCAAATCAAATCGAAAAACATTCTGTTCATTAACCAAGTAGCTTCCTCCCCTCAAAACATATATTCCATATGCTCATAACTCTTAATTATCTATATGAGCCAAGGTATTAGGATATGCTAATGAAGAGAAATCTCTTGTGATCAAAAGGGAATTTATGAGTAAGCACGTTCGAATTTATCAAATAGATGATTACTATTTATATCGTTCCATAATAGAAAAAAGGCTACAGGGAGAACTCCCTATAGCCTTTTTCTTATACATTAAGCTGTGAAAATGCTTTTCTAGCAGCTTGTATCGTTTTTTCAATATCTTCATCTGTATGTGCTGTTGAAAGGAATAAACCTTCAAATTGAGATGGTGGTAAAAATACACCTTCTTCTATCATGACACGATAATATTTATTGAAATGTTCTAAGTTTGATTGTGAAGCAGTAGCAAAGCTAGTAACAGGCTCTTCTGCAAAGAAAACACCAACCATTGATCCGGCACGATTAATCTGAAGAGGGATACTAAATTCCTCTGCCGCATTTTGATATCCAGAAACTAATAAATCCACTTTACGGTTCATTTCCTGATAGGACTCTTCTGTAAGTGCACTTAACGTTTCTAATCCTGCAGTCATCGCTAATGGGTTACCCGATAACGTTCCAGCTTGATAAATTGGACCAGCTGGTGCTACTTGCTGCATAATTTCACGTTTACCACCATACGCGCCAACCGGTAATCCACCACCGATTACTTTTCCTAAGCAAGTTAAATCTGGTGTAACATTAAAATGACCCTGTGCACAATGATAGTCTACGCGGAATCCTGTCATTACTTCATCAAAGATTAATAAAGAACCATTCTCTTCGGTAATTTCTCTTAAAAATACTAAGAAGTCATTAGTAGGGGGAACAACTCCCATATTCCCACAAACAGGCTCTGCAATAACGGCAGCAATGTTATCACCATATTTTTCGAATGCAGTGCGCACACCCTCTTGATCATTGTAAGCAACTGTAATCGTGTTTTGTGCAATTGACTTAGGAACACCTGGGCTATCAGGTAGACCTAATGTAGCGACCCCGGATCCCGCTTTAATTAATAGTGAATCCCCATGACCATGATAGCTTCCTTCAAATTTTAGAATCAGATCTCTACCGGTATATCCACGTGCTAATCTTAAAGCACTCATCGTAGCTTCTGTACCAGAGTTAACCATTCGTACTACTTCAATGGAAGGTACTCTATCAATAACTAATTTTGCTAGTTCATTCTCCAATACCGTTGGGGCGCCAAAGCTAGTTCCCTTTTCGATGATCTCATGAAGCTTACTAACCACTCTCTCATCAGCATGTCCTAAAATTAATGGCCCCCAGCTCAATACATAGTCAATATATTCATTACCATCGATATCTTTAATTTTCGACCCTTTTCCACTGTCCATGAAAATTGGATCCATACCTACTGATTTAAATGCTCTAACTGGTGAATTCACTCCACCTGGCATTAAATCAACTGCTTCTTTGTACGCATCGATAGACTGATTAAATTCTTTCACTATATCCACCTCGCTTTTATTCGTTTTCTTTCAACCACTTCGCAACATCTTTTGCGAAATATGAAATAATTAAATCTGCACCTGCGCGTTTCATCGAAGTTAATTTCTCCAAAACTAGTGCTTTTTCATCAATCCAACCGTTTAAAGCGGCTGCTTTGACCATGGAATATTCTCCACTTACATTATAGGCAACCACTGGTAAGTTAAAATTGTTACGGACATCACGAACAATATCTAAATATGATAGTGCAGGTTTTACAATAAGGAAATCGGCTCCTTCTTCCACATCAGATTCTGCCTCTCGCAATGCTTCTAATCGATTAGCGGGATCCATTTGATACGTTTTACGGTCACCAAATTGTGGGGTGCTATCAGCAGCATCTCGGAATGGACCATAAAATGCTGATGCATATTTAACAGCATAGGACATAATTGGAATGTTCGTATATCCTGCTTCATCTAATGCTTGTCTAATCACTTTCACAAAACCATCCATCATATTAGAAGGAGCGATTATGTCAGCACCAGCTTCTGCTTGAGAGACGGCAGTACGTGCAAGTAACTTTAATGATTCATCATTATCTACATCATGATTATGAATGACACCACAATGGCCATGAGAGGTATATTCACACAGGCATGTATCTGCAACGATTAGAACTTCAGGGTATTTATCCTTTATTAATCTCGTTGCTTCTTGAACAATCCCTGTTTCGATGAATGCGCCTGTTCCTACTTCATCTTTGTCATTTGGTACGCCAAATAGAATAATGGATTTAATATCAAGTTCAACTACTTCTTTTACCTCAGCTAGTAAAAGATCCATCGAAACTTGGTAAACACCTGGCATAGAAGGAACTTCGTTTTTCACATTCTCTCCTTCCACTACAAACATTGGATAGATAAAGTCTTCTATTCGAAGATGATTCTCTCTAACCATCGTTCTCATCGCATTAGATGACCTTAAACGACGATGACGTTTGAAATCAGCATTTATACTCATATCCTTCAATCCTCTCTTTTTTCATTACACATTAACTCAATCATAGCCTCGATGGTAAAAAGATTAGGTGACGAAATATTCGTAAGTCCGAATTCCCTAGCCTTCTTTTCCGTGGTATTTCCAATACAAACAACTTTTGTATCATTTGATAATGTCCGTTTCGAATACTTCATGAATGCTTCCACTGTCGATGGGCTTGTAAAGGTAACATAATCAAATGTAATATCCTTTAGCACACGATTTAATTTCGCTTTGGCTTCTTCATTGTAGAGTGTTTCATAGACGACTATAGTACGATAGTCTACACCCGCTTTCAACAAACCATCCGCTATTACCTTTCTTGAGCGATTCCCTTGAACTAGTAAAACTTTCCCGATGTCATGGAATTCTCCAAGAAACTCATTAACTAAATTCTCACCATCATATATAGATGGAATGAAGTCTGCTACAAAACCATAAGACTTTAGTACTTCTTCTGTTTTATGGCCAACTACAGCTATTTTGACAACTGGCAATTTTATCTCATATTTTTCTATTAAGTTAAAAAAGCATTCTACACCATTAACACTTGTAAAAAATATCCAATTAAACTGTCCTAGATTTTCAATAACCTCTCTATCATCTAATGAACGTTTACAAGCTATTTTTAATAAAGGAGTTTCTAATACATTTGCCCCTTTGGCAATAAGTTGTTTCGAGAATTTATCGGCAAGGCTTGCTTCCCTAGTAACCAAGATATTCTTCCCCTGTAATGGAAGTTGCATTACTTGTCTAGCTCCTCTTTTACTTGTTCAATAATCTCTTTTGCACCTTGTTGTAATAACTTTTCAGCAGCTTCTTTTCCAACTTGTTCCGGGTCGGTACCACGAACAACCTCTTGTAATATCGTTTTGCCATCAGGAGTACCTACTAACACATTTAGCACTACTTCCTCGTCTTCTAAATGAGCGTATCCGCCAATTGGTATTTGGCATCCACCTTCTAATAGGTTTAAGTAAGTTCTCTCAGCTGTTACAGTTTTCACTGTATATTTATCATTAATTTTTTCCAATAAATCGGTTAGCTCATGGTCATCTTCACGACTTTCAATCGCTAATGCACCTTGGCCAACAGCAGGTACACAGATCTCTGGTTCTAAATACTCGCTGATTAGTTCTTCACTTAATCCAACCCGTTTCAAGCCAGAAACTGCCAGGATGATAGCATCATAATCTTCTTCCTGTAATTTACGAATTCTCGTTTCAATATTTCCACGAATCCATTTAATTTCAACATCAGGTCTCACAGCTAAAATCTGAGCTGCACGTCGAAGGCTACTCGTTCCGACTACTGCACCTTCCCGTAAGTCTTGCAGCAATACATTATTCTTAGAAATCAGAGCATCACGATGATCTTCTCTTACAGGTATAGCAGAGATAATTAATCCTTCAGGTAGGGATGCTGGCATATCTTTCATACTATGAACTGCAAAATCTATTTCTTTATCGTAAAGAGCTTTCTCTATTTCTTTTACAAACAGTCCTTTTCCACCGACTTTGGAAAGTGTGACATCCAGGATTTTATCTCCTTTTGTTACAATCTTTTTAATTTCAAACTCATTTTCAACGCCTGCTTTTTTTAATTCATTAATCACCCAATTTGTTTGTGTTAAGGCTAAATTACTTTGTCTAGAACCTACGATAATTTTTCGCATATGTATTCCTCCTAATTAAATGTGAAAGTTAGACAGTCTGGTAAATAAAAAGAAGTTAATAATTAATATAGAGAACGCACTTGTATTATAAACTGCAAGTGATTTACCGGACATACGACGAACGGTCCTTAAAAATAAATAAATAATATATATTCCTAAAACTAGTATCGACCCTAATGTTTTTAAATCAAACCAATAAAATTCTACTTCCTCCGTATATGCCCACGCAAAACCTAAAATAATACCAATTAACAATAATGGGACACCTACAGTTATGGCTCTAAAAGTGAAATGTTCAAGCCGTTCAAGATCCCCTAGTCGCCATATCCATTTTATCGCTTTCTTTTCTTTTAAGAAATGATATTGCACTAGATACATAATGGAAAATATAAAAGAGATGGTAAAAAAACCATAAGATATAATAGCCAAAGAAATATGAGCAATTAATATCTCATCCACTAATTGAATCCATCGCTCTTCTACTTGAGATTTTGCAGCAAGTGAAATATGCATAAGCATCACAAAGAATCCAAATAAGTTAATGAAAAATACCATGAAATAAGTTTTAAATAAGCGGTTCATTAGTATCGAGAACGTCACCAATACCCATGCGTAGAAAAATAGACTATCTGTTAGAGTAGCGATAGGAAACCGTTTCTCAACAACTACAGTAAAAATTAAAAAAAAGGTTTGAAAGAGCCAAACCATACAAAGTAACCAGAAGGCATATACTTTTGCCTTCCGGTTCTGCTGTACAAAATCAATAAAATAACCAATTAGACTCAAAGCGTAAATAAATAAAATCCCTTCATAAATCCAGCGCACTTCAATCATAAGACGAGTCCTTTACTAGTTTAGTTCGTAACAAATTTACCTACTAACGGAACTTCATTTTTAATAGATTGCAGTAATTCATCATTTTTTTGAGCTTGTTTGGCAAATTCTTGTTTTACTTCTTTCTCAATTCCAAAGATATCAACAAACAACTGCAATGCTTCAGCTGAATTGTCTGATCCCGCAAGTTCTTTTGCTTGGGTAATCGGATCCTTTAGTAACTGATTAATAATACTTTTCGTATGCTTACTAAGTACCTTTTTCTCACGAGCTGTTAAATCCGGCATTTTTCGCTCAATACTTCTCATCGTTTCTGCTTGAATGGTTAGTGCTTTATTTCGCAATGCAGAAATTACTGGTACAACACCTAATGTTTTCATCCATTCTTTAAAGGTGATAATTTCTCTTTCTAATAATATCTCGATTTCTTCAGCAGCCTTTTTACGGCTTTCAAGGTTTTCATCAACTATATGCTGAAGATCATCGATATCATATAGAAATACATTATCCATTTTTCCGATATTTGGATCTAAATCTCTAGGAACCGCGATATCAACTAAGAATAATGGCTTACCTCTTCGTCTCTTTTGAATCGGTTCTAACGTTTCTTTTGTAATAACGAATGAGTCAGAACCCGTTGAACTAATTAAAATGTCGGTATTTTCCAATACCGTATTCAATTGGTCTAATTGTTTCGCCTCTGCGTTAAATTGTTTTGCTAAATCAATAGCCTTCTCTAACGTACGGTTCACTACAGTAATGTTAGTTGCGCCAGAGCCTTGTATATTTTTAGCCGCAAGTTCACCCATTTTTCCAGCACCTAGAATGACGACATTTTTATCATCCAGAGTTCCAAATATTTTTTTAGATAATTCTACTGCAGCGTAACTTACGGATACAGCATTTTCGCCAATAGCCGTTTCCTTTTGAGCACGCTTTGCAAATGTTATTGCTTGCTTAAACAGTTCATTAAATATCGTCCCAGTAGCCTTAATCTCCTGTGAAGATAGAAATGCTTGTTTAACTTGTCCTAAGATTTGCGTCTCCCCTAACACCATGGAATCAAGTCCTGAGGATACCCTAAATAAATGTTCTAATGCCCCGTCATCCTCCGTAATTCTTAAGAAGGAGGATATCTCTTCTTTATCAACATTAAACCAATCCGCTAAAAATTGTTTAATATAAAACCGTCCTGTGTGTACTTGATCTACTACAGCATAGATTTCCGTACGATTACAGGTAGATAAAATAACATTTTCTAATATACTTTTTCTATTCTTTAATTCTTGCATAGCATCCTGAAGAGAGTTCTCTGAGAAAGTCAGTTTTTCTCTAATTTCTACAGGGGCTGACTTATAATTTAAACCAACTTTTAAAATATGCACCGTATCTCTCCTCCGAATATAGCGGTTCAAATTTATTGCTATAAAAATTCATACTGTAGTTATTATAACATAGTACAAATGTTTCAATTTCTACTTTTGTGAACAGATTATGAAACTATATGATATTATAAAGATAAACTCAGATGTACTCTATCATACCGTATTATAAGAAGCAAGAAATCAACATATTACATCTATCGTTTAACAATTGAAAGGTGATTGAATGAAAAATAAAAATACTTTAACAGCATATCTTTTAATTGGAATTGGTTTGTATTTCTTATTAAGACAGTTAAGACTGCCAATTTTCACAGATTTTTATTCTTGGCCAACTATATTGATTATTATTGGCTTAGCACTCTTAATCTATAGCTTTCAAATAAAGGATTATAATCAATTATTTAGTGGCACACTACTTTTGGGGCTAGGGATTCATTTTCATGGAATAAGACATTATAGTTTTTGGATTGATCATTGGGCAATGTATCCACTAATAATCGGTATTGCTTTTTTAGTAAAATATATGAAGACAAAGCAAGGTCTAGTTCCAGGACTCGTTCTTATCATTATTGCTTGTATATTTATATTCTCTATCAACATCCCATCATGGTTTAACTGGGTAAATGATATCGTGAATTTTATTAATGTTTATTGGCCAATTGTCCTCGTTGCCATTGGTATCTATCTTCTCAAGAAAAAGTAAAAAGCTTTCTTAGGGGCCTGTTCCCCCAAGAAAGCTTTTCTTATAATATAGAGCTTAAGAATTCTTTGGTGCGTTGTTCTTTCGGCCGTTCAAATAATTCATCTGGATTGCCATACTCTACAATCCTTCCGTCATGCATATAGACTACCCAGTCTCCTACTTCACGGGCAAAACCCATTTCATGTGTGACCACAACCATTGTCATTCCTTCATCCGCTAATTCTTTCATAGTAGCTAATACTTCACCGACTAACTCTGGGTCAAGAGCTGAGGTTGGTTCATCAAACAACATAACTTCTGGTTTCATCGCAAGAGATCTAGCAATCGCAACACGTTGTTTCTGCCCACCAGATAGCGTAGATGGATATACATCATATTTATCCCCAAGACCCACCTTATCTAATAAAGCTTTTCCTTCTTCAATGGCTTGGTTTTTGGGCATCTTTTTAACCATTAAAGGGGCCTCGATGACATTTTCTAGCACTGTCTTATGTGGGAATAGATTAAAGTGCTGAAATACCATACCAACACGCTGGCGGATTTCATTTAAATTGTGTGTGTCTTTATCTACTTGTTCGCCTTCAAGAAATATCTTACCGTCATCCTTCATTTCTAGAAAATTGATACATCGTAACAATGTGCTTTTACCAGAACCACTTGCACCAATTAATACGACTACATTACTTTCGTCTACAGTAAGATCGACATCCTTTAGTACATGTAGTTTTCCAAACGATTTATTTAACTGTTCTACCCGAACCATTTCTTTTTTAGACATCGATATTTCCTCCTTAATCACTTCTAGCTAGTTTTTTCTCAATTCTATTCACAATAGCCGTAAGTATTAATACGATAAATAGATAGTATACTGCGGCAACTGAATAGAAAGTTAGAAAATCAAACGAGTTTGAACCAAGGGAACTTGATACACCAAATAATTCTTGCGCCCCAATAAAGGAAACTAAAGAAGAGTCTTTTATACCAATAATGAATTGGTTACCAAGGGAAGGAATAGCTCGTCGAAATGCTTGTGGTAGAATAATTCTCCTCATCGTTTGTAACTTTGTCATCCCAAGAGAACGTCCAGCCTCCATTTGACCTTTATCAATTGATTGGATGGACCCTCTAATAATCTCAGCGATATATGCACCGCTATGAATAGCAAGACCAATCGCCCCTGCCCAAAATTTATCGATTAGGATAATTTCCGTTATTCCATAATATAGCACGAATATCTGTACGATAAGTGGCGTACCACGTATTACCCAAATATAAGCGTCAGCAATCCAACCTAACACCTTAATATTAGAGATTTTAAGTATCGCAAAGAATAATCCTATGACAAAAGCAATTAATAGTGAGGCAGCAGACAAGTATAGTGTTATTTTTAACCCTTGAAGAAAATAAGGATAGCTTTCTATAAATACATCAAAAAAATGAGACAAGTGTTCCAACTCCTTAACGTTGACTTCTTAGCTGAATTACTCTAACTCTTCAGGCTCTTGAGTAATATCAACACCAATCCATTCTTCAGCCATTTTAGCTAACTCTCCACTATCCTTTAATTCTTGAAGTGCTTCATTTATTGCTTCTAATAATGCTTCATTTTCTTTGTTTACAGCAATCGCTTGCTCACTCACACCTAGTTGACCACGATTTTCAATTTCTAGTCCATTCTGAATAGCAGTTTGACCTGTAATATCATCCGTAATTACAGCATCATGGTGACCGGAAGCTAATGATTGTAGAGCAACTACATCACTATCTACCTGTGGGATGTCATCCGTATATTGCTCGGCCATTTCCACATAAGTTGAACCTCTAGATACTGAAATCTCTTTACCGTTTAAGTCTTCAGCAGATTGAATATCACTATCAGGTCTTGTGTAGATAACTGGTCCAGAATAATAATAAGGCTCTGAGAAATTAACCTTTTCCAACCTTTCATCTGTAATCGTATGACTTGCAACTGCTATATCATAGCGACCTTCATTCACTCCAGTAACTATTCCAGAGAACTTTGCTTGTTGTTGAACCGCTTCTAATCCAAGTTTTTCTGCAATTGCCTCAGCTACTGCGATATCATACCCAACCATCTCGGTACCTTCAATATAACTAAATGGCTTAAATTCACCAGATGCAGCGAAAATAAGCTTCCCATCTTCGATTAATCCATACTCTGATCCAGAGCTTTGCTCATCAGAACCATTTGCATCTTTAGTAGTATCATCTGTAGAACCTTCCGTTCCACAAGCAGCTAGTACAACTAATAATAACGCGACAAAAAGTATAATTTTCAGTTTTCTCATAAAATACATATTTCCTCTCTTCTCGTTTTTTGAAAATGATAAACAATCACTTTCTACATATAAAAGTATAACAATCCACCATTTGAACAACTAATTGCAAATAGTCTGATTAATTAAGATGGATTGGTAATAATCGTTGTTAAAGCCAAATAACTTAACGAACCTTATAAATACTTCTCGATACTCTTTTAAACTCCATAATCATCAAAAATATAGAAAATAGTTGTTTTTTCGTGAGGATTTCATATAAAAAGTTAATATTTGATAACGGTTGGTTGATGTACCTTGATTAAGAAATATAAAAAGAGACCAAATCCACAGATTTGATCTCTTACCAGAAACTAAATATACTTTTTCAAAATTCCCCATGCTTCATCTTTACCTTCACCTGTTTCAGAAGAGAATGGTAATACCAAGTCTCCCTTCTCCACTTGGAGGGTATTGATAGTTCTCTTTAAATGTTGAGCTCGTTTTCCTTTTGGTATTTTATCCATCTTTGTTGCAACAACAACTACGGGTAGACCAAAATGCTTCAGGAAATCATACATTTGCACATCATCTTTTGTTGGTTCGTGACGGATATCTGTTATGAGTAATACTACCTTTAATGTTTCACGTGATTGGAAGTATTCCTCCATCATCTTTCCCCATTTTTCTCGCTCGGTTTTTGAAACTTTCGCATACCCATAACCAGGTACATCGACAAAGTAAAATGCTTCATTGATTCGGTAAAAATTCAATGTTTGCGTTTTACCTGGCTTGGAAGATGTCCTAGCTAAGCTTTTACGGTTAATTAACTTATTAATAAAGGATGATTTTCCAACATTCGAACGTCCTGCTAGTGCAATTTCAGGCAATTGATCATTCGGATATTGTTTCTTACTTACTGCACTAATTACTATTTCAGCGTTTGTTACTTTCATTGTTTTCCTCCACTAGGGCATGCTTTAACACTTGATCTAAATGATTTACAGGAATAAAGGTCATTTCCTTACGTACACTTTCCGGTATATCATCTAGGTCCTTTTTATTGTCCTCTGGGAAAATTATTGTTGTAATCCCAGCACGATGAGCACTTAATGATTTCTCCTTGAGTCCACCAATCGGAAGGACACGCCCTCTTAACGTAATTTCTCCTGTCATAGCAACTTCTTTTTTAACAGCTCGGTTAGACAGGGCTGATACAAGTGCAGTTGCCATCGTAATACCTGCAGAAGGTCCATCTTTCGGAGTGGCTCCTTCTGGAACGTGAATATGAATATCATACTTTTCATGAAAGTCATGCTCAATTCCCAGCTCTTGTGCTCTGGAACGAATATAACTAAATGCAGCTTGTGCAGATTCCCGCATCACTTCGCCTAACTTACCAGTAAGGGTCAATTTACCTTTTCCAGGGTAATGGGACACTTCTATAGATAAGGTATCCCCACCTGCAGTAGTGTAGGCTAATCCTGTAGCAGCACCAATTTGATTCTCCGTTTCCATTTGTCCATAACGGAAAATAGGCTTACCAAGTAATTCTTCAATACTCTTTTCTGTTACAACAACACGCTTCTTCTCATCAGAAACAATAATTTTTGCAGCTTTTCTGCAAAGCTTGGCTATCTGACGCTCTAATGTACGTACCCCTGCCTCTCTAGTATACATACGGATAAGTTTCAGTAGTGCCTCATCTCTAACTTGTAGGTTACCTTTTTTTAACCCATTTTCTTTTAACTGCTTAGGAATTAAATGTTCCTTTGCAATATGCAGCTTTTCAATTTCGGTATATCCAGAGAGTGAGATTAATTCCATACGGTCTAAAAGTGGCCCAGGGATATTATTCACATAATTAGCAGTTGCAATAAAGAGCACATTCGATAAATCATAGGGCTCTTCAATAAAGTGGTCACTAAAGCTATTATTTTGTTCTGGATCTAAAACTTCCAACATTGCAGAAGATGGATCTCCACGGAAGTCATTGGACATTTTATCAATTTCATCTAATAGGAATACCGGATTAACGGTCTTTGCCTTTCGCATCCCTTGTATGATACGTCCAGGCATAGCTCCAATATATGTTCTTCTATGTCCTCGAATTTCTGCTTCATCACGAACTCCTCCTAGGGAGATTCTAACGAAATTACGATTTACGGAACGAGCAATTGATCTAGCTAAGGAAGTCTTCCCAACACCTGGAGGTCCAACTAGACAAAGAATCGGACCTTTAATTGAGTTCGTTAACTTTTGTACTGCCAAATACTCTAAAATACGTTCTTTTACCTTCTCTAGACCATAATGGTCTTTATCAAGAATCTCTTGTGCAAGACTAATCTCTATCGTATCCTGAGATTTATCAGTCCACGGTAATGCGATTAGCCATTCTAAATAATTCCTAATGACAGAGCTCTCGGCAGATGATTGTGGAACTTTTTCATATCGACCTAGTTCCTTAATGGCTACTTCCATAATTCGCTCAGGCATATTCGACTTTTCTATTTTTTCTCGTAAGTCATCTACCTCACCAGTCTTACCATCCTTATCTCCTAGCTCTTTCTGAATTGCTTTTAACTGCTCACGGAGATAGTATTCTTTCTGAGTTTTCTCCATGGACGATTTAACACGTTGTCCAATTTTCTTCTCTAAGTCTAATACTTTCTTCTCGTTAGAAATTAAACTAATTAAATGCTGTAGTCTCTCTTGTGTATTAATCATTTCTAGCAATTCTTGTTTATCTTTTAATTTAAGTGAAAGATGCGAGGTAATGATATCCGCTAGTCTTCCTGGCTCTTCAATATCACTTACAGTTGTTAAGGTCTCTTTAGTTATTTTTCTAGAGACTTTTACATACTGTTCAAATTGACTTAAAATATTGCGCATTAGCGCTTCTTCCTCTAAACGATTTCCTGTTATCTCTTCTAATTCTTGTACTTCAACAGTAAACTCGTCTTCCTCATCAACAAATCTAATGATTTCTCCACGATTTAAGCCTTCCACTAGAACCCGAAACGTACCATTAGGAAGCTTTAGCATTTGTTTTATTTTTGCTAGTGTTCCAATTCGATATATTTCATCAGGGCTGGGCTCATCTATACTTACTTTCTTTTGAGCAGCTAAGAAGATAGTTTGATCACCAACCATTGCTTTCTCCAATGCTGCTACAGACTTATCTCTACCTACGTCAAGATGTAACACCATGGTAGGAAATACTAATAAACCGCGTAATGGGAGGAGGGGAACTTGTTTTGTTTCATTCGTTTTCATGTATGTACCTCCAAATTGTCATTTACAAATATGTATATATTCCCTTAAAGTTTATAGAAGTGTGCTTGCTTTGTAAAATAATTCAGCACTTCTATCTGTTACTCTATTAGCTTACCCCCTGAAGGCTAAGTAATTCTATGTCAATATACACTCAAAATAAAAATAAAGAGCTGACTTGGGACTTTATTTCCACTCCAGATATTTCATCTGTTTGGGAGCCAAGAATCCTAGTCAGCCTCTAATCATTAGAAATTTAGTTTTAAGCACTTTCTTTAGGAAGCTTTGTTATGCTTTCAGCTACAGTTCCATCGTTAAATAAAAGCTTAGGACTGCCATTTTCTTTAACGACTGTATCTTTCGTAATAATACATTTCGAAATATCTTCTCTCGATGGTAATTCAAACATTACTTCGAGCATGATTGACTCGATAATCGAACGTAATCCACGAGCACCTGTATTGCGTTCAATTGCTTTTTTAGCAATCTCTACTAGGGCATCTTCTTCAAAATCCAATTCTACATTATCGATTTGGAATAACTTTTGGTATTGTTTTACTAAAGCATTTTTTGGCTTCGTTAAAATTTCTACTAATGCATCTTCATCTAATGGCTCTAAACTTCCGATAACCGGAATTCTTCCGATAAATTCTGGAATTAAGCCATATCGATGTAAGTCTTCTGGGAGTACTTTAGCTAGCAATTGACCTTTGTCTAATTCTTCTTGTTTCTCATTAGCACCGAATCCAATCACTTTCTTGCCAAGTCTTCTCTTAATTACCTGCTCAATACCATCAAATGCTCCACCAACAATAAATAAAATATTTGTTGTATCGATTTGGATAAACTCTTGATGTGGATGCTTACGACCACCTTGAGGAGGCACACTAGCAACCGTACCTTCTAAAATCTTTAGAAGCGCTTGTTGAACACCTTCACCAGATACATCCCTCGTGATCGATGGATTCTCTGATTTACGAGCCACCTTGTCTATCTCATCAATATAAATAATTCCTTTTTCAGCTTTTTCAATATCATAATCAGCTGCTTGAATTAGCTTTAGAAGAATGTTTTCTACATCTTCACCAACATATCCAGCTTCCGTTAATGATGTTGCATCCGCCATTGCGAAAGGTACATTTAGAATTCGAGCTAAAGTTTGGGCAAGTAATGTCTTACCACTACCAGTAGGACCTATCATCGCAATATTACTTTTTGCTAACTCAACATCGTCGTTAGATTTCGGCGAGTTAATACGTTTATAGTGGTTATATACAGCTACAGAAAGATTCTTCTTCGCTTTCTCTTGTCCAATTACATAATCGTTTAAGATTTCACAGATCTCTTTAGGTTTTGGAACCTCTTTAAATTCCATTTCCTCTTCTGTTCCAAGTTCCTCTTCTACGATCTCTGTACATAATTCAATACACTCATCACATATATAAACACCAGGACCAGCAACTAGCTTACGCACTTGTTCTTGGCTTTTGCCACAGAATGAACATTTCAGCTGCCCTTTTTCATCATTAAATTTGAACATTAATTTTTCACCCCTAAAGTTTCTGGTCGATAATTAGAAAAACTTGCACTCGGGCTACACTAGCGAATGTGTTAGTTTTTCTTATGCAGGTAAGAAAGTTTTTGATACTTTCTATCTGCCACAAAACGTTAAGTTATAATAGATATCATATCAGAAGGTGTTTTGAAAACAAAATAATATACTCAGTGTCTTCATGTCACGCTTTATGTTTCAAGAATTACTTTGCATTCATAATCAAGATGCTTGATAATCTATTTCTAATGTACCTAAGCTTAGTATATGTCACTATACCTAATAAAATTGACAACGTTTCTTTCTCTTTTTAGCTTTGATTCTTATCATACTAAATTACAACTAAAAATACTAAAGATAACCCTTCTATTGGTTAAAAAAACAAGGTACGAAATTCGCACCTTGTTTTTTGTTGTGTTTTAATAGTCAATTATTATATTATGCAACTGTTTTACTATTATCCACTAAGAAGTCAATTGCTTTACGGAATAATAGGTCTTCTTTTATTGCTTCCGTGTTTCCACCAAGCATTTGAGTTAGTTGCTCTGTATCTACTCCATACATAGAAGCCATATTTTCTAATTCAGCTTTAACATCTTCATCGGTAACTTCAAGATTTTCTGCTTTAACGATAGCTTCTAGTGTTAAGTTAGTCTTTACACGTTTACCAGCATCTTCACGCATTTGTTCTTTTAATGCATTCTCATCTTGACCAGAGAATTGGTAATAAAGATCTAATGTCATACCTTGCATTTGTAAACGTTGTTCAAATTCACGCATCATACGGTCAAGCTCTGATTGAACCATTACTTCTGGAACTTCCACTTCTGCGTTATCAGATGCTTTGTTGATTAGTTCTTCACGCTTAGCGTTTTCTGCGCTTTGTTTTTTCTCAGATTCTAGTTCTTCACGCTTTTTAGTTTTAAGCGCTTCAAGTGTTTCTACTTCATCATCAACATCTTTAGCAAACTCATCGTCTAGCTCAGGAAGTTCTTTCGATTTGATTTCATGAACCGTTACTTTGAAGGTAGCTTCTTTACCAGCTAAATCTTCTGCATGATAATCTTCAGGGAAAGTTACTTTGATTTCAGTTTCTACCCCTGCTTCTTTTCCAACTAATTGCTCTTCGAATCCTGGGATAAATTGACCTGATCCAATTTCAAGGGAATGATTTTCACCTTTTCCACCTTCAAATGCTTCTTCACCTAAGAATCCTTCAAAGTCCATAACAACCGTATCACCATTTTCAACAGTGCCTTGTTCTTTGACAACTAGTTCAGCATGACGTTCTCTTAGTTGTTGTAATTCAGCATCAACATCTTCATCTGTAACAGTGGCATCTAATTCTTCAACTTCAAGACCTTTATATTCACCAAGCTTAACTTCAGGTTTTACTGTTACGTCTGCAGTAAATATTAGAGTTTGGCCTCTTTCAATTTGTTCAATATCAATACTTGGTTGATCGATTGGTTCAATACCTGATTCTTCTACAGCTTTTGTATATGCTTCAGGTAATACGATATCCACAGCATCTTGGAATAGAGCTTCTACACCAAAGCGTTTTTCAAAGATTGGACGTGGCATTTTACCTTTACGGAATCCTGGAACCTGAACTGTTTTTACAACTTTTTTGAAGGCTTTATCTAAAGCACCTTCGAATTCCTCAGCCGAAACTTCGAAAGTTAAGACTCCTTCATTACCTTCTTTTTTTTCCCATTTTACTGACATGTATTTTCCCTCCAAAAATCTATTATTTCCATTAACTACTTAATTTCATTAATTAGATTCGTTTAAGTATTTTTTAAAAAACACTTCCTAAAATTACAACCATCTTATTATACCATAATTAATAAGCCTTTCAAGACATAAGCAAAAGATTTGAACTAATCCTCAATGATAGATAAATATAATTGTTCTCCATTTAATATATCTTTTAAGTAGACTAAAACTTTTTCCTTATCTGTGTTTGGTTCTACTTCCTGTTGATTCATAATTTGATATCCAATAATTATTAAGCTTTCGGCAATAATAGCCGCATCCTCATTAGGAGGAGCAATCGGGTATTGCACGTATAGATATCGATAGAGCAGTTGTTCTAAGAATTGATATAATGTTGGGTTATCTTGTTCAATATCGTGTAAATACTGAACAGTCTTCTCATATGTACTATGTAAAGAAATAGTAGGTATATCCGTTGGTATTACCTGTAATTGTTTCCCAAATTTATGTATGTTAATCGAATTGGTAAAATTCTGTTCTTGCAGCCAGAGAAAGATCGCTGTTTTAATTACAGGGTGAATTTCTTCTTTTACTAATAGTTTAATGACTCTTATTTCTGGTTCGATATGCATGGAGCGTAATTTCACTATGGAGCGCCACTGTTTTTCATGATTAGCGGTAGAGACAGCCTCTATTAAATCATCAACATAAACAGAAGACTTCTGCTCCACTAATTCGGACTCCATCTTTTCGCTCATATCATATAATTGCATGAATTGTTCACGTAGCATCGATGGTAAATCCTTTGTATCAAGCTCCTCCTTAATGCGTTCCATTAGAATATCGTATTTATTAGTCTGGAAGAGAATGGTTAAATAAATATGTACATAGTGAAAATAGTGTTCATCATCCCTGTTACGTATGATTTCTTCACACATATCTTCTGCTTCTTTATAACGACCTAATTCCATTAAACACATGAGCTTTCCAATAATTATTTCATGATCATTCACATGATAGTGAAGTAGCTCATTTAATTTATCCAGTGCTTCCTCATAACGTTTTTGCTGTAACGCTTGAAAGCTTTCTTCCTTTAGAATGGTCTCCCACTTAGGAAATAGAATAACATTTTCCTCTTCATGCTGCATAGCTTCCCTCCTCTTACCATTTATTTTAAACGAATATAATCAGAAGAATACATAACTGAAGTACACTCGTAATAGTTGGACTACTTAATGTTTCCTATGTATGAAAAAAGAAACCTATGAAATAGGTTTCTTTAATCTAGCGTCCCAGGAGAGATTCGAACTCCCGACCCACAGCTTAGAAGGCTGTTGCTCTATCCTGCTGAGCTACTGGGACATATGTATGGAGCGGGTGATGGGAATCGAACCCACGACATCAGCTTGGAAGGCTGGAGTTTTACCATTAAACTACACCCGCGTTGGATAAAAAGATTTAATATTTAATTTTGTTGACCGCGCCACCTTTCGTCCATTATGCCCCTGCATCTACTAGCATATTCGAAGAGGTTTATTCTTCGGGGCAACTCGTAGCGGAGTCGGTAGATGTGTTGCTCGTTACTACACCCGCTGGTTACTGGCCATGGTGAATATATGTTCCATTACGGATTTGCGCCTGTTTTGGGTCACAAAAGATATTATAGGTAGTTTGGTTGTAAAAGTCAATACCTAAACCCAAATTATAAATTTACAAAATAAATAAATGGGTAGGGTGATCCTATGTAGATGCACCCTCCCACCCTTACATAAAGGAAGTCGTAAAAGATAATTCTTCTACCAAATCTCCCTGTGTAGTACGAAGATTCACAGTAATTTTATCTGTTGTTTCCCATTCTAAGACAGCGTAAGTTTTTTCGGCTCTCATTCGTGGAAGTCGAATACTACCAGGATTCAAAAAAAGTCTATCCCCAACTTTTTCAGCTCCGGCAACATGAGAATGACCAAAACAAACAATATCCGCCTTCTCTTCTTCAGCTCGATAGGATAAATTCATTAAATTCATTTTTACATTATGTAAATGCCCGTGTACAACAAAGAACGTCAAACCATCGATATCTTTCTTCAATTCATTTGGAAAACGTCCGTTAAAATCACAATTACCTGCTACAGTAAAAACACCATTTAATTCTTCTGCTTGTTCGCTAAGTTCTGAGTCCCCGCAATGAAAAATAACGTTTGCACTTTCCCGTTCTTTTATAATATCTATTTCCTCGGTTAATCCGTGACTATCACTCATAATGACAACTTTAGTCATGATATCCTCTCCACTAGCGTTGATTTTGAATCCAATCCTCTAATTGAATCATTGCATTTTTGCGATGACTTATTTTATTTTTCTCTTCAGGACCTAGCTCTGCCATCGTTTGATTATATCCTTTAGGAATAAAAATTGGGTCATAGCCAAAACCGTGGCTTCCCTTTTCTACATATGCAATCGTTCCTTCACAAAATCCCTTTTTAAATATCGTTTGTTCTCCAGGAATTGTTACAGCTAGCACGCATACAAATCGAGCAGACCGGTCCTCTTTTGGAACATCTTCAAGTTCATCTAAAACCTTTTCTAAATTCTTCTTATCATCCTTCGGTTCACCAGCATATCGTGCTGAAAAAATTCCTGGTCGTCCATCTAAAGCATCTACCACAAGCCCCGAATCATCTGCTATTACAGGTATATTCAAAATCTCTGCAATTCCTTCTGATTTTAAGGCAGCATTTTCTTCAAAAGTAGATCCTGTCTCTTCTATATCAGGGAGCTCTTCGGATAAATCCAATAACGAAACAGCTTTTATATTATAACGCGCGAATAACGTCTTAAATTCTTTTGCTTTTCCTTCATTCTTAGTTGCAATTATTATCTCTTTCATTGAATTACTCCTTACTTTGCAGTTTCGCCAATACGAGTAGCCAGTTCACCTATTGCTTCCTTTTGCATCTCAAAAATTTCCTTCAATCCTTCATTGGCAAGACTCAATAATGTTTGTAATTGATCCATGGAAAAAGTCGCTTCTTCACCTGTTCCTTGAATTTCTACAAATTCACCTGAACCAGTCATGACAATGTTCATATCCACATTTGCCATCGAATCTTCCTCATAATTTAAGTCTAAAATTTCTGTACCATCAGGTAAAACACCAACTGAAGTTGCTGCGAGGAAGTCAGTTACCGGTAACTTTTTTAAGGTATTTTTTTCTAAAAGCTTTCCAAAAGCAAGTACCATCGCTACAAATGCACCCGTTATAGAGGCTGTTCTAGTACCACCATCCGCTTGAATGACATCACAATCTATCCATACTGTTCGTTCGCCAATATTATCTAAATCAACTACAGATCGAAGTGCTCGTCCGATTAGTCGTTGAATTTCCATTGTTCTTCCGCTTACCTTCCCTTTCGAGGACTCACGGATATTACGATCCTGCGTAGCACGTGGTAACATCGCATATTCTGCTGTTATCCACCCTTTCCCCTGTCCACGCATAAAAGGAGGGACTCTATCTTCAATAGTAGCATTACAAATAACTTTTGTATCACCTACTTGGATGAATACAGAGCCTTCTGGGTGCTTAATAAAATCTGTTGTGATTGTTATAGGTCGTAGGCTGTTTATATGTCGTTGATCTGTTCTCATAAAAATTCCTCCTTATCTCACTTTAGCTTATCATATTTTACTGGAAAGATTCACCTTATTACAATCTCAATTCATTTTTCATTTATAGCTTTGAAACGATTCAATTTCTTATCCCCTACACTATCTTAACGAGCGAAAAGAGGAGTAGTAATAACTACCCCTCTTCAATAATATTTTATCAAACGTACTATTATAGTTTTTTCGACGGTACAAATGTTTCTCTTGTTACCGGTTCTGAATATACTTCTCCACTTTCATTAGCAATTTGTTCTACATTCTCTACTTTAATATTAACTGCTTCAATCGCCTCTTGCTCAGTTAAAGTTCGAACCAAGGTTTCCATCACATCGTCAGCAATAACGCCATTTTCCATATCTTTTAATACACCTTGACTAAATACTATTTCTAATACACCACTAGTTAATTTTGGATCATCTAGTAACATGGTTTCCCCATTAAAGACATGCATTAGATTAGTATCATAGGAAGGTCCATCGATTAGTGCTTGAACAATTGCCTCATGAACATTACCGTCTTCTACTTCTACATATTGAGTGACAGGCACGAAGTATTGGTTATCATCATGTTCAGTTGGGAAGTACATTGTCACTGCTTTGCTGTTGATAAGGTCAACCGTATCTGACTCAACGATGTTGATCCCGTTTGCTCTTGTATATCCATTAGCAATTGGGGTTCCATCTACTGGCATAGCTTTCAAATCTTCTCCATTAACACGAAGTTTCACTCGCTCTACATTATCAAACTGTGTTAGCGTAAAAGTCATCGCTTCTAGAATTCTCATTTCATCCGTAGCAGCATACTCCGCAAACTCTGCCGATAAATCCACTGTAATTGTACCATCTTCAATACTTAGTCCAAGAACTTCAGTTCCAGCAGGTAATACTGCCTGGAAACCATTTGGTAATAAAGAAGTTACCGGACCGTCTTTTACAAGATACTCCAATACTTGTGAGGCTACTTCTTTTGATTCTGGAACAGGTAATTCAAGTACTTGAGGTGCTACCAATCCGTTTGAATCAAGTAAGAACAGTTGACGTTCTACTGTTTGAATTGCTTCACCTGTTTCATCCGTTTCCTCTGTGTTACCTTCATCGGATAACTCACTCTCTTGACCATCAACTGCTTCAGCATTTGGCGGTGGGTCCATATCTGGTAGAGATTGCTCTCCTTGGAAACATCCAGTTAATAGCAGCAACGTGCAGATAGCTGTAATTAGCATTAAAAAATTACTTTTTCTCATGTCATTCCCTCCTACGATGGTTTGTACTAATATATATACGAGCCCCTAAACGAAATTAGACCTTATGTGGACAAATTTTTTAAAGTAAAAGGGTCTGACCCCTTAATAAGTGGTCAGACCCTTTCAGCTTTAAAACTTACATATTAGATAATTACTTTTTCGATTGAAACAGACTTAAGATTATCAATGGAACTATTAAATATACGCTTCGTTAATGAGGTAAATATCTCCACATCACCTGTAGTATAGAATTGATGATGACATGGTTCATTCTGTTCATTAAACATTTGGTTAATTTCTAGAATCGTACTTGTTTCTCTCGCAGTTTCTTCACTTGACGAGATAAGTGTGACTTGTGGTCCTACGACTTGTTGAACAACGTCCTTTAACAATGGATAATGGGTACATCCTAGAATAAGCGTATCCATTTCAATAAATTGTTTCAAAGGAAGTAAGGCATCTTCCACAGTAACTTCTGCCTCTTTACCAGAGAGCACTCCTCGTTCGACCATAGGTACAAATGTTGGGCAGGCAACGGAAGTAATATGGAGATTTGGTTTAATTGTATTTAAAGCAATGCCATATGCATTACTGTGTATCGTTCCCACAGTACCGATTATACCAACATGGTTATTCAGCGTTGATTTAATTGCTGCTCTTGCTCCTGGCTGTATTACCCCAACAACTGGAATAGAAAGTTTTTCTTGTAACTCTTCTAATGTATAAGCAGTAGCAGTGTTACATGCAATGACCAACATTTTTATATCTTTCGTCAGCAAGAACTCCACCATTTCCCAAGTAAATTCCCGTATCTCTTCTGGTGTTCGAGGACCGTACGGACATCTTATTGTGTCACCAAGATAGATAAGCCTTTCCTTCGGTAACTGCCTCATTAATTCATGTACAACTGTTAAACCACCGACTCCAGAGTCGATGACACCGATAGGTTTATTCAAGAAAATCCGCCTCTTCTAAGATGTTATTTTTCATTCACAGACTTCATTTGTAGATGTAATAAATTTAATAGTTCAATTAAAGTTCCTGTTTGTTCTTTGGTAAAGTTTTCCAATACCTCATTAAGGTATTCCTGACGTTTTAAAATAACGTCTTCAATGATACGATGGCCTTTTTCAAGAACGTGAATACGAACAACCCTGCGATCATTTAGGTCACGAACTCTTTCTACCAAGTCATTTTTCTCCATTCTATCCACTAGATCCGTTGTCGTGCTGAATGCTAAACCATTCTTAGCAGATAATTCACCAATAGTTAAATCTCCTTCTTCCTTTAACCATTGTAACGCAATAAATTGTGGGTTTGTAATGGGATAGTTATTTAAAATTTTACGCCCATTTTGTTTAATTGCTCCAGATATATGTCGAAGTGTTTTTTCTAATTTTGCAATTTGATCGGTAGAAATATTGTTTTCCAAGACTTTACCCCCTGAAATTCCATTCATATAGTCATATTTTATCATAAAAGCTCGAAAAACTTGTGATTTATTTTTAAATCTGATTTTATAAGAGAAATATTTAGGTATATTATTATATTTTTTTCATTGATGAATTGTGCGCACCGTTTAGCTTTCAACACATAAACTATTAGTGACTAAATAATTACCCTCAAGAACGCAGCTCTATGACAGCAAGGAGGGGTTAACATTTGAAGGACAACGAGTACAAACCGAAGCAATTATTAACTAAACGTGAAAAAGAAGTATTTGAGCTCTTAGTTCAGGACAAAACAACTAAGGAAATTGCCCAAGAATTGTTCATATCTGAAAAAACTGTCCGTAACCATATTTCAAATGCTATGCAAAAATTAGGAGTCAAGGGGCGTTCACAGGCAGTTGTAGAGCTCATCCGTATGGGTGAATTAAAGCTCTAAAAAAAACCGACTTTCCTACGAGAAAGTCGGTTTTAATTGTTTTATTAATCAATTGTGCTCATTAGTTTACCTTTTATATCATCTGATAACGGAAGTGGTTTACCTGATGTTGCATTAATATATACAATTCTACCTCTTCCCGTTATGCATACTTCTCCGTCTTGATTTAATCCCATATAGTGAATATCAAATGATGTATTTCCAACGTGAGTCGCTTTTACATAGACTTGTAGACTATCCTGGAAGTATACTTGCCTTAAATAATCACATTGTAGATCAGCAACTATCGGAATTCCTTCTGAACTGGAGCCATCATCAAACAATCCCACCGATTTTAGGTATTCAATACGTGCTTCCTCAAAATAAATAAATGGACTCACATTATTTACATGGCCAAACATGTCGGTCTCTGAAAAACGAATACGAATCGGAATGGAAAACGAAAATTCCTTCTTCCATATATCAAAATCTTCAATATAATTAATCTTTCGCAAAGCTCTTCCCCCCTTTTCGTGGTGTAAAAAAGACCCTTACCTAATTCTGTGGCAAGGGTCTTGTTGTTCGTTTAATTAGTGTGCGTTATCGCTACCAAAGAAATTCTTAAATGATTGCACAGTAGCCGCACGGTTCATCGCAGCAATTGAAGTTGTTAATGGAATTCCTTTCGGGCAAACTTGAACACAGTTCTGTGCGTTACCGCAACCAACTAATCCGCCCTCTTCCATTAAACCTTCTAACCTCTCACTAGCATTCATCTCACCAGTCGGATGTGAGTTGAATAAACGAGCTTGAGAGATTGCAGCTGGTCCAATGAAATTCGATTTATCGTTGACATTTGGACAAGCTTCTAAACATACTCCACAAGTCATACATTTCGATAATTCATAAGCCCATTGGCGTTTTTTCTCAGGCATACGAGGTCCAGGACCTAAATCATAAGTACCATCGATAGGAATCCAAGCTTTTACTTGTTTTAATGCATCAAACATACGCTCACGATCGATAACTAGATCTCGAACTACTGGGAATGTTGACATTGGCTCTAATCGAATTGGTTGCTCTAGTTCATCAACTAATGCAGCACAAGATTGTCTAGGAACACCATTAATTACCATGGAGCATGCTCCACAAACCTCTTCCAAACAGTTCATATCCCATGCTACTGGTGTTGTTTTTTCCCCTTTAGCAGTAACGGGATTTTTACGAATTTCCATTAACCCAGAAATAATGTTCATATTTTTACGATAAGGAACATTAAATGTTTCTTCATATGGAGCAGAATCCGGGCTATCTTGACGCGTAATTATAAAAGTAATAGTCTTTTGTTCAGCCATTTTCACTTACTCCCTTCCCTGTTTTACTCTCGTCTTAATGCTTTGTTGTGTAGTCACGTTTACGTGGCGGAATTAATGATACGTCTACTTCTTCATAAGAGAATACTGGAGCATTTTCTTTCGCATCAAATTCTGCAATTGTTGTTTTTAACCATTCCTCATCATTTCTTTCTGGGAATTCTGGTTTATAATGTGCCCCGCGACTTTCATTACGGTTATAAGCACCAATTGTAATAACACGTGCCAAGTGAAGCATGTTTTTAAGCTGACGAGTAAACATTACCCCTTGGTTATTCCAGCGAGAAGTATCGTTAATATTGATCTTATCCCAACGTTCAAGCAACTCTTGAATTTTTTCGTCTGTTTTTAGTAGTTTCGCATTTTCACGAACTACCGTAACATTATCTGTCATCCATTCACCAAGTTCTTGGTGAATTTGGTAAGCATTTTCTTCACCGCTCATATTCATTAGTGCGTCAAACTTCTCTTCCTCTTCTTTCACACGGTTCTCGAATAGACTTGGGTCGATATCTTCTACATGTTTCTCTAGACCTTCTGTATATTCAATTGCTTTAGGTCCAGCTACCATCCCACCATAGATAGCAGATAGTAATGAGTTTGCACCTAAACGGTTTCCACCGTGTTGAGAATAATCACATTCTCCAGCTGCAAAAACACCAGGAATGCTAGTCATTTGATTATAATCCACCCATAGTCCACCCATTGAATAGTGAACAGCAGGGAATATTTTCATAGGAACTTTACGTGGATCTTCACCTACGAATTTTTCATAGATTTCAATGATACCACCAAGTTTCACATCTAGTTCTTTTGGATCTTTATGAGAAAGATCTAGATAGACCATGTTTTCACCATTAATACCTAGTTTCTGGTTTACACAGACATCAAAGATTTCACGTGTAGCAATATCCCTAGGCACTAAGTTTCCATAAGCAGGATATTTTTCCTCTAGGAAGTACCATGGTTCACCATCTTTATATGTCCAAACACGACCGCCCTCACCACGAGCAGATTCACTCATCAGGCGAAGCTTGTCATCACCAGGAATTGCTGTTGGGTGAATTTGAATGAATTCCCCGTTCGCGTATTTTGCTCCTTGTTGATACAAAATACTAGCAGCAGATCCTGTATTAATCATGGAGTTAGTTGATTTACCAAAGATAATTCCTGGTCCACCTGTAGCCATAATAGTTGCATCTGAAGGGAATGACTTAATTTCATGCGTCTTCATATCTTGTGCAACGATACCACGACCAACGCCTTCTTCATCAAGAACAGCGCCTAGGAATTCCCATCCTTCATACTTTGTAACTAATCCTTCTACTTCATATCTACGAACCTGTTCATCTAGTGCATATAATAATTGCTGACCTGTTGTTGCCCCAGCAAAAGCAGTACGGTGATGTTGCGTACCACCAAAGCGACGGAAATCTAGAAGACCTTCTGGTGTACGGTTGAACATAACACCCATACGATCTAGCATATTAATAATTCCCGGTGCTGCTTCACACATTGCTTTTACAGGTGGTTGGTTAGCTAAAAAGTCTCCCCCATAAACTGTATCATCAAAGTGAATAGATGGAGAATCCCCTTCCCCTTTTGTATTAACCGCACCGTTAATACCACCTTGGGCACATACAGAGTGAGAACGTTTTACTGGAACGATAGAAAATAAGTCAACGCTTACACCAGCTTCAGCAGCTTTTATGGTTGCCATTAGACCAGCTAGGCCTCCGCCAACTACAGCGATTTTTCGGTTACTCATAATGAAACCTCACTCCTTCTCTCTTCACTTACACGCCATAAGCAAAAGTAATTAATGTTCTAATACCGATATAGCTAACTACTAAGAATACTAGTAAGGTAGCGTATGTAACAATTTTTTGTGATCTTGGTGATTGAGCAAACCCCCAAGAAACCAAGAAGCCCCATAAACCATTAGAGAAATGGAATACAGCAGAAAGAACTCCAATAACATAAAACCAGAACATTACTGGATTAGTTAAAATTCCTTCCATTAGACTATAATCTAGACTTGCACCTAATGCTACTTGTACACGAGTTTCAAAAACGTGCCATGCAATAAATACTAACGTAATGATTCCTGTAATACGTTGCAAGTAAAATAACCAGTTGCGGAAAAATCCATATCTTCTAACATTGTTTTTAGCAACAAAAACAATATAAACCCCTAAGATTGCATGGAATAAAATTGGTAAATAAATAACAAAAATTTCAAGTGCTAGTACAAATGGAAGATTGTGCATAAAACTTGCCGCTTTATTAAAGCTTTCTTCCCCATATACAGCAAAGTGATTAACTACTAAGTGGTTAATCAAAAATAAACCGATAGGAACTACACCTAATAACGAGTGTAATCTCCTGTAGAAATACTCCCTATGTTCCGCCATGTGATACCCCCCTTAGTTCTTCTGATGATTTAAATTTAATTGTCTGACATTTTAGACAAAAAAAGTGACTATTGTTTGTCTAAAATGTAGAATTTGCAACAAGTTTATTGTACGACTAACTCCATTTAGCGTCAAGAAAAGGTAACCCATTTTTTAAAAGTCGTTAAATCGCTTTCATGTTTTTGGTTAGTCTTGCGTAAAAATAAGAATGCATGGATAATAGCAATATACTTATAATGTTACTATGTGACTTTTACATAATAGGAAGGATTCTAAAAATGCAAAAAAAACAAGAGACGCTTCCAATTGAATTACTAGAACAGATTCAGTCAACTGGGGCGGGATATGACTTATTACGCTATATTAGTTTACCAGACTTATTTGGTTCCGAATCAGAGGCATTATTATACTTTATGGGCAGAAGCCTAGCGAGAAAATTTAATATACAATCCATGGGAGACATCATTTTCTTTTTTGAGAAAATTGGATGGGGTCGTTTAGAGCTATTTAAAGAAAAAGGGAATAAATTAGAATTTCATTTACTATCTGATGCAGTTGTACAACGTCTGGCTATGCCTGTGGATACAGAATTCCGTTTAGAGGCAGGATTTCTCGCTGAGGCTATTTCTATCCTTAAGCGCGTGGAATGTGAATGTGTTGAAGAAGTCCGACCAAAAATTCATCAGGTTGAGTTTACTGTAGTGTTTGTAGAATAATAAAACGAGTTTGCGCCCGGAACAGCTAAGCTTCTCTTAAATTTATACTTTCTCTAATAAAAAGAGGATGCAAAGACTCTCTCCCAAATCTTTATGGGTTAGTCGTATGCTTCCTCTTCATTTTTCTCTTCGTTTAAGTGTGTAAGAACGATCTCTGCTATATTTAGTGGAATACCTAGCTTGGTTATGGCATCTAAAGATGCATTTCGTATTTCATTTACTGATTTAAAGTGTGTTAATAATAATTTTCGCCTTTTTTCCCCTACGCCTGGAATTTTATCCAATTCGGACTGAAATAAATTCTTCCCACGTAGCTGTCTATGGAAGGTAATGGCAAATCGATGCACTTCATCCTGAATTCTCTGGATTAAATAAAATTCCTGTGATTGTCTTGAAAGAGGAACAACACTAGGAGGATAACCATAAAGTAATTCACTCGTACGGTGCTTATCATCCTTTGCAAGTCCACAAAGTGGAATATTTAAACCTAGTTCATCCTCTAATACCTCTAGTGCAGCGCTCATTTGGCCTTTCCCACCATCTACTATAATTAAATCCGGGAGTGGTAAAGACTCCTTCAGTACACGAGTATATCTCCTTCTGATTACCTCTCTCATTGTTTCATAATCATCAGGTCCTTGAACATCCTTAATTTTATATTTACGGTAATCCTTCTTACTTGGTTTTCCATCGACAAAAACAACCATCGCAGAAACTGGATCAACTCCTTGAATGTTGGAGTTATCAAAAGCTTCGATGCGGTGTGGTATCTCAATATTTAATGCTTCACCAAGTTTTTCAACAGCAAGTATTGTTCTTTCTTCATCCCTCTCAATAATGGAGAACTTATCGGATAATGAGGCTTTCGCATTTTCCATTGCCAATTCAACTAATTCTTTCTTTCTACCACGGAATGGTGTATGCACGTCAACTTCTAGTAGTTCTTGAAGAAGTTCGGTTTCCATACCGATAGGCACACAGATTTGCTTCGGCTTTGGATGGTTTTCATGCAAATAGAATCTTCCAATAAAAGTAGTAAATGTTTCTTCTGGTTCATCGAAAAATGGAAATACCGATACATCTCGTTCGATTAGCTTTCCCTGACGGATGAAAAACACCTGAATACACATCCAGCCTTTGTCATAACTGAAACCAAAAACATCTCTGTCCACCCTATCGTTGAGTGTCATTTTCTGTTGTTCCATCACTACTTCAATATGCTGAATCTGATCACGTAATTCTTTAGCTCTTTCAAAATTCAACTGTTCACTAGCATCCTGCATCTTTTTCGTTAAATTTTGTTTTATATCTTTAAAACCACCTTGTAGGAACGAAGTGATATTTTGGATAATTTCTTTATAAAAAGCTTCTGATGGTGGCTTGTCACTGCATGCGTAGCACTGATCCAAATGGTAATATAAACACGGTCTGCCTGAAGGGTTATTACATTTCCGAAGTGGATAAAGTCGATCTAATAACTTTTTTGTTTCCCTTGCAGCAATAACATTTGGATAAGGACCAAAGTATTTCCCTTTATCTTTTTTCACTTTACGTGTGATAACCAATCTAGGATGTCTTTCTGAAGTGATTTTCAAGTATGGATATGATTTGTCATCCTTCAGCATAATATTATATTTCGGGTCATATTTTTTTATAAGGTTCATCTCTAGAATTAGGGCTTCTTTCTCAGAGGAAGTGATAATATACTCAAAATCAACTATCTCTTGAACCAATCGTTGCGTCTTGTGGTCGTGTGCTCCTGTGAAATAAGAGCGGACTCTGTTTTTCAATAATTTAGATTTACCTACATAAATCACTGTTTCATGTTTATCCTTCATTAAGTAACAGCCTGGCTTTGCAGGTAAAACAGCAAGCTTTTCCTGAATGGTTTGGTTCATCATCGTCATTCCTTACTATGAGACGTTAGAAAATAATCCCCTGTTACATAGTGCAACAAGGGATTATTTTGAATTATAGCTATCAAATTAAGCGTGCTTATTAATTAATTCAACAAGTGCTTCTTTTGGTTGGAAACCTATAACTTGGTCTACCACATTACCATCTTTAAATAGTAATAATGTAGGTATACTCATGACACCAAATTTACTTGCTGTTTCTTGGTTTTCATCAACATCAAGCTTAACGATTTGTACTTTTTCTGACATATCTCCATCTATTTCTTCTAGAACTGGAGCAATCATTTTACATGGTCCACACCAAGGTGCCCAGAAGTCAGCTAAAACCAAACCTTTTGCAGTTTCGTCTGCAAAATTTTGATCAGATACGTTTTTAATTGCCACTCAAATTCCTCCTTTTTCTTACATCTTTCAAAAAGAGTATACCATTAATGGATAATCCTTACTAACAGTTTGCTTATTCTATTGCTTATTATCCAAAAATCTTACTAACAAAACCGCAGCCAGTAAACACTACGCTTTCCGCGGGCGGCTGGTGAGCCAGGCAACAACTTGAGTAAACTTCATTGCTGCCTTGCACCGAGGAAGCGTGCTTCGTAGCAATACTAGCAGACGCAGGTGCATCTGTGGGGTCTCACCGATGCCTTTCCTCCCGCAGGAGTCTTCGTGTATACTGGCTGCTCAGAGTAGATACCTAAACTAACTCTCTAATAATTAAGCAAAAAATATTACATATACTTTAAGCTTTTAATTTTTTGATTTCTTCTGTTAGGATTGGTACGATTTCGAAAAGGTCTCCTACGATGCCGTAGTCGGCTACGTTAAAAATGTTTGCTTCTGGGTCTTTGTTAATTGCTACGATTACTTTTGAATTGGACATTCCGGCTAAGTGTTGGATAGCTCCTGAAATACCTACTGCAATGTATAGATCAGGTGTTACAACTTTACCTGTTTGACCAATCTGTAAAGAGTAATCACAGTAGTCTGCGTCACAAGCTCCACGAGAAGCTCCAACTGCACCACCTAATACCTCTGCTAATTCATATAAAGGCTTGAATCCGTCAGCACTTTTAACCCCACGACCACCAGCTATGACTACCTTTGCTTCAGATAAATCAACACCATCCGTAGCTTTACGTAATACTTCTTTTATTACCGTTCTTAGGTCAGAGATTTCAACTATTTTTTCTTGCACATCACCAGTCCGCGTTTCATCACGTTCTAATGATGGAATATTATTTGGACGAATAGTTGCAAATACAAGGCCTTCTGCAACAACTTTCTTTTCAAAAGCTTTACCAGAGTAAATCGGTCTAGTAAATACAACTTCGTCTCCATCAACATCTATATCAACAGCATCAGAAATTAAACCTGATTCTAACTTACTTGCAATTTTAGGAGTTAAATCCTTTCCAATAGCAGTGTGCCCCATTACGATTCCATAAGGATTTTCACCCTCAATTACCGCTAAAACTGCTTGACCGTAACCTTCTGAAGTATAGGAGGCTAATTTGTCATCTTTCACCGTTACGACGCGGTCTGCTCCATAGTAAACCATTTCTTGGCCTTGAGATTCTAAATTTTCGTTGCCACAAAGAACACCAACTACTTCTGCGTCTGATTTTATTTTTTTCGCTGCAGCGATTGCTTCGAAAGTAACATTACGTAGAACACCATCTCTAGATTCACCGATAACTAGTATTTTTTCACTCATTATAATTTCTCCTTTCTCTCTGTTAAAGTACTTTCGCTTCGTTTCTAAGCAGCGAAACAAGTTCTTTTACTTGATCCTCTAGTTCGCCTTCTAACACTCTTCCAGCTTCTTTTTCAGGTGGTAAGAAAATATCTACTGTTTTTGTTTTTGGTTCTAGTTCGTCTTCATCTAAATCTAAGTCATCAATTTCTAATTCTTCTAATGGTTTTTTCTTAGCTTTCATAATACCTGGTAAAGAAGGATATCTAGGTTCATTTAACCCTTGTTGACAAGTTACTAACAATGGTAATGAGGTTTCGATTTTTTCTACGTCACCTTCAACATCTTTATCAATTTTTGCAGTATCTCCATCAATTTCAAGACTAGTGATAGTAGTAACGTAATTAATTCCTAAGCGTTCAGCAAGCCTTGGACCAACTTGACCACTTGCCTCATCAATTGCTACATTACCTGCAAGGATTAAGTCTGCTTCTTTATCTTCAAAGAACGCTTCCAAAATCTTTGTTGTCGTAAATGCATCCCCATCTTCCAGATCTTCTTCTGTATTAATTAGAACTGCTTTATCAGCACCCATTGCTAATGCAGTGCGAAGTTGTTTTTCAGAGTCTTCATCGCCGATTGTAACAACCGTTACTTCTCCGCCATGTTCATCACGTTGCTTTATTGCTTCTTCTACTGCATATTCATCGTAAGGGTTAATGATGAATTCAGCACCATCATCCTCAATACGACCATTTGTCACTACGATTTTTTCTTCCGTGTCAAATGTCTTCTTTAATAACACGTAAATATTCATATGAGTTCCTCCTCAAGTTACTATTTATCTATAAAATTAGGCTTTCGTTTTTCAATGAAAGCTTGAACCCCTTCTTTTGCATCTTCAGAGCCAAAAATTTCTCCAAATGCAACTGCTTCAGCCTTCACCCCGTTAGCGAAGTTTTCAGGCTTTGCATATGGAATTAATTGCATGATTCGGTTAATCGTTGGCCTACTCTTAGATGCGATTTTAGATGCTAATGTCTTAGCAACATTAAACACCTCTTCTTCCACAACTATTTGGTTCACTAACCCAAACTCATAAGCTTCTTTAGCAGATATTGGTTCGCCTGTTAAAATCATCTCATATGCCTTTGCTGTACCTACATACCTTGGTAAACGTTGTGTACCAGCAAATCCAGGTATTATCCCAAGCGATAATTCAGGAAGTCCTAACTTAGTTTTTTCAGTGACTATTCGAATATGGCATGCCATCGCAAGCTCCATGCCCCCTCCTAAAACAGCACCATGAATAGCTGCAATTACCGGAATAGAAAAATTCTCGATGCGATCAAACAACTGCTGACCATATTCAGAGAGCGATTGATAATCAGAAGCTTCTTGTAATGACGTAAATTCCTTAATATCTGCTCCAGCTGAGAAAAACCTACCATCTCCTCTTAAGATAATCGCCTTAACTTTCTCATCTTTTTCAATCAAATCTAGCTTCTCAGAAAGCGCCTTCAATAGATTGCTAGATAAAGCATTAGCAGGAGGACTTTGTATGGTTAAAGTTGCTACATGTCCTTCTAATTCATAGAGAATAGTTCCCAAGTTAACACCCCTTTAAGTTGATTACGTTTTCTCGTAAACAAGGTCCGAATACAATGAACATTGAAATCTTTCAGTATGTTTGGATCAGACTTTACAGCATGAAGTATCTTCTCTCACTTGTATTCGGAACTGTCCGAGTATTTATAAATATTTGCCTCTATGTACTAAGAATAATAGATATAGAGGCAAACGACAAACTATGTACTTATTTAGCACTTATTCCTTGGGTAATTAGTTCATGTACAGTTGGAGCTAGGCCAATTAAATCGTACTTATCTTCATTCATAACCCAGTTTGTCACTGTTTCATCAAGTGTTCCAAAGATCATCTGTCTAAGTAACGGTACATTAATATCTTTTCGGAAAAGTTTCTCTTTGATTCCTTCTTTAAGGATACCATCAATAACGACTAGATAGGGCTTTAGAATTCGATTGATTTGTTGACGAAGTTCAAGGTTAGATTGCCTTAGCTCCAACTGTGTTACAATTGCTAAATGATGATTTGCTGCAAGCTGTCCAAAATGCATTTCAATTAGGGTCAGTAGCTTGTCACTAGCATTTTCCCTTTCATTCGTAGCGGTAGCTATCTGTTCGATAAACTGTCCCATCTTTTCCTCAAAAACAGAAACTAATATATCTTCCTTGTTTTTGAAGTATAAGTATATGGTTCCATCCGCTACCCCAGCTCTTTTAGCTATTTTAGAAACTTGAGATGCATGATAACCATTTTCCGCAATGACATCAACAGCTGCATCAATAATTAACATGTATTTCGGTTTATTATTTTTCATTACTTTTCTCCTTCAAGCGTACAATAAGCACATTAAAAAAATAAATGAATGAATCGTCATTCATATTTTATTGTAAAGGCAGAATTTATTTCTGTCAATATACTACTTGTACACTTTTAGGATAACTTGAGCAATTTGCTCAAGTACTTACTTCTTCTTTTACTTTTTCTTTCTCTTCATCTACTAATTTTCTTCTTAGAATCTTACCAACTGCAGTTTTAGGTAGTTCTTCACGGAACTCATAGATTCTAGGTACTTTATATGACGCTAGTTTTTCTCTACAATACTTATTTAATTCATCCTCTGTAACAGCAAATCCTTCTTTTAAGACCACATATGCTTTTACTGTTTCTCCACGATAAGGATCTGGAATTCCAGCTACTACCGTTTCTTGAATTGCTTCATGTTCATAAAGAACTTCTTCCACTTCACGAGGATAAATATTATAGCCACCTGCGATAATCATGTCTTTTTTACGATCGGCAATATAGAAATAACCATTTTCGTCCATATAACCAATGTCCCCGGTTAATAGCCAACCATCCTTTATCGTATTCTCTGTATCTTCAGGTTTATTCCAATAACCTTTCATAACTTGTGGGCCCTTCACAGCTAATTCGCCTTTTTCGCCAACAGCTACTTCTTCATAGGTTTCCATATCAAGAATTTTGGCATCAGTATCAGGCCATGGTAATCCTATACTTCCGTTGATTCTATTACCATAAATCAAGTTAGCGTGGGTTACCGGCGAAGATTCTGTTAAGCCATAACCTTCAACAAGTTTACCTCCAGTTACTGCCTCGAATTTTTCCTGAACATCAACTGGTAGTGGAGCGGAACCACTTATGCAAGCTTCAATTGAAGATAAATCAAACTTCTTTAAATCTGGGTGATTTAGGAGTCCAATATATATAGTTGGTGCCCCTGGAAAAATTGTTGGTTTTAATTTATGAATAGTTTTAAGTACATCACCTGCATCGAATTTAGGTAGGAGAATCATTTTAGAACCAGTGAAAATGGAAATATTCATGACTGCAGTCATACCATACACATGGAAGAATGGTAGTACACCCAAAATAGTCTCTTCACCTTTTTTCATTTTATAAATCCATTTTTCACACATTTTTGCATTGGCTACTAAATTTCGGTGCGTCAGTATTACTCCTTTTGGAAAGCCTGTAGTCCCACCAGTATATTGTAGCAACGCAGTGTCTTCTAGAGGGTCTACTTCTACTTTGGTGTATTCCGCTTCAGCCTTTTCCATGATCGAATTCCAAACATGTGTATCAGATGATTCTTCAACCTTAACTACCATGTTATACTGTTTTTTCTGGATGAATGGATATATTAAGTTCTTTGGAAAAGGTAGATAATCTTTGATGCCTGTAACTATCATATGTTCTAGTGGTGTACTGTTCTTGACATTTGTTACTCTTGGTACCAAGATATCCAGACAGACAATTACCTTGGTGCCTGAATCGTTTAATTGGTGCTCCAATTCCCTCTCTGTGTAAAGTGGGTTGGTTTGCACAACAATTGCACCAGCCATTAATGCGCCATAATAACTGATAACAGACTGGGGAGTATTCGCTAGCATAATTGCTACTCGATCTCCTTTTTCAACTCCCAAACCCTGAAGATAGTTAGCAAATTTCTTTGCCTGTACAAATACTTCAGTATAGGTGAGTTCTTTACCCATAAAATAAAGCGCTTTCTTTTCTGCGTAACGTGAAGCAGCATCTTCTAAAAACGCATGCAATGGCTTCTCGTCATAAGTTAGAGAAGTCGGTATTTCCTTTGGGTAATGTTGATGCCATCTTTTTTCTTCCCCCATATACAATCCTCCTTTTTATATACTTACATCCTATTATACCGACTTATTTCTATTTTTTGAAATTTTATTTTTTATTTTGCCTAATTTTTTTATCATTCAACCTAAAAGATACTAAAATTAAAATCAAATACGAGGTAAAGAACACCCACTAATATAAATATTACTGCTACGCCTATACAAATTTTTGCTAGTGTTTCCATTTTTGCTCTCCCTAAATGTAAGTTATATAATGCTTGCTCCAATAACATAAGATAGTCCAATTGAGATTATCATGGAAATAAGACCTACAGCCTTATTTCCTTTACCAATTTCTTCATCAATGCTTATAGATGGTGTTAGGAACTCGAAGATAAAATAACCAATCAAAAGTAATATAAATCCGACTGTTCCCCATGCTATACTCGTTAACAATACATCATTGTGTTGAATTGAATATCGAAATATATTGGCGATACCGAAAATCTTACCACCAGTTGCCATTGCTACTGCAACGTTGCCATTGCGAATTTCTTCCCAGTTTTTATATTTGGTTACTAATTCAAACACAGCTAAAAAAACAACTGTACAAAGAATAACAACACTAAAACTTGCTGCTGTATCAACTAGCACATTTTCCCAAAAGTTCTTCATATCCTCAACCCCCTAACTCTTATCGAAATTCGATGACGGTAACACCACTACCTCCCTCACCTGCAGCTCCTGGTCTAGATGACGCAATACTCGGATGCTTTTTAACAAAGTCTTGTACACCTTTTCGAAGTGCTCCTGTGCCTTTACCATGTATGATAAACACTTTTGGATATCCTGCTAAAGTAGCATCATCTACATATTTTTCCAATTTTAACAAGGCATCTTCAAATCGTTCTCCCCGCAAGTCTAACTCAAGTGGCACATGGTAATTAGAACCTTTAACAGTCGCTAATGGTTTTTGGTATGTTTGTTTTGGCTTACCGACTAACAGTAAATCACTCTTTTTAACTTTCACTTTCATGATACCAACCTGAACTAAGTATTCATGCTCATTAACCTTCTCGATGACCGTACCATTTTGATTTAACGTCAATAACTTAATCTCATCACCAGGACTTAATTCCTGTGTACTTGTGTGCTGAACATTCTTATCCTTTTGCTTGCTAGATAAACTTGGCTGTGCTTCTTCCAGCATCTTTTTAGCTTCAATCCACTCATGTTCTTTTAGCTTGGCATCTGTCTTCATCTTACGAATTTCACTTACAATAATTTCTGCTTCTTCTCGAGCCTTACTCAGTGCTTTCTCAGCTTTTTCTTCTGCTTTCTTGTATAGCGTTTCACGCTTATTCTCAAAACGTTCCCATTCCTCTTCCATTTCCTTACGAAGCTTCTCGCTCTCTAGTAGAACTTTGTGTGCTTCCTCATATTCCCTTTCTGCTTGGGTTTTTGATTTTTCCAAGGATGCGATCATATTCTCAACACTTTTGGAATCAACACCAATATGGCTCTTCGCACGTTCAATTATCGTTTGATCTAATCCAAGCCTCTTAGAAATCTCAAACGCATTACTTCTACCAGGTACACCAATTAGTAATCGGTATGTAGGTTGTAATGATTGTACGTCGAATTCCATCGAAGCATTAATTACATTTTCTCGATTATAGCCATAAGCTTTTAATTCCGGATAGTGAGTTGTTGCTATTACACGTGCATTCCTAGAAACTACTTCATCTAAAATGGACATGGCCAGAGCAGCACCTTCTTGTGGATCAGTTCCGGCACCTAATTCATCGAACAGCACTAACGTTTTATCGTCCACATGATTTAGTATATCTACTATATTTGTCATATGGGAGGAAAAAGTACTTAAGTTCTGTTCAATGGATTGCTCATCCCCAATATCAGCAAAAACATGTTCAAAGACTGCCATTTCACATCCATCTAATGCTGGTACCTGTAATCCTGATTGTGCCATTAACGTACAAAGGCCGACCATCTTTAAAGTGACTGTTTTACCACCAGTATTTGGTCCTGTAATTACAATGGAAGTATACTCACTTCCAATTTCGATGTCATTAGCAACTACTTCATCCATTTCAATCAAGGGATGCCTGGCTTGTTGCATCTTAATAATACCTTGGTCATTCATCGTTGGTCTTGATGCTTTCATCTCACTAGCTAAGTTTGCTCTTGCAAACATATAATCAACAATAGCTAGAATACGTACATTTTCAGAAAGGAAAAACTCTTCTTCAGCTATACTTTGACTTAGTTCACGTAGGATACGATCAATTTCTTGTTTTTCTTTCGCATATAACTCTTGTAATTGGTTATTTAAATCCACGACAGCTTTCGGTTCCATGAACAGAGTTTGACCAGATGCTGATTGATCATGAACGATTCCACCAACAGCCCCTCGATACTCATGTTTTACTGGTAATACATATCGATCATTACGGATGGTAACTATAGCATCAGATAACATATTACTTTTCGTTCTTGTATAGCTTTCTAGTTTTTCTCTAATTCTACTTTCATGTGTGCGTATTGAACTACGGATCCCCCTCAACTTTTCGGTAGCACTATCCATCACATGGCCATGGTCATCAATACAGCTTTTAATTTGTAATTCAAGATTTCTTAGTGGTGTAATACCTTCTACTAGTTCTTTTAAAATTGAGAGTTCCTCATCTAATCCATCAATAAAGTCCTTTAGTTGACGTCCACCGTAGATAGTATTGGCTACATCTAAACATTCAGATGTGCTAAGTACTCCACCTATAACACTCCGCTTTAAACTAGGACGGATATCAAAAATACCGCCAAGTGGTACTGGTATGTTTAATCGAATAACCTGACTAGCCTCGTCCGTTTCTTCTTGTAGACGATTTACTTCTTCTAAGTTAGTAGATGGCTTAATCTTAGATGCCAAATCCTTTCCTATACTTGTTTGAGCGCGCTGGGTTAAGCGATCTATCACTTTTTGATAATCTAGTACACGTAAAATACGTTCATTCATTGTCTTACTCCTTTACCAAGACTATAGCTTCATTATTTATTACGATTAAAATACGCTATTAGTTTCTCTTTAGTCCATGTATTTAACACTGATTCTTTCTTCAACCAACCTTTTCTAGCAACTCCAACACCATATTTCATATGCTCTAGCATTTTATAGCTATGGGCATCTGTGTTTACAGCAATTTTCACTCCATATTCCTGAGCAAGTCTAGCCCATTCTGCTGAAATGTCTAATCGATTTGGGTTTGCATTAATTTCTAATGCGGTATCTGTATCTTTCGCACGCGCAATCAACTTTTCCAAATTCACTTTATAACCATCTCTTCTTCCAATTAGTCTCCCAGTTGGATGGGCAATAAGTGATACATAAGGGTTTTCCAAAGCTGTATATAATCTTTTCATAATCTTTTCTTCTGGTTGACTGAAGCTTGAATGAATGGCAGCAATTACAAAATCCATTTCTTTCAAAAAGTCATCGGAAAAGTCCAGAGAACCATCCGTTAAAATATCCATCTCCACACCAGCAAAAATGTGGATATCGGTATACTTTTCATTTAATTTTGCAATTTCTTCTCTCTGCTTTCGAAGTCTGCTTTCATCTAATCCATTAGCAACGCGGAGATTTTTGGAATGGTCGGTAATAGCAATATAGTCGTAACCATAGCTTCTTGCCTCATTCACCATTTCCTCCAGTGTCTGTGCACCATCACTCCATGTTGTATGCATGTGAATGTCCCCTCGTATATCATTAAGCTCAACCAAATTAACTGGCTCTTTAAAAGCTGAGACTTCTCCGGTATCTTCCCTTACTTCAGGTGGGATAAATTGTAATCCAAAGTGGTTGAAAAACTCCTCTTCCGAAGAAAAGGTTAATATTTCATTTGTTTCATCTACTTCAATACCATACTCGTTAATCTTTTCGCCTCTAGACTTTGCAAGCTGGCGCATAGCAACATTATGGTCCTTTGAGCCTGTAAAATGGTGTAAGGTTGTAACAAATTCTTTCTCCGTTACTAAACGAAAATCGACATTCACATCATAAACATCGTCTAATGTTACCGAAACCTTTGTGTCTCCCTTAGCAATAACTTCTTTTAAATCCGGAATTTGAAGTAACGCTTCTCTTACTTCACTGATATTATCGGTTGCAATAATGAAGTCTAAATCTTTTATCGTTTCTTTCATTCTACGAAGTGAACCAGCTCTTGAAAATTGCTTTATGTCTGGAATCTCACTTAAATATTCTTCAATTCGCTCAGCAATTGGTAACATATATGCTATAGGCAATCGGTCAGGACGTTTACCCACTTCATTTAAAGCAGCTAAGATTTTCTCTGCAGATTTTTTACCAAAACCAGCCAAACTTTCTACTTTTCCAGATTTAATCGCTTCCTTAAGACTTGTAGCATCTGTTACGTTAAGCTCCTGATACAATTTAGCAAGCTTTTTTCCTCCAAGACCAGGAACATTCAATAGTGGAATCAATCCCTCTGGCACCTCTTTTTTTAGTTCTTCCAAAGCTCCAGATCTACCTTGCTCTATGTATTCAACGATCACCGTACTAGTTCCCTTACCAATTCCTTTAATTTCCGTAAAATCTTTAATATCTGATAGTGATCGCTCATCTTTTTCCAATGCCTGTGCTGCTCTTCGGAAGGCAGAGGTTTTAAATGGATTTTCACCTTTCAACTCCAAATATATAGCAAATGTTTCCAATAACCTTATTACATCTTTTTTATTAATAGCCATGATTACCACCCACTTATATAGTTTCAAATGTCAATTATTCCATAGGATAAAAATAAGACTAATTCATATAGGATTATCCTTATTGTACCTGCCATACAACGATAATCCTAGTATTTGAATTAGCCTAATGTTTATTAATTAATAATTGTAACGATATGCGTAAACCACAAATCCTTTATCTTTTCAGAGAAGTATGGCGTATGTTCTACTATAAATAAAGCAATACTTGAGTCATTCACCCACTCTTGAATCGTTCCAATCGGGGTTAGTACAATAATATATAATATGACGAAAAGAATGAGATAGATTTCTAAAAAGCCCAATACAGCACCTAAAATTTTATTAATAGAATTTAAGATTGGTAGTGAAGCTATGACATCTATCATGGAAGCTAAGATTTGCAAACCAAATTTCACAACAAAAAAGATAATTGCGAAGGAAATTGCATTGTAAAAGGCATTTTCAAGAGGCAAGGCTTGTAGAAATTCTGCCCAGATACTCTCATCTGTTAATGTAGGGTATGGTATAAATTGTTCTAAGTGCTTGGATAAATCATCGTATAATGTGGCAGCTAAAATAAACGCAACAATAAAGCCTAACAAATGCACTGCCTGAAGAATCAATCCTCTCTTCAATCCAACAAAGAAACCGAAGATTAATAAAATAACTAATATAAAGTCTACCATGTGTTTTTTATCCTCTTTCTTTTTTAATTGAACCTAGTAATGTTGCATACTCTTCTTTTAAACTTAAATAATCATTCATAGAATTAATTGCTGTTAACACCGCCAGACTAGCGGTGTCAAGTTGCGGATTCATTTCATGTATTTCTCTCATCTTCTGATCTACAAGACTCGCCACTAAACGAACATGGGTTGCGTCCTCATCGCCGACGATTGTATAGGATCTATTTCTAATTTGAACGGTTACCCGAGTTTTTTCTTGTCTTTGGGTCACAAGGTTACCCTCCTACCTATTCTTTCGATTCTACCATTTTTTATTTATTTTATCTTAACATGAAGACAGACAATTGGGAAACTGTTCCTGCTGATTTTTTGCATTTCTTTCTTGTGAATAGTTTGCTATAGTCAATTATGTATAGAAAGGGTGTTTACTATGTCACAGAATGTTTATGTATTTTCAAACGAAACGATTGAAAAAATGAAACAATATTATCATAAAACATTAACCGCTACTCCACAAGGGGCGATTTTCCGTGCAAAAACTTCTCATGCAGTTATCACCGCTTATAAATCTGGAAAAGTATTATTTCAAGGCAGCAATCCACAAGAAGAAATAGGATTATGGGCTGATGAAGGAAAAGAGAATACAGTTAGTAAAAAAATTACTACACCATCTGCAAATTCATCTTATTATCCACCAGAAACGTTGTTCAGTTCTTCCCATATAGGTTCTGATGAAGCTGGGACAGGAGATTATTTCGGTCCCATCACGGTAGCTTGTGCATATATAAACAAATCACAAATACCTCTACTAAAAGAGTTAGGTGTGAAAGATTCCAAAAATCTTACTGATGACACTATCATTAAGTTAGCAAAGGAAATCGCACAAATGCGCATACCTTATTCCTTATTAAATTTACATAACCCCAAGTATAACATCCTTCAAAAACGAGGCTGGTCCCAAGGAAAAATGAAGGCAATGCTACATCATCATGCGATTCAAAAACTATTAACAAAAATAGATACTAACCATTATGATGGTATATTAATTGACCAATTTTGTGAGCCAGGAATATACAAGAGACACATTGCCTCCGAACAAGGAAAACTTCCTGAGAAAACTTATTTCATGACAAAGGCAGAAAGTTATTCTATCGCAGTTGCTACAGGTTCCATTATTGCAAGAGCTAGTTTTGTGAAGGAAATGGATAAACTCTCGGAGAAGATTGGATTTGAACTCAAAAAGGGCGCCTCTAAGTTGGTGGATCAAACCATTGCGAGGATAATCCGTGAACAAGGGGAAGACACCTTGAATACTTGTGCAAAGCTTCATTTCGCAAATACACAGAAAGCTAAAAAGTATCTATAGTGGAGATTATTACTTTCAAAGAAGATGATGACACCGTTAATCATCTTCTTTTTTTACTCACTATTTCACTGGATTTAGTTCAACTGTTCTTCTACATAACTATCATACTTCTTTTTAACAAAATTCCGTATTATCACAAAAATGAACAACACCAATTGAGTTTGTACATATTTTAAATTGTACGTTGCAAATAGAGAATCGTGATCATCAATCACTGTATCTATTAGGTAAGGTTTATATTCCATTGCACGAAAAAGAAAATAAATACATATCAAAATTGTTATCAGCACAACAATATCCAAGACCCTTTTAACTATTTTTAACCGTAAGATACTCCCCACCCCAGATTCTTATATTAAATAACTAACTTCATCCAAATTATAAGAATAGTAACCTAGCCTACGTTCCTTTATCCATCGTTCTAAAGGTAGTACCCAAGGTCGAAAGGACATATACTCTCTTAACTCTTCTATCGGTACAAACTTAACGGATAGGATATCAGGGTCAAGTGGTTCGTTAACTTTACCAACTATTTCACCAAAATAATAAACTTGTAAGTAACTTCCATATTCTTTAGAGATATACTCTGTTACAAAAGCTACCTCTTTAGCAACTATTTCATAACCTGTCTCTTCCCTTCCCTCTCTTATAGCCGTTTGCATGAAAGTCTCACCTGGTTCCGTTCCTCCTTTGGGCACCCCCCAATCCTTGTCATCCTTTACTAATAACACATTATTCCCGTCCAGTACGATTACTCCCGCTGCTAATTTATGTGTCAAATCTATTACCCTACCTTCTCTGAAAATTTTCCAATGACGATTTCTAAATTAATCTTTTCTTATCTGGCTTTCCAACTGGAGTATATGGGATATCTTCGACAATAACTATTTCTTTTGGCATCTGGTACCTCGCAATCCTCGGTCGTAACCATTCCAGTATAGTGTGTTCAGATAAAGTAGTTGTTTTTACAAAAGCCTTTAAACGCTGACCGAACGCTTCATCTTCCATACCGATAACAGCAGCATCTCTAATATCTGGATGCTCCAGAAGAACTTTTTCAATATCAAAAGGATAGACATTTTCACCACCAGAAATGATCATGTCGTCACTTCTTCCACATAAAAAGAAATAACCATGTTCATCTTGATAGCCTAAGTCACCAGTTCTTATCCATTTATTTTTATTTCTCCGACCTGATAAAGTGCCTTTTACACAGATTTCGCCTATGACTCCTGATGATACCTCTTGATCAAATCCATCTAATATTTTCAAGTTCACACCATTTATTTTCTTTCCTACCGTTTCCGCTGAATAGTTTAGATCCTCCGGAGTAGCGATGATATTTAGCCCCGCCTCAGATGTACCATACAAGTTGTACAGTACACTTCCTAAACTTCTCTCTGCTTTGTGTACTAGTGAAGGACTTAGCCTCGCTCCACCTGAGGCAATACAACGTAACGATTCCAATTCCTTTATATCAGATTTAAGCATTCGATCCAACATAATAGGAACTACTGTCATAAATTCAACTTGATGCTGTCTAATTAAGGAACTAGCCCTCTCGACATGAAATCTCGATGTAATGATACACTTTTTACCCAATGGTATGAACAGTAACAAAACTGCAATGCCATACCCATGAAAGATAGGGGTGCTAATAAAAGCTGTATGATAATCTACGAGATTCAAACGTTTTATTAATGCCAAAAAAGGGTTTATATAATTAAATATTGACGGCTTATGTCCAGCTTGTTTTGGTTTACCTGTTGTCCCACCTGTTTGCAGAATAATTTTGCTACTTGAGGACCTAGGAATTTTCTCGATATCACTATTTTTACTTTCCTCACTTAAGATCGTAATTCCTGCATAATCAGCATCAATCATTGAATCAAATTCAGCATCCATTATTAATGCATCCAACTTTTGCACGGACATGAATTCCTTCAACTGTTCCTTGCTTCTCTCTGTATTTAATAAGTACAGATCAGCACCTACCCGAGAAACTGCAAGTATCGATTGAATAAGGGAGATATGATTTCTACATAATATTCCAATTCTGCTGCCAGCTCGCAGCTGGTAATGATGATAATAATAATTAGCTAATTGTTTCGATTCAGTTAATAATTCTGCATATGTAATGGTTCTTTTATCATCAACGATTGCTATTTTATCTGGATATCTTCTCGCAGCAACTTCTAATAACGTCATTACGTTAAAGCCTGATTGGATGAGCGACTTTATAAAAATGTATAATCGTTCTGGGGATAGCAATTTAATTTTATATAAAACATACACCAACCTAACCAATTTCAATCAAGCTCACCTCTTTTGCAGTAATTTCTTTCCCACTCTTTCCCATACTCCTCTAAAAAGTACGGAAGCTAATTGACCAGACCCTATATACCAAGGCTTAAACTGCCTTCTTCTTGTATACATAGTCTTGCTGATCACTTTTGCTGCATGATGAGCTGACATAGCTGGCATCTTTTCATAACTTGCAGTAGGTTTAATCATAGGTGTTCTTACCAGTGGCAGATAGATGGAGGTAGTTCGTATTCCTTTATCGTTCAACTCTGGAATTGCTGACTGCAGCCAAGTATCAAATGCTTGTTTGGAGGCTTGGTAAGCAGCAAATCTAGGAAATGGAATTAATAAGGTGTTTATCGTCGAAACATTAATGATTTGTCCTTTACTATTCTCTAGGAAAGGAATAATGGTTAGCAACATATCAACTGGAGCAAAGTAATTGATTGCCATAGTTCGCTCAAAATCATGAAACCGATCTAGCGAATCAAAGATGGATCGTTTAATCGAGAGTCCTGCATTATTGACAAAGATATCTATCTTTTCATGAGTTTCATGTATAAACGTAAGAAAGTCTTTTCGTTCTGCTGGGTTTCTTAAGTCAGCTGGGAAAATATCTACTTTAGCTGTTTGAATTTGTTCTTGAAGTTCTAGTAACTTTTCATGCCTTCTTGCCACAAGAATTAAGTGACAATTCAAATTTCCTAATAAAAATGCTAATTGCTCACCGATTCCAGAACTTGCTCCTGTAATGATAATCGTTTTCCCATATAGTTCACTACGTAGCTTTCTATCGTTAATATATGTTGGAGGAAAAAGGACTTTCTCTATGAAACTGTATTTCATGACTTGCTTCTTTCCCTGATGTCTTTTGTGAAATAATATAATTCGTGTTCCAGTTGAAATCCTACCTTCTTATATAACTCAATAGCATTTCGGTTTTCAGCACTTACACACAGTGTAATAGACGTAATGCTCTCAAATGAGAATAACCACTTCAAAGCACCTGAAAGAAGTTGTTTACCTATTCCTTGTCCTCTTTTTGCTTGATCGACTCCGAAAAATTCTATATTTGCTTCACCAAACTCAGGCTCCGCCTCCACATAGATATAGCCTAATAATTCTGGGCCTTCCGTTATCATAAAGACTTTCTGATGTTCATTAAGCCTATCAAGGATTTGTCTCCCTGAATAATACGTCCCTGGAAATGTTTCATCATGGTTTTTCCATTTCAGAATAATACTCAGGAGTTAACTCCTCTAACGGAGATTCCACTAGTAATCTAGTATCACTATTATTAAAAACTAAAATGGCTTGATCGGTATGTTTAGTGAACTTATACTTCTCACCAATTTTATACGCTGTTCTATTTTTCTTATTTGGAAACATATGTAATGAGCTAATATCATTCGGAAGTATCCTCATCATCTCTTCCCACAATTCATCTACGATTGATAAATGATCTTCTTCGATAAACGGTCCCCAGACTTCTGCTACGCCACTTTCAATATCTGGATCAAATCCTATTACTCCAACTAATTGTCCTTTAGAATATGCAGTAACAAAACTATTCGTATAAGGAATTTCTTCCTTTATGTATTGAGCTATTTCTGAGGTGTCTTTACCACAATAACCAATATGGTTTTCTTCTACTCTATTCCTAATCGAAATAAATTCAGCTACCTGATTAATTTCATCCTGTTGCATGAGTGCAAATGTTAGCATAGTTATCCCCTTTTCCACTTCGTCTATGGCTGCGGTATTACTACTGCATGACAAGCTTTTTCGTAGAATTCTAATGGACCAGCTCCTCCAATAATTGCATACTCGTAGCCAATTTCTTTCATATCTCTTAGGCAATGATGAAGTAACGCATACCCTGTTCCCTGGTTACGGTTTGAAGTAATAACACCCATCGGACCGAAATATCCTTTTTTTCCTAGGTATACATCGTAAGCCGCAAAACCAATTATTTGCTCTTCCTCATTCTCCGCTATATACAAGGAAGGAGCACTAGTCAAAAATCCACTTTTAACAGTCTGCGCCCATTCTGTTGAGAAGTTTCTTTCCACAAAGTTAACTAATACTTCTTCGTCGCGTTTGTTTGCTTTTCTTATTCCATCTGAATTTACTTCTGGAAATACATAACTACCGAGATGTGTAGCCATGTCCCTTCCAGTTGTTCCTATCGATAAAATAATTTGTTTACTTTCATCAGATAAAATATCATCTAAGACATTTGTGACAATCAACGCTTTCAATAAATGCCCTTCGTTTAAGTAAACTTGATTGTACCGTTTCATGTATTCTATAGATACATCAAATACCCTAACAACCTCTTCATTAATTGGCATATTGAAGTAATTACTTTTAATAGAATGGGAGATTATATGTATGTTAATCTGATCCCTAAATTTTTTCCTATCCATAACTATCTTTAAAGAGAGCTCTCCAAGTGCCCCACCCTTTTCTTGTAAACAAGCAAGAAATAAGTGTATTGGCGTTATAACTTCATCCTTAGAGTCTGTAGCTTCTTGTTCTGCTCGTTTCAGAATGCTATTCATCCTATTAGTAAATTGAATATCCAACTCACTCACTGAGATTCACCTCCATACAATAATCTCTTAACTTTTTCAGGAACATGGTCATCTTTGTAGTTAAGTCAACTGGCTGATAGGTTGAGTTATCTTGCTAGTGAATAAATCATATTCTTTATCATCGGATTAAGTGATTCTGGTAATTCACTTTGCTTAAAGAACTTTGCTTCCAATGTTTCGTTCCCATCAGCTTTTAACTCTCCGCCTTTAATATCTCTACTCATATAGGCTATGGTTACTGGATAAAACTGATCTCCATTTGGTAATGTAACAAAATACTCTTTTCCAGAGAGCACTGTAATTAATTCCATTTCACCAATTTCTATTCCTGTTTCCTCTAGTACTTCTCTTCTCCCTGCTTCTTGTGCAGACTCCCCTAAGTCCAAAAATCCTCCAGGAACGCCCCAACTACCATCTCTTCTCTTTTGAAGCAGAATCTCTCCTTTATCATTAATGACTCCTACTGCTGTTCCAACTAATATTAATGGTTGATTGCCAACTAATTCTCTAATTTCTTCGATATATCCCATTTTAACTCACCTCATTGTTTAATTGTTTAATAACATTTATGATACCATCTACAATATCCTGTACAGGCTGACTTCCATCGAAAATTACATCGCTATTTGGTTTAATGGAAGATAGCATTTCTAGATACCCTTTTCTACCATGTGAAATATAATACTGCGTACCTTGCAAGATTTCTTCGCTTGTCCTTTGTTCAAAATCTCTATTTATTCGACGAGCAAGCGCAACATCAAGAGGCGTATCAATAAATATAGATAGATTAATCAATCTACCTACTTGAGTATGTTTCCGTGAAAAAGGGTAATCCAAAATAATATATTTAACAGGACCCTCACATAACATTTCTATATCATTAGTGAATGGTGTCAAATCCCATTCATCATAATCCGCTCCTCTTTCAACCCAATCGACAATATCATCAGGACCTTGGAAATCGTAATCATCGAAATTTAACACCTTAGATTTACCTAATTTTTTATTTAATTGTTTAGCAATCGTTGTTTTGCCTCCACCAGATACAGCCGATATTGAGATGATGTACGGTTGGTATTTCATTTCCCTTTAGATACACCTCTTTCTGATATATTTAATAAAATGTAACGTATACCATCAGTATTAAAAAGAATAGCAAGGTTTCGAGATTAACTACGAACGGATTCGACTTTACGCTTGAAATTAGCTTAATGCGTTTCATCAAACTAGCATCAAGTACTATAAAGAGATAATAAATAAGAAATAAACTATGTATAGTTATTAAACTAGCAAACATGGTTTCTTCACTCGCCCAAAATGTTAAGGCTAAGTAAAATGCCCATATACTCTTAAATATACCTAATAATCCTTCAAAAGGATTAGACAGTGTTGCCATCATATAAGACCCATGTTGTTCGGAGATAGCATTATCTTGGTTTTGTTTTAGTAAGAAAATAATATGACCAGTTTGCAAACTCAACGATATGATTAACATACTAATATAAGCAATCCCAAAAATAGTACCAATTAATAAAACTTGTGAATCTGCTACATAAAATAAGGTTACTGGCAAGGGAAGCCAAAGCGAGTACATAACAGCCATAAGTATATGTAAAAATGCATATTCATTATTATCAATTAGTTTTTTGTAAGTAAATAGAATAATAAAAAAAATCAAAACACTAATCCAACCAAAAATGATAGCAGAAATTACCATAGCGCCATCCCTTTTTATATTTCCTATTATTTTTATAACTCTTAATGTAATATTTTACATTTTTCGCTTTTTCTATTCTATCATAATATTCTAACTGTTGTTATACCTTTTCTAGTTCAACTCCAATTATTATTTTAATTTACAAAAAAGGCCGCAAAGCCAATTGCATTGACTTTGCGACTCAAATCCAGATAATATTCAAATTGTTCTTTAAGCCCTTACATATGCACCATGCTTTTCATTTACTGCTTCTATAACTTTTTGATAAGAACTTTCTACTTCTTCATCCACCAATGTCTTTTCAGGATCTTGATATAGTAAGCTATACGCTACGGATTTCTTACCCTCTGGTAAGTTCTCCCCTTTGTATAAGTCAAATACTTGAACTTGTTTCACAAGTGGTGCGCCTACTTCTTCAATTGTCGTCTTTACATCCCCAGCGTTGACTTCATTAACCAATATGAATGCTATGTCTCGGGTGACGGATGGATATCTAGGGATTTGTGTATAACTTGGGACATGGTTATGGGTATCTAATACGGCCTCCATATTGATGTCAAATACATATGTTTCTTTTAAGTCCATCTCTTTTTCAAGAGCTGGGTGTAGTTGACCTATGAAACCAATCTCTTTCCCATTTAACAGAATAGCAGCCGTACGACCTGGGTGCATATCCGCTAGTTTAGTCTGTTTTACAGTTAAAGGTAATTCTAAATGCTCAAATAAGCCTTCCACAATTCCTTTAACTACATAGAAATCAACCTTTTTACTTTCCTGCTGCCATAGATGTTCTAACCATTTTCCAGTAAGTACCCCTGATAAACGCAATTGTTCATCTGGTTGTTTTGTTAATTCTTTTTCATCTGTGATAAAAATGGAACCAATTTCGTACAGGCTTATGTTAGATTGGTTTCTTGCAAGATTGTAGCTTACCGTTTTTAATAGCTCGGGCAATACACTTAAACGTAAGTATTTATGTTCTTCACTCATTGGCATGGCTAGACTAATCGGTTCCGGGTTTAGCGTTAGTATTTCAGGACTAACTAGCTTTTTTATGAACGTATCGCTTGTTAGAGAGTAAGTTCTCGTCTCCATCAAACCGACACCTTCTAGATAATTCTTCACCGAACGTCGCAAGCTCTGTCTCTTAGTTAATCCACCTGCAGTGGAAGCACCTGTAGGTAACGTAAACGGTAAATTATCATATCCGTAAATTCTTGCTACTTCCTCTAACATATCTTCAAAAATAGTAATATCCTGACGTCGAGTTGGCGCAAATACTGTAAAACTTTCACCTTCACGTTCATAATTAAATGAAAGTCTATCCAAAATCTTAGCAATTTCATCAGTAGAGATTTCTGTACCTAATCGACTATTAATCGTATTCGTATTTATTTCTACAGTTTTTTCTGTGCGATCTAATTTATCAAATTCAACAACGCCATCAAGAACTTTACCACCTGCATATTGTTCTAATAAATGACATGCACGTAATCCGGCACGTTTCACACGGTTAGGGTCAATTCCTTTTTCGTAACGAGTGCTTGCTTCACTGCGAAGACCGGTGGCTTTTACTGTCTTACGAATTGAAATGGAATTAAAGAATGCAGCTTCTAATAGAATATTCTTCGTTTCACCTGTTACTTCTGAATCAGCACCACCCATTACCCCTGCTAGTGCAATTGGATCTTTACCATTTGTAATTAACAGATTTTCCGGTGTTAATGTACGTTCTACATCATCAAGTGTTACAATCTTTTCATCTTGTTTTGCGGAACGAACGACAATCTCTTTCGAACCTAGACGATCATAATCAAATGCATGTAATGGCTGACCGTATTCCAATAGTACATAGTTGGTAATATCGACTACATTATTGATTGGACGAATGCCAGCTGCTAGTAGGTAGTTTTGCATCCATAAAGGAGATGATTTAATTTCAACATCTTTAATAACAAATGCGCCGTAGTATGGATTTAACGATTCGTCCTCTACCTTAACAGAAATATAATCAGCTGCTTTTTCACTGGAAACATTCACTTCTTCACTAGGAAGATTAATGGATTTATCTAATAAAGCTCCTACTTCATAAGCAACACCTAACATACTTAAAGCATCTGCACGGTTTGGAGTTAAGTCAAACTCTAAAACAGCATCATTTGCATTTAAAAGTGTGTCCACACTTTCTCCAATTGGTGCGTCTTCAGGGAATACATAGATACCTTCTGTAAATTCTTTCGGAATATGTTTTTCGTTAAAACCAAGTTCTTGTAAGGAGCAAATCATACCATTTGATTCTACCCCACGTAATTTTGCCTTTTTAATTTTGAAGTTACCTGGTAATACTGCACCTGGTTTTGCGACAGCTACTTTCTGTCCCGCGCGAATATTTGGGGCACCACAGATTATTTGTAAAGTTTCTTCCCCAACGTTAACCTGACAGAGGTTTAACTTATCTGCATTTGGATGCTTTTCACAAGTTTCTACATAACCAATGACAACATTGTTGCTTTGCTGAGCAATATACTCCACATTATCTACTTCAATTCCAGATTTCGTTACCTTCTCTGCAAGTTCTTCTGGACTTATACCATCTATATCAACATAATTTTTTAACCAGTTTAATGAAACTAACATTTTTTTACCCTCCTTATGCTTGGTGGAATTGTTTTAGGAACCTCTGATCATTTAAATAGAACTGACGAATATCGTTCACACCATATTTCAACATCGCAATTCGCTCAGGGCCCATTCCAAATGCGAATCCGGAATAAACTTTTGGATCATATCCACCCATTTCTAATACATTCGGATGAACCATTCCAGCACCTAAAATCTCAATCCAACCAGTTCCTTTACATACGGAACATCCATGTCCATCACATACCTTACAAGAAATGTCCATTTCTACGGAAGGCTCTGTGAATGGGAAAAAGCTTGGACGTAAGCGGATTTTACGATCTTCTCCAAACATTTTCTTCGCAAATACATTTAGAACACCTTTTAAGTCACTCATTTTCACATCTTTATCCACGTATAATCCCTCGATTTGAGTAAATTGGTGAGAGTGTGTTGCGTCATCCGTATCTCGTCGATACACTCTACCAGGACAAATCATTTTAAAACCTTTTTCACCGTTATACTCCTGCATCGTACGAGCTTGTACTGGAGAAGTGTGGGTTCTTAATAAGAGTTCGTTTGTGATATAAAAGGAATCTTGCATATCGCGTGCTGGATGATCCTTTGGTAAATTCAATGCTTCGAAATTAAAGTAATCGGTTTCTACTTCAGGACCTTCACGCACTTCATATCCCATCCCGATAAATAGGTCCTCAATTTCCTCTATTACTTTAGTTAGTAAGTGTGGACCACCAACTTTAACAGGACGACCTGGTAATGTAACATCAATTGCTTCTTTTTGAAGCTTTTCCTCTAATGCAGCATTTTCAAGAATAGTATTCTTAGTATCAATTGCGCTCGTAATCGCTTCTCGTACTTGGTTGGCAACTTCTCCAATTACTGGTCTTTCTTCTGGAGTTAATTTCCCCATTCCACGTAACACTTGTGTTAATGAGCCCTTTTTTCCTAAGTATGCAACTTTAATTGCTTGTAATTCTTTTAAGTCATTAACTTCTTCCACTTTTACTAGTGCTTCTTGCTGTATGGCTTTTAATTCTTCTTGCATGGCTCTAACCTCCTAAAATATTATTGTTTTTGACCATTAAAAAAAGCCTCCAATCCCCTATGAGAAGGGACGAGGCTTGATTTCGCGGTACCACCCTTGTTGGCACAGACATGTGCCCAACTTAGTTCAAATAACGGATTTAATCCGGAACACCTTTACTAATAATTAGGTCCAAGTGTCAGCTCCAGAGTGAAAGTCAACGAGTCCATAGTAGAAACGCTCTCAGTCTTAGGCGTTTCTTCCCTGCATACTATTACTTAACTGCTAACCGCTCTTTCATAGCTTTTTACTATTTACATATAGAATAAATTATAGTCATTTTGCCTAGCATTTGCAAGACTTATCCTTTTATATGGTACATTAGAATTCCAGCTGCAATACTGACGTTGAGCGACTCTGCCTTACCATAAATGGGGATCTTCACAATTTCATCTGCTTGTTCTAATATTTCTGTTTGAATTCCTGACCCTTCGTTGCCTAATATTAATGCAACTTTAGAGTTAGATTTTACAGTATGATAATCTTTCGAATTGGTGAGTGCACTTGCCCAGATATGGAATCCATCCATTTTTAATTCTGGGATTCGCTTTGTCAGGTTATCTTGCAGGATAGGGATATGGAATATAGATCCTTGTGTTGATCGGATTACTTTATCATTGTACACATCAACTGTTCCATCACCTAAAATTACAGCATCAAAACCAGCTGCATCTGCGGTTCTTATGATGGTACCTAAATTTCCTGGATCCTGTACTCGGTCAAGTAACAGCACATATTTACCTATAACATTCTCCATCTTCTTATATTGAACTACTGCAGCAATTCCTTGTGGTGTTTTCGTTTGCGTAATATGTTGAAATACATTTTCAGACACTTCTACGATTTTAATATCACTTGACCAATTGGGTGATTCTACACCTTCCTGGAGAATTATCTCATCAATCTTCCATTTACTTTTAATTGCTTCTTCGATTAGATGAAATCCTTCAATTAAGAATGTCCCTGTTTTTTCACGATCTTTTTTGGTATGTAGTTTTTTCCAACCTTTTACTTTGTCGTTTTTGACTGATGTTAGCAAATTCTTCATTCCTTATTTTTATTCTTCTTTCCATCATACATATTTAATCCTAAACTGGTCAAACTATCCATAGTTTATTACAAATAAGGGGTGATTTTTTGAATTTAAATTTACGTAATGCAATCTTATCCAATATCTCTAATAATGATCAGAATCAGTTGGAAGCAACTATAGTGGATGCAATTCAATCTGGTGAAGAGAAGATGTTACCTGGTCTTGGTGTACTATTTGAATTAATTTGGAATCAATCGGATGATCAGGAAAAGCAAGAGATGATCGAAGCTTTAGAGCAAGGTGTTAAAAGTGCTACTCCAGGTAGCTAAGTAATGAAGAAGGTATCGTGACGATACCTTCTTTAATTTTGCCTAAAAATGAGTCATTTCACCTAAGCATGTCTAATATATTTAACTAACTACATTTTTTTAGTACAAGTAGTTATATAATAATAAGCCAAGAGAACTATAAATCTATTTTTTCACGCAACAATAACTAGGTATTAATGCTCATTTTAAATAAAATACATCATTTGGAAAATAAATTGACTCTTTTTATTCTTGGTGTTATACAATGAATGTGTTACATTTTTTACTTTTTTGTATGGACTTTTGAAAGGGGAATACTGATGGAAGAAAACAATCAAGAAGTAAGACTGAAAAAGAAAGGCTCTAATAAGTTAATAGCAATTATTATTGCAGCTGTCGTTTTACTAGTAGGTGGAAGTGTAGCTGCATTTGTTCTGACTGAGACTAATTCACCAAAAGCTAGTTATTTTATTTACGAGAAAAAGACGCTAGATATGCTTACGGAACAATTAGAAGAACGCTACGCTCCTGAACTAGAGTGGTCTGAAAAAGGATTAGAAAATCCAATTGAAGATGTTTATGAGCTTTCAGCCGAACTAAACATGCCGATTTCTGGAGCCACTGGTCCTATCACACCGGAGCAAATTATCAATAACTCAACAATTACTATTACTTCGAACTTAGATCGTGAAGAAAAAATTGCAACTGCAGGACTAAAAGGAAGCTTCGGTAACTTCACTATTGAAGACATTAACTTCTATCTTACATCTGAAGAGATGATGCTAGGCTTACCATTTGTAAATGAAATACTACAACTTAAAGGTGATGACTTTGGAAAACTACTAAGCCAACTAGATCCAATGACATTCACTGGTGAAGAAAAACTAGATTTAAATATGCTTTTCGAGGGTAATGTCATTGCAGAAGAAGATGCAAAGTATATCGAGGACGAGTATGTTAAAGGTCTTTATGAAGCTTTACCTGAAGAAGCTTTTGAATCCGTAGATGAAACGGTAAAAATCGGAAGTGACAATGTTGATACAGAAAAAGTTACCTTCCATTTAACAGAAGAACAAGTGAAGGAAATTTTAAAAGACACCTTAACAAAAATGGCTGATGATAAGCGTTTGAAGGAAATCATGATTGAGTACCTTCAAGCTCAAGGTACTGGCCCATTAGTTTTAGGTGAAAATGCTAACTTAGAAATTCCTAATTTCGAGGAAGATTATGATACTGCTATCCAAGAAGCTATTAATGGACTTGATGATGTGATGATTCCAGAAGGATTTAAATCAACTATCTGGGTTGCTGACGACATCATCGTTAAGCGTGATTTATCCATCCAAATGGGCCCTACAGAAGACCAATTAGTAACATTATACGTAACTGGTCAACTAAGTAAGGATAAAACAGATATCGCATTCGAATATGATTTAGGTGTCGTAGAAAACGATCTTGACCAATCCGTGTCCTTTGATGGTACGCTTTCAAATAATGATGGTGACATCCAAGATAAGTTAACAATTTCCATAGAGGATATACAGGTAATCTATGAATCTAATGAAACATTAGATGATAGTAAAAAAGATTTCAAACGTACTTTCACCCTTATAGATGAAACTGGCTATACTTTTGACCTTATTTGGTCTGGTAATGCCGAATATAATGGTGACCAAATGAATTCTTCCCATGAACTAACCGTATCTAGTGATGATATTATGGATGATTTAGTAGTTTTATATATTGATAAAGAATCAAAAGTAACAGATAGTGTTACCTTACCAAGTGATGATGAACTAAAAGATATTGGTAGCATGTCACTAGAAGAGTTGATGACATACTTCGAAACGGAAGTTACACCTCAATTTGAAGAATGGTTAATGGGTATAATTGGATTTGGATTTTAAGCCCAAAAGCGGAAGCGCCCGGTTAGCGACTACGGACTGGACTGAGTCGTAGGAGATAAAGGAAACACGGCGACCGGAGGGAGTCGATGTTGACTTATCGTACGGAGGCGAGGGAAGTCTCGCTTGTCGCTGGGCGCTGTAGCTAGACTAATGAGTAGGTGGACATAATGCAATTCATAAAATTTGTATCGCTATTCACCAAAAATAATTTCTTGCAACTTAGGAGGAAGTGGCGATCACTTCCTCTTCTTTTACTTTTTCCAATTGTGTTAATAGGACTAGTTGCATTCATGTTTGTTGCGTACTTTTCCAATTTAGAAGAGGAACCTATCCAAATTGGCTTGGTAGACTTAGAACAATCTAAAGAAACAGAAATGGTTATTCGGTTATTAGAGGAATCGTCACAGCTAGGTAATTTTTTACATATGAAACGATATTCTGAGGAAGAAGCTAAACAACAAATTGATTCAGATGAGTTAGCAGCATATATACTTTTCCCAGAAGAATTTACTTCTAAATTATATAATGGAGAATCAGTGGTTGTAACCATAGTTGGTCATCCAAATAAACAAATGGAAGGCTACTTTATCAAAGAATTAGTTGATAGTGCAGCAAGACATATTAGTTCTTCGCAAGCAAATATCCTAACAGTTAATTACTTCGCTAAACAATTGGATATTGATTTAGAAACGAGGAATCAAATTGTCCAAGAACAATTTAACGAGTTTCTTCTATACGCCATAGGTAAAGACAACATACTCGATCAGAATGAATTATCAAATAATGTTTCCACTTCACCTAAAAAATATTTCGGAATCGCAACGGGCTTTTTCGTACTTATCATTTGGATATTTTCAATTTATCAACATTTGTTTAAGGAACAATCAAAACAGATTGAAACCAGAATGATGTTATACGGTGTTACCGAACTTCAACAGCTCACTGGCAGAATGATTGTGACATTTATCTTTTCGTTAATTTTAGGCATCATATTATTTATCGGACTCATTAATGTACTAGAGATAGATTTACTGCAGGGGAATACTAATCGGTTGATTATATTATTAGCATTTTTATCCCTTAACTATTTATTCACGCTAGCTATTCTGGAAATCATTTTCCATTCTCAGAAAATACGTTTACTGCTTCAAATTACTATTACTGGGATTGTACTACTTACAAGTGGCTCCATTATTCCTGATATTTATTTACCGATGTATATTCAAGATTATTTAAGCTATATTTTTTCTTTCCAAGTATTCCTTTGGTTAGAGGAAATATTACTTAATGGCAGAGTTTATGTGGACTATATCCCGCTTTTATTATCAGTTGGTATCGGTGTATTTGCTACAGTCGGAATTGCTATGGTAAAGGAGCGTGTTAAGCCATGATGGATATACTATACACACGTCTTCTGTTATGGAAAAAGAAAAGTATTAGTATGCTGGTTTGGTTGCTCTTACCTATTGTTGGAACGATTCTGTTTATTACATCTGCTAATGCCATTCAAGAGGATTCTAAGGTTCCTGTAGGGATTGTTCTAGAGGAAGAAACTGCATTAGCAAATGAACTAGTGGATTCCATCATAGCCTCAGAGCTTGTTTTTCTTCATGTATTATCTAATGATAGAGCCCTTTATGAGCTAGAAAAACATGAGCTTGATAGTGTGTTTATCATTCACGAAGGATTTGAAGATGCTGTCTTGAGTGGCAAACGAAATAATATCATTTCTAGTTATCGAACAGAACTCTCATTTGCCTATTCACCTATTAAAGAAATGATTGTTTCCTTAGTTCAAGAAGAAACCGGACGAGCAAAGGCTGCAAATTATATCCTAGCCATGTATGAACGGTATGGGGGGACTGACCCTTGGACATGGGATGAGATTACCGAACAGAGTAAACAAAAACAAATCGATGAGAACTTACTTAATACGGCGTTCGCCTATTCTTCTGGGAAACAGGCAGATGATAATCCTTCCCTTCTTTCTTGGAATGCCTGGGGAATATGGGCTATCTTAAGTTTATTAAGTACCTTATTTTTATCAGACTGGATTATTAGGGAGAAGAATTTAGCAGTTTCTACTCGATATACATTTATTAAGAAATCTCTATTTAGCTACTATTCACAAGTTATTATTCTTTATGTCCTACTAATATTCTTGTTCGACTTATTAGCTGTAGCTGCTTTCACCATTTTCCTTGATGAAACCATCTCGCTAAGTTTCGTCTTTGTAATACTAAGTTTTCGAATCATGCTTTGCATGCTATCTATTAGCATTGCAAACCTCTTTCAGCGAATTAGTTCTTATTATGGTATTTCGATTATTATCGTACTACTCTTAGCAATTATTAGCGGTATTGTCATTCCGATAAGTGGTTTTATTCCACAACATTCACTAATGAACTTCATTAATCCGCTTCATGCATTTATTAGTGGGAACATGACAATTATGTGGAATGAAATCGGTTTGGTTAGTATTACCTTAGCTCTACTTCGAAAGGAGATTTCCAATGCTTAACGTACAAGCAATTACAAAAAGCTATGATAAAAATGAAATATTAGATAATCTTACTTTTACAGTCAACCCCGGTGAAATCATTGGCCTTGTTGGAGAAAACGGAGCGGGTAAATCAACTTTACTGAGATTGTTAGCAACTATTGATAAACCAAATCATGGTAGCCTTACTCTATTCGACCTTTCCTATAAAAAAAATCGTAAGGCAGTAAGGAAACATATTGGTTATGTTCCACAGGATATCGCTATTTGGGAAGAACTATCCGTTAAAGAAAACATGCAATTCTTTGAAAAATTATCATTTCAATCGAAAAGCATAGATGAGTTGAAACAATTGTGTTTAGAAATGAATCTTGATAAGTGGAACGATCCAGTCAAAAGCTTATCAGGTGGTATGAAACGAAAATTAAATATTGCAATTACACTTATTCATAGCCCAGACCTTCTTCTCTTAGATGAACCGACTGTTGGAATTGATTTAAAGTCTAAAAAGGAGATTGGGGCATATCTTAGAAAATTAGCCAAAGAACAAAACCGTATGATTATTTATACCTCTCATGATATGGACGAGATTAATGAACTATGTGATAGGGTATTCTGCATTGGGAATGACACTTTTTACGAGGAAATTCTACGGAATTCCGGTAAGGATGTAATATTAATCTAGTATTTATTCCTGATTCTATAGTAAAATAGTAGTTGCGATAAGGAGCGATACTAGTGGATATTAGACAATTACAACAACTCATGCAATACCAAGCCATGTCGATACTTAATTCTAACAACAATTCTTTTTCTAGTTTTTCACCTATTGTCGATATAGCTTTTAAACAAATACTAGAGAGTAAACTTGGCGGTGCTGACTCATCATCAAGTAAGCAAACCTACTTACCCATACAGACTTCACCATTAATCTATAACTCTGGTCTTGTTCAGCCAGGTGGGTCTCGAGTTCTCCCAAACGACTATAGTGTGGATATTTCAGAGGCTGCCAGCAAGTACGGTATTGATGAAAAATTAATACACTCCGTCATTAAAACGGAATCTAACTATAATCCATATGCAAAGAGTAGTGCAGGTGCACAAGGTTTAATGCAATTAATGCCTGCAACTGCACGTGGGCTAGGTGTCTTAAATCCATATGATGCAGCTCAAAACATAAATGGCGGAACAAAATATTTACGTGAAATGTTAGATAGATATAACGGTAATATCGAACTTGCCCTAGCAGCCTATAATGCAGGTCCTGGTAATGTAGATAAATACCAAGGGATACCTCCATTTGAAGAAACACAGAATTATGTAAAAAAAGTTATGAATAATTATTTGGCATAATAATCATAGAAAAAAGGAGCTTGCCTGCAAGCTCCTTTTTTATTTTATACTAAAAATATTTCATTAACAGTTTCACGATCAAGCTTCTTAATCACTTCAACAATTAGTTTCACTGCATTTTCAAAATCATCACGGTGAAGAATACCTGCATGAGAATGAATGTAACGTGTAGCAATTGTAATCGAAAGAGATGGTACTCCATTCGCTGTTAAGTGAATCGAACCTGAGTCAGTTCCTCCACCAGCAATGGATGCATATTGGAATGGAATATTATTTTCTTCCGCTGTTTGGACAACTAGATCACGGACACCTTTATGAGAGATCATTGATGCATCATAAAGTACTAGTTGTGGCCCTTTACCAATTTTGCTATCGGCGTCTGATTCTTTAATTCCAGGCGTGTCACCAGCAATACCAACATCGACACCGAATCCAATATCAGGCTTGATTGCATGTGCAGAAGTTTTGGCACCACGTAGACCTACCTCTTCTTGTACCGTTCCTACGCCATATACAACGTTTGGATGATTTTCACCTTTCAATTGCTTTAATACCTCAATTGCAATCGCACAACCGATTCTGTTATCCCAAGCTTTAGCTAGTAATAACTTATCATTTTTCATAGGCGTAAACTCAAAGTATGGTACGACAGAATCTCCTGGTTTCACACCAAATTCAGCAGCTTCTTCTTTACTTGTTGCACCTATATCAATAAACATATCCTTAATTTCTACTGGTTTTTTACGTTCAGCTGCTGAAAGAATATGTGGTGGTTTTGAACCAATAACTCCAGTAACATCACCTTTTGTAGTCATGATTGTTACACGCTGTGATAGCATTACTTGACTCCACCAGCCACCGATTGTTTGGAAGTAAACGAAACCTTTATCATCAATTCTAGTTACCATGAAGCCAATTTCATCTAAGTGGCCCGCAACCATGATTTTTGGTCCGTTTTCATCCCCAACTTTTTTTGCAATTAAGCTACCAATATTATCTGCGAATACTTCATCTGCATAAGGAGTGATGTATTTTTCCATAACGTCCCTTGCCTCTTTTTCATGACCAGAGATCCCTTTTGCATCTGTTAAATCCTTCAACATGGATAATGTCTCATCTAATTTAGCCATATGTATACCTCCAATATTTTATTGTTTTAGTATAACGCGTAAAGTAAAATTTGAATATTAATAGCCACTATTTTGACGTTCATAATTAACTTCATTTTTCTTTACATAAGCCCGATGTACATCTTCCTCACTAAATCCTAGTTTCTGACCTAGTATTAAATAACTTGCAAACAAACGATTATAGTTTGCCTGTGTTGTATCATTTTTAAACACCATACATCGTTCAAAAACCTCATTAAATAATTCTGTTTCGGTTTGTTCAGAACTTTTATGATTAGTAGAGCTATAGATAAAGCCTTTTACGATTCCCAAAGATAAAATGAAATGGACCCCATCCACGTATTCTTCGAGAATCACATCACTAGCACTTCTTTTCTTATTGCTCCAGAACTTAAAACATCTTGTTTCATTTGCTAGTTCACCTAACTCAACTAATAAAGCTAAGTACTTATCATCAAATAAATCTCTATCCGATAAATTATGATTGTCTTCAATATAAGAATCTAATTGTTTTTGCATATTAAATAATGTTTCCCAGTTCATATAAATGCTCCTTTTTCCATTTGTAACATCTTTTTCACATAATTTATGAAACCTTGTATACTTCCATTACGTATTGCAATATAATAACCCAATCTTAGGAGACGATGGTAATGATTGTATTTCTTTTTCGTATTTTAATTATAGCGGCTATTATATTGCTTGTTTATTCTATTATACAATATTTTCGCAATCCGCAAAGGTTACTACAGAATGCGAAGGAAGCAAGAGGCTTTTATTATTTAGACGAACGGGACAATAGCAAAAAGAATATTCGCTTTGTTTATAAAGGTTGTCAGTTTGAAGGAGAAAAATATGTTGGGGCTACAGAAAACTCTTTTGAAATAGTTGATATCCATGTAACAGTAGTCGATCCTATTGAATTACAAGGTTTATCAAGGGAAGATATTTATTTCTTGGAAAGGGAATTATTAATCCGCTATCCACATGCGAAAATTAATTGGAAGCATCCCATTAACAAATTGTTACTAACTAATTAAAAAGGCTTACGGGGATTCCTCCCCGTAAGCCTTTCACTTATCATGTACTTGTTTGGAAGAAGTCCTCCCATTTAATAACGATTTCCTTACGTCTTAGTGCATAGATTAAGAGGAGTAATGCAGATAAGGATACGAGGATATGCATTGGGGATAAGCTTGATAACCAGCCACCAACAGACGTGTAGACCAATGCAAGTGGGATATTGGTTGCTAAAGATGACCGCATATAGTCTCTAAAATTAGAAGTGATCTCAATTAAACATAAAGATAATAAATGAAAGTGAATGAACGGTACAAGCCTCAACAATGCAATTTGTGTCATCGTCAATTCAGTATGCTTACCAATTAACCTTTGCTTCATCCGGGTAAAACGTTCTGCTGTTTTTGGCATCCATTGAATAAAAATATAAAAAATGATACTTGACAATGTAATCCCAATTATCGAGTATACAGCACCATAAAACACCCCAAACAAGATGCCACCAGAAACACAAATAAAAACTACTGGTAGAAAAAATAGCGGGCGGAGTAAATGAACAAGTATAAATAATAATGGAGCAAATAATCCACCTGTTTGAACAATGGCCATAATATAATTGCCGAATAACTCCATAAGCCGCCTCCTTCAATAGATGATACGATAGATATGAAAGCATGCCTTACTGGTACATGTATATGACAAGAGACGAGCTATTATGACATGAAAAAATAACCATATAGTACAACATGAACTAAAATCAGTAACGGCATTCCAATTCGAAAAGAATTATGCTTTGTCTTATGACGGAATGTATTCATCCCGATATAAGAACCTATGGCACCACCTAATATACTGACTCCCCAAAGTGTGCGCTCTGGAATACGCCATTGGTTATTTCGAGCTCTTTTTTTATCCAGTCCCATTAGTACAAATCCTAGTAGGTTAGCAAAGCCTATGTAATATAGAAGTTCCAACGTTTTAATCCCCTTTTTATAATGAAGTAATTATACATTTAGTATTGCTGTTTCTTACCATGCTCGTGGCTAGGATACACTACGCTTTTACTTCCAGCACAGGGGCGACATCTGCTCGAAAAAACCGTCGCAGTGTCTGCCTTGCCGCGGGCGGCTGGTGAGCCAGGCAACTACTTGAATATGCTTCTTAGCTGCCTTGCACCGAGAAAGCCTGCTTCGAAGTGATACTAGCAGACGCAGGTGCATCTGTGGGGTCTAACCAATGCCTTTCCTCCCGCAGGACAGTGGTTTTCGGTGGGCCGAGTAACCGCAGGCCCAAGGAACGCTTCGGCAGCGAAACATCGCACGCAGAAAAAGTGTTTTTCTTTTCAAGTAGTCTCCGTGTATCCTAGCCACTCAGAGCAATCATTTTTTAAAATGAAACAAACCTACAAGTAATATTATCCTCTTACATAGAAAAAAAATGAGGTCTGAGGGGAAGTCCCCTCATTACCTCATCTTAGTTGTTTAATGCTGTTTTAGCTTTTTCAGCTAGTTGAGCAAATGCTTGTGCATCATTGATAGCAAGATCAGAAAGCATTTTACGGTTGATTTCGATACCTGCTAATTTTAAACCGTGCATTAGTTTGTTATAAGAAAGATCGTTCATACGTGCTGCAGCATTGATACGTGCAATCCAAAGCTTGCGGAATTCACGTTTTTTATTCTTACGGTCACGATAAGCATATTGACCTGATTTCATTACTTGTTGTTTTGCTGTTTTAAATAAAGTTCTCTTTGAACCATAATAACCTTTAGCTAATTTAAGTACGCGTTTACGACGTGCGCGCGTAACTGTTCCACCTTTAACACGTGGCATAGTAATTCCCTCCTAATACGACTCAATATATGTCAATTTAGTTATAGTTTTGTTTGATGATTGCTAGTTACGTGATTAATACTTCTTATTTAGGAAGCATTGCTTTGATACGCTTGAAGTCACCAGCAGATACTAGTGTACCTTTACGTAATTTACGCTTTTGCTTTTGAGATTTATGAGCAAACATATGGCTTGTGTATGCATGTGATCTTTTTACTTTTCCAGAACCAGTTCTCTTAAAACGTTTAGCAGAACCTCTGTGGGTTTTCATTTTTGGCATGTTGATTTCCTCCTCGAATGCTTAAATGTTTATTGTTTTTCATTGTTTGGAGCAAGCATCATGAACATATTACGACCTTCCATTTTAGGCTTAGACTCTACAGTTGCGATATCCTTTACCGCTTCTGCAAAACGATCTAATACCTCTTGCCCAAGCTCCTTGTGTGTAATTGCACGTCCGCGGAAACGAACAGCTGCTTTTACCTTGTCGCCTTTTTCTAAGAATTTACGTGCGTTTTTCAACTTTGTATCAAAGTCATGTGCACCAATTCCAGGAGTAAAGCGTACTTCTTTCACGTTAATAATCTTTTGGTTTTTACGAGCTTCTTTTTCTTTCTTTTGTTGCTCGTAACGGTATTTACCGTAATTCATGATTCTTGCTACTGGTGGTTTTGCAGTAGGTGCAACTAAAACTAAATCTAAATTTTGTTTTTGTGCAAGCTCTAATGCGTCTTGACGTGATTTCACACCAAGTTGATCACCATTTGAATCAATCAATCGTACCTCTTTCGCACGAATCTTTTCATTAACGTTCATATCTTTGCTAATAGCCAGCCACCTCCAAATTTATTTAGGGTCTGATCCATTACCTGACAAGTTCTATTCAAACAAAAAATGTGGGCACACAAATGCACCCACATATCTTTAGACGTTCTAAAAAGATGTTAACCAGTCAACTACAAATATGCGTTGAACAGGTGAGAAGCGGGTGCCTCTACTTGTCATCAGATCATTCAATTTTATTCAACTTTTATAGATTACCATAGCCTTGAATAAATTGTCAACCCTTTGTTTCATATCTAGTATACACTACTTATCCTTTTTTTGAAACCCTATATACATCTTTGCCTATTTCTTTTTGCGCAAAACCTTTTTATCTATTTCTTCTTTGATTAGTTTTTCAAAGTCATTATAGGCAAGTGTTTCGGAATTTTTCTCACCATATCTTCTTACATTGACAGCTTCTTCTTCCACTTCTTTATCTCCAACAACAAGAGCAAATGGAATTTTTTCAGTTTGGGCCTCACGGATCTTATATCCAATTTTCTCATCACGCTCATCCACTTCAACTCGAACCCCTTGGAATTGTAACTTTTCTGCTACTTTCTTCGCATAATCAAGGTGAGCATTTGGCGACACTGGAATTACTTTTACTTGAGTTGGTGCTAGCCAAGTTGGGAATGCCCCTTTGTATTCTTCCAGTAAGAATGCCACAAAACGTTCCATCGTTGAAACGACACCACGGTGAAGTACAACTGGGCGATGTTCTTTACCGTCTTCTCCAATATAAGAAAGTTCAAAGCGCTCTGGTAATAGAACATCAATCTGTACAGTAGATAAAGTTTCATCTTTACCCAGGGCTGTTTTTACTTGTACATCAAGCTTCGGTCCGTAGAACGCTGCTTCGCCTTCCGCTTCCACATATTCTAGGTTCATATCTTCCATTGTTTCTTTTAGAAGGCCTTGTGTTTTTTCCCACATTTCATCATTGTCGATGTATTTCTCTTTATCTTCTGGATCGCGATATGATAAGCGGAAGTAATAATCTTCAATGCCAAAATCTTTATACACGTGTTGAATTAACTCAACTACGCGGATAAATTCTTCTTTTAATTGATCTGGACGTGCGAAAATATGCGCATCATTTAGAGTCATTGCACGAACACGTTGTAGTCCAGCTAATGCACCAGACATTTCATAACGATGCATTGTTCCTAGTTCTGCAATACGAACTGGAAGATTGCGATAGCTCCATAATTGATTTTTAAAAATCATCATGTGGTGTGGGCAGTTCATTGGGCGGAGAACTAATTCTTCGTTATCCATTTGCATGGTAGGGAACATATCCTCATGGTAATGATCCCAGTGTCCACTTGTTTTATACAAATCTACATTGGCAAGTACTGGTGTATACACATGGTCGTAGCCTAAGCGTTCTTCTAAATCAACAATATAGCGCTCGATTTGTCGTCGGATAGTTGCACCTTTTGGTAACCAAAGTGGTAATCCTTGCCCTACTTTCTGGTTAACTGTAAAGATTCCTAACTCTTTACCAAGTTTACGGTGGTCACGCTCTTTACGTTCTTCTAATATTTGTAGGTACTCTTCAACTTGAGCAGGCTTTTCAAATGCAGTACCATAGATGCGCTGTAGCTGTTGATTATTGCTATCCCCTCTCCAGTATGCACCAGAGATGCTAAGTAGCTTAAACGCCTTTAATTTGCTTGTAGATGGCACATGAATTCCACGGCATAGGTCGAAGAATTCTCCTTGCTTGTAAATCGTAACTTGCTCATCTTCTGGAATGGCGTCAATTAGTTCAAGCTTTAAGTCATCGCCAATTTCCTCAAACATTTTTTTAGCTTCATCGCGTGAAACTTCCACCCGCTCAATTTGTAAATTCTCATCTACAATGCGCTTCATTTCCTTTTCAATCTTAGGAAGGTCTTCTGGTGTGATTTTCTCTTCCATATCAAAGTCATAGTAAAATCCTTCTTCTATAGTTGGACCAACACCAAATTTAACATCTTTGTATAGACGTTTAATTGCTTGTGCCATTAGATGGGCTGTTGAGTGACGTGCAATCTCAACGCCATCTTCATTCTTATACGTAATGATCTCGATTGCCCCACCATGATCTAATTCACGCTTTAAATCATATTGCTTACCATCTAATTTAATAGCTAATGCTTGTTTTCTTAATCCAGGTGAAATAGAAGCTGCGATATCTTCTCCAGTCGTTCCTTGAGGAAACTCCTTACTTGCTCCATCTGGAAAAACAATTGTAATGTCTGCCATGATTAACACTCCTTTTTCCTATTTATTTAATTTATAGAGATAAAAGATTTATTGAGTGGAAGAGTGATTATTTTATAGTGTGCTCTTAGCGTTCCGATTACACGTAGACTCCTGCGGGAGAAAAGGCATCGGTGAGACCCCGAGAATGCACCTGCGTCTGCAAGTAACGCTACGCAGTAGGCTTCCTCGGTGCAAGGCAGCAATGAAGTAAATTCAAGTAGTTGCCTGGCTCACCAGCCGCCCGCGGAAAGCGGAGTGTAATCGGGACGCGGTTATGGCAAGTCACTGAAATTAAAAAACGCCCATCCCTCTGCACATATGCAAAGGGACGAGCGTTGGTCACGTGGTTCCACCCTAATTCCCGTAAATTAATACGGCTTCAATCTTTAACGCAGATATACGCTACCATCTACTAAAATTCGAAAGTAGAGTTCAAAGGTGGTAATCATCTGGCTGCATGAGGAAGCTTTCAGCCTAGGCTTCCCTCTCTTAAACATAACAGGATTCAAATGATCATGTCCTTATCTTTACTGATAAATATTTTAAGTATAATCCACATTATAGCGCTAGTTTCAAGGATAATCAAGTCCTGTTATTATTTTTTATATAAAAAGGAAAAGGAAACTTATTAAATGGTTCGAAATCCACTCTCTCCTGAAATACATTAATAACTGTTAGTGTTTTCGGTTCAGAAGGATGATCCCCGTAAATTTTTATTTTCCGAGGGGCCATCGCTATTAGTGGCCCTAAATTTAATTCATCTTCATCTAATCCTACGATATACAATGGCTCTTTCTGCATCAACATTTTGAGTTCCATACGTGAAAACTTTTTTCCGTCTGCCTTAAAGAAAGAAAATGTGTTTCCTTGTAATATATGAATAACATTAAAAATCGGCTCTTTTTTTACGACATATTCTCTTAACATATTAACAAATTCCTGGTGATCTTCTTCCCGCTTATATTCATCAATAGCTAAACCTACGATATTAATTAAGTAATCCTTAAACACTTTTAATCTAAATTTCACAATTGAATCAAAATGAATGGCTGTTGTGTTTTTTACATTAGAAACAAATAATGAATAAAGCAATGGTAATGGATCATCCTTTTGTTTTCTAACTTGTACACTTTCGTCGTCTTCTCCAGCGAGTAACCAGTGTGTAATATCTAAGATCTTTTCAATTTCATCCTGATTAGAAAAATAATAATATACTTCCGTAATCTCCTTAATAATACCCGATAATCGATGATTAACAAAAACGTCCACCATTGATTTTACAATCGAATCAACTAATTCATTATCCGCTTGATGGTACTCAACCTTTAAGTGATTCCCCCAATCATCATGAGTTTTCCAGTGTAATTCAATCTTTTTGTTATAACGAAATAATTGCTCACAAAAACTAATTACTTCTTTATTCGAAGAAAAATAAACGTTCATTTAACCTCATCACCCTCATCCAAAACCAAACTGTTACATTATATGGACATACATTTTAAAAAATGATTAATCCATTAAAACTAGTAACTTTAGTAAAAAAGATTATGAATGCGCGAGTGGTTGAATTAACGGTAATATAAAGAAAAAAAGCCAGTATAAAATAACTTTTACTAGCTTTTACTTTATTCTTCTATTATCAGCAAAGATAGGAACTTCTGAGCTCACTTGTCTAATCCGTTCCATAATTCTACCTGCTTTTACTGCCTCGATATCCCCACGATTAGTTTTTGCTAAATGGTCTTCAAGTTGATCCATACTATAATTAGACGTAAAGAATACCGGTAATCTTTCCATCATGCGATAATGCAATATTGCTCCTAAGATTTCATCCCGGAACCAAGCCGATTGTGATTCAGCACCAATATCATCTAACATTAATACATCAGCTTTTTTAAAATAATCGATTTTCTCATTAATAGAATCATCTTTAATGGAAGATTTAATCTCCCTACTAAACTCCGGCATGTAGATTAACATGGAAGAGATGTTATATTTTTTAAGTTCATTAGCAATAGCACCTAAAAAATATGTTTTCCCTACACCAAATGGTCCATACAAGTATAAGCCACGCTTTGGAATCCCCTCTTTAACTTGACTAAGAAATTGGATGATTTCACGTATAGCTTTACTTCTATTCGGGTCATTATCTATACCATCAATAGTTGCTTCCAATATCTCTTTAGGCATATATAAGCTTTGTATAAGATTCTGTTGTTGTTGCTCCTTTTCATAAGCAACCCGGCTATGACACTTTTCATAGGATAAATGTATTTCATTATTTTCTATACGTAGAATCGGAGAATACCCAGGGAGCATATTCTTACACCCACCAAGAGAGGAGCATTGATCACATTGCTTTGATTGTGATTTATATTCATATAATTTTATAAGGTTTTTCTCGATTTCACGTTGGGCTAATTCTGGATGTAAGGATAGAAATTCTTTTATTTCCGGGTCATTCAAAACATCATTCTTAATTCTAGTATAATTCTCTTGAAAGTTTTCGTTTTTTTCCATCCATTTCTTTAATGAGGATTGTACTGGTTTCATGTCAATCATCCTTGGCACTAATTATTTTTTGAACTACTAGAGTATTGTTGGAGTAAAGTTGCTATCTCTTCTTTCTCACGTTCCAAATCAACGGAGGCAACTGTTTTACTTGGTTGATTTGTTTTTTGATTGCGGGCTTTAAACCAATCTGGAACTACTTCAGTTCTTGTACCTTGCTTTTTATAATTTTGATAGTTTTTCTGTTTTTTCTCTATAGAATCACGATAACGTTCCTTTTCTTTCTTTGCAAACATCATTGCTTCTTTAGCAGATTTTAAATTAGCCCGAGACCAATGACTAGCTATTTTCTCTAAATATGCCTTAGATAGCTTCATGTTCGTTTGGAGCAAGACATAATGAATTAATACATTCATGACTGGAGAAGGTAACCCTTGTGTAGTCATAATCTCACGGATAACTTTTAAATCTGATTCAGAAGCATGATTTCCACTGGATAAATCTTCTAATAATTGTTTAGGAGATATAGTTTCTAATTCATTAATGAGCTGCTCCTCTTTTGTCATTGATTCCTTCTGTTTATACGGAACTACTTGAGCATTATCCTGTTGTTGTTTAGGTAATAATTGGATTGTAGCTACTTTACGAGAATTTTTAAATGTATCATGACAAGCCTCTTTAAATTCTTCCATATCAAGCTTATTTTCGTCCGTTAAAGCCCATAATACACATTTTTCAACTTCATATTCCGCTAGTCCATATAATTGCATCATTTGATTAATGATTCGCTTATTTTCCGTTGTCAAAACTCGCTTATAAGGTATCATTCTTGATTTTAACATCTGTTCCATCCATGAAAAGTCAAGCGTATCCAACTGCGGTCCGGCAGTATCTGGAATACGGTTAACGTTCTGTACTGCATCGAAATTAGAATGGATGGTATCAAAAACATCTCCAAATGAGGCAGTAATATTTCTTCCCATTGGTTGTTGCTCTTGTCTAAGGTAATGAGATTTCAATAGTGTGAATTTATCTTTCCCGACATGGTGAAGCAGTAATTGGGATAACATGGCATCTCTAAAAAAGTCTGCTGGAGAGAATGGTTTTTGTAACATATAGTGAAAAACTGTTTGATCAGTAGTTTTATCCTCAAAGGTTTCTAATAATCCAATTGCTTCCAATTTTAATCTTGCTTCATAGATTTCTACTAATGAAATATTTAAGTAGTTCATTAATGTATGGTGAGTCTGAGTGGACATCTCTGTCTGAAAATCCATTTCATTCAGTAACGTTTGATATAGACTCACGGCTTTAATACCAAGTAGTGGCTGATAAAGATGGGTTAATGATTTTGAATAATCAACAGGGAAATTACCTTGTAACACAACTGTATAACCATCGACAGGCAATATCTTTCCAATGTTCATCTTAACCCTTCTTTCTTTAGTCTATTATTAACCCTTTTTATCGGTTTGAATTAGATCTTTTAATTCATCAAGAAAAACGTTAATATCTTTAAATTGACGGTATACAGAAGCAAATCGCACGTAGGCAACGTCATCAACCGATGAAAGTCGTTCCATCACCTTTTCCCCTACTTCATTGCTATCAATTTCAGACGCACCGGAATTTCTTAATTCTTTTTCCACGTCAAAAGCAATAGATTCAATCTTTTCGATAGAAACTGGTCTCTTCTCACATGCTTTTATTAATCCACGAACAAGCTTTTCACGGCTAAATTCCTGTCTCGTTCCATCTTTCTTTACAACTATTAGAGGAACTTCCTCAATCCGCTCAAATGTCGTAAAACGATAACCACATTTTTCACATTCCCGTCTTCTTCGGATAGAACGTCCCTCTTCAATCGGTCTAGAGTCTAAAACCTTTGTATTCTTATTTTGGCAATTTGAACATCTCATTTAATTAACCCCACTCATCTATCAGTCACTTCTTAATTTTTATCTATTAATTGTAATTCTTTATTTAATTTTTCATAAAGTTGCTTAACTAATTTGGAACTATGCCCAAAGTCAAATGGTAATCCCGATTCGCTAGAGACGTTAAAGTCTATTGCTGTTTGATATGGACGAACCATAATAACAGTTGCTATCACAAACGCTTTTTTCCCTTTAACGATACGGAAACTAATCTCTCCATGCTCAGCAGAAATGGAATTCAATTGATAGTTTTGACTACCTTGAACTAACTGTTCTAATATAGCAAGTCCTTTGTCTTTCGTTGTTTTATAATATCGAGTTTGCAATTCCTTATCCCAATGGTTATCTGATGTTTCAGCTTGATTATAAAAAAAACGTGACAATTTCTTTCCAAAAGACATGCTTTCCAACTCCTAATTCCGTATACTATAACTCTATTTATTTTAACATGTTTTGTAGATTAACCCCAGCAAAATTTTAAAACGACTAGATTCTCATATCATGTAATAGATAGGGAGAAAATACAATTAAACAATATACGTCACAGAAAAATAGACAATATAATAGAGGAGCTAGTTAATCTTTAGCTCCTCTAATTATTGACATCATTACAATTAGGATATAGAGACCTTTTTTGCGTTCAAATAGCTTCCTACATATTTCACCAAATCAACTACTCTAGTAGAGTAACCCCACTCGTTATCATACCATGCTAATACTTTGATTTTGTTATCTTCCATCACCATCGTTGATAAACCGTCAATGATTGCGGAGTATTCTGAAGTAGTGTAATCAATCGATACTAATGGCTCATCACTGTATTGAATAATTCCAGCTAATTCATTAGCAGCTGCATCTCTAAATACATTGTTTACAATCTCTGCAGTTACTGGTTCTTCTACATCTACAACTAAATCCACCAAGGACACATTTGGTGTAGGAACTCGTAATGCCATTCCGTGTAACTTCCCTTTCAGGTGTGGCAATACCTCACTTAATGCTTTTGCAGCACCAGTCGACGTAGGAATAATGGATTGAGTACAGCCTCTAGCACGACGAAGATCCTTATGTGGATTATCTAAATTCTTTTGGTCATTCGTAAATGCATGAACAGTAGTCATTAGTCCATTAACAATCTTAAAATTTTCGTCCAATACTTTTACAACTGGAGCTAAGCAATTTGTTGTGCAAGAAGCATTAGAGATTACATCATCATGATTTTCATCATAATCTTCATGATTTACACCCATAACGATAGTTTTGTCAACTTGCTTCCCCGGTGCTGTAATGACTACTTTTTTCGCACCAGCAGTTAAATGTAAGCCAGCTGATTCTTTTGTTTTAAACTTACCAGTTGCATCAATGACTACATCAATATCAAGCTTAGACCAAGGTAATTTATCAGGCTCTCTAGAGTTAACAAGCTCAACACGTTGGCCGTTCACCTCTAGCCCATTAGTAATCGCTTTCACTTCTTCGTTAAAAATACCATGAACACTATCATACTTAATAAGGTGTGCTAAGGTTTCTGAAGGATAACTAGCATTAATTGCTACAACCTCTAAATTAGAATCAATAATTGCTTGCCTAAATACCATTCTTCCAATGCGTCCAAATCCACTAATAGCAACTCGAGTTTTACTCATGATAAGCCTCCTGATTATGATATACTATATTCGTTAATTTTTAAATATAGTATAACACATTTGTTTCAAATTGGAAGTATTAATACGCAAAAAAACACAAAGAGGTTTTTGTCCCTCTTTGTGTTATTGTATAGATCAGCTCCTTGGGTACACACCTAAATTAAGTTCCATCCTCTAAGTTTCCCTTCTAATTGATTACGGGTGTTTTCAATAGTACCATTATTATCAATCACCACATCAGCAAGTCGGACTTTTTCTTTTACTGGGATTTGGGATTGGATTCGTTGTAAGGCTTCATCTCTCGTTGATCCGTCTCTCTCCATTAATCGCTGCAATTGAACTGCTTCATCCACAAATACAACTAGAATTTTATCTACCATATGTGTCAGTTTACTTTCAAATAATAAGGGAATATCCATTACCACACATTTTCCTCCCTTATTAATGTAAAATTCCTTCATTTCTAGCATGCGTTTTCTCACAGCAGGATGAACAATTGCATTTAATTTAGTTCGCTTTTCTGCATCAGAAAAAATAATAGTCCCTAAGCTTTTCCGATTAAGCGTACCATCTGGAAATAACACTTTCTCGCCAAACTCACTAACAATTTCATCGAGTGCAGGCTCTCCAGGCTTTACTACCTCTCTTGCTATCAGGTCAGCATCGATAACTGGTATTTGAAGTTCCTTAAACATAGATGACACTGTGCTTTTCCCACTTGCAATACTTCCTGTTAATCCAATCACTAAAGCCATAACCATTCTCCTTTAGAGCTTCTGACACTGTAAACATATATGAGTTCCGCGTCCGCCAACCTTCATCTTCGTTATTGGGCTTCCACAGTTTGGACAAGCCTCATTCTCTTGGCCATACACTGCTAGTTCTTGTTGGAACATTCCCATTTCCCCTTGACTATTCACATAGGACCTAATTGTCGTTCCACCTTGTGCCACTGCTTCTTCAAGGGTTAGAATAGCTTGTTTGCGGATTTCCTGTACTTCTTTTTTAGTGAGTTTATTAGCTTTCCTAAGCGGATGTACGCCAGATTTAAATAATGTTTCATCTACATATATATTTCCTAATCCCGCAACAACCGTCTGGTCCAATAATACCGCTTTTATAAACCGGTTCGTGGCTTTAAGCTTTTTATAAAAGTAATCGAGTGTAAATTCCTTATCAAACGGATCAGGCCCAAGTTGGTTTAGAGGCTTTTGAATGAACTCCTCACCTTTATGAACGATGTGCATCGTGCCGAATTTTCGAACATCGTTATACCTTAATTCTTCGTCTGTCGTAAAGGAAAATATCACATGGGTGTGCTTTTTAACTGGTTCATCCTTGTAATGCACACTATATTTCCCTTCCATTCGCAGATGAGAAATCATGGTGTAGTCATCTAATTCAAACAAGAGAAACTTTCCTTTTCGCTTAATATCATGGATAGTTTGACCAATCAAAAGCTTCTTGAAATGTTCCACATCATCCGGTTTTTTAATAATCTTTCCCCAATAAACGCTAACATCATTAATGGTTCGATTTAATACAAATCGTTTTAGGGTATTTCGTATGGTCTCAACTTCTGGTAGCTCTGGCATTCCTATTTCTCCTTACTTTGCATCATACCAACTGTTTCCATATGCATAATCTGCTTTTAGCGGAACTTTTAATTCAACCGTATTTTCCATCATAGCTGGCACAATCTCTTTCAGTTTCTCAAGTTCTTCTCTTGGTGCTTCCAAAATTAATTCATCATGCACTTGAAGAAGCATGCGTGCTTGCATATTTTCATCCCGAAGTTTTTCATGTAAATCAATCATTGCCTGCTTAATAATATCAGCCGCAGTACCTTGGATTGGTGTGTTCATCGCAGTTCTTTCCGCAAAGCTTCTTAAGTTGAAGTTACGGCTCGTAATTTCTGGTAAATACCTTCTGCGATTCATCAGGGTTGTAACATAGCCTTTATGTTTAGCCTCTTGAACGATATCATCCATATAGGCTTTTACTCCTGGATAACTTTCTAAATACCGTTCAATAAATAGTTTTGCTTCTTTGCGCGTTATACCTAAGCTCTGAGAAAGACCAAAATCACTAATTCCATAGACAATCCCGAAGTTAACTGCCTTCGCCTGCCTACGCATATTTGAGGTCACTTCTTCTTTATCGACATGGAAAACATCCATGGCTGTTTGGGTATGAATATCTTCTCCCTTTTTAAAAGCGGAGATTAATTTTTCATCATTAGCGATATGAGCTAATACTCGTAATTCAATTTGGGAATAATCAGCAGCAAACATGATCCAATCTTTTTCAGAAGGAACAAATGCCTGTCTGATTTTCCGTCCCTCTTCAATACGAATTGGGATATTTTGTAGGTTCGGATCAATCGAACTTAGCCTACCTGTTTGGGTTAATGCTTGATTATAACGTGTGTGTATTTTACTAGTTCTCTTATCCACAACCTTCAGTAATCCCTCAATATAGGTCGACTGCAATTTCCCTAGTTGACGATAAAGAAGTATCTTCGCAATAATTTCATGGTCATTATGCAGCTGTTCTAGGACATCTGCAGCTGTGGAATAGCCTGTTTTCGTTTTCTTGATAACCCGTAATCCTAATTTCTCAAAAAGAATTGGTCCTAATTGTTTCGGAGAATTTATGTTGAATGTTTCCCCAGCTAATTCATAAATTTCTTGCTCTACTTCATCTAATCGTTGTTTTAACTCTGCTCCCATTTCCTCTAATCGTGGAATATCAACGATTACTCCTGTGTGCTCCATTTCAGCCAGGATAAGCGCTAATGGCATTTCTAGCTCTTTTAACAACGTGTAAAGTTCGTGTTCTCGTAGTTCTTTTTCCATTTTATCTTCTAGCTTTCTTAGCATACTTGCCTTTCTTACCACGTGTTCGGCTAGAACGTCCTGTTCAGGAACCTTCAATTTTGCCCCTTTACCGTATACCTCTTCATCATTACGTACCGCCTTTAAGCCTATACGATGAGCAATAGCTGGAATGTCATGATTATTTTCAGATGGGTCTAGTAAGTATGAAGCGAGTAAAACATCAAATGTGATCCCTCTTAAGTGAATTCCTTTTTTAAGTAGTGATACAACAGATTGTTTAGCATCAAATACTATTTTCTTACTGTTGGAATCCTCTGCCCATTGTTTAAACTCCTTCGATTCAATAGCTACTTCAGTTGGAATGAAGTAGGCTTTCTCGTTGTTGGTTACCCCAATTCCTTCAATAGGTGCGGTGTGATAACTGTCAGAAAGCATTTCGATTACTAATGCTTCCTCACCGGTAAACATGTCTGAACTTACCTTATCTACGATGGTATAGTCTAGGTCTTCCAGTTCCTCTTTCGTTTCCTCAATAACTTCATCTGCACCAACACGACTCAATAATGATTGGAAACCTAAATCCTGAAAAATCTTAGCTACATTTTCGCTTGTGTATCCACTATAAGAAAGTTCATCTACTGTTACTTCAATAGGAGATTCACAGTTAATGGTTGCAAGCTCTCGACTCATAAATGCATCTTCTTTATGGTTGGTCAAATTTTCTTTTAATTTTTTCCCACTAACTTCATCGAGATGATCATATATATTTTCTAAAGTTTCGTACTGTTTTAATAGTTTAGTTGCTGTTTTCTCTCCTACCCCTGGTACACCAGGAATATTATCCGAGTTATCGCCCATTAATGCCTTCAATTCAATAATTTGTTCTGGAGTAATTTCCATCTTCTCTAATAAATAGTCTGGCGTGTATGCTTCTACTTCCGAAATTCCTTTTTTCGTCACATTGACAGTAACCTTATCCGATATAAGTTGAAGCATATCTTTATCTCCAGAAATTACAGCAACTTCAAAGTCATTCTTCTTTCCTTGCCTTGACAATGTTCCGATGATATCGTCTGCCTCGTATTGATCTAGCTGATAATGACGAATGTTGAAAGCATCAAGTAGTTCCTTTACAAGTGGGAACTGCTCAGACAGTTCAGGTGGTGTCTTTTGTCGGCCACCTTTATATTCTTTGTATGTACTATGTCTAAACGTTGTCTTACCTGCATCAAAAGCTACAAGTATATGTGTCGGTTTTTGTTCCTCTAAAATACGTAGCAGCATGGTTGTGAATCCATAAACCGCATTTGTGTACACACCTTTATCGTTATTTAATAAAGGAAGAGCAAAAAAGGCACGGTATATAATACTATTTCCATCTATTAGAACTAATTTTTTAGTCATTGGTATATTTCCTCCATTTCCGAATCACGCTTTTAGTCTATTTTACCATTTAAGTAACACTGCGTAAAAAGATTGACCAATTTAAAAAGCATCCTATTGTAAGGATGCTTTCTCTTTTGGAAAATAGATATGGAAAGTGGTCCCAACATTTACTTCACTTTCTACTTCTATTTTTCCATTGTGCAGTTCAACTATATGCTTAACGATGGCTAGCCCCAGTCCGGTGCCGCCTGTATTTCTACTTCTTGCTTTGTCGACCCGGTAAAAACGTTCAAATATTCTTGTTAAAGCTTCTTTCGGTATACCTATTCCAGTATCCCTAACCATAAGGTGTATATACTTCTCTTGCTCCTCTACCAATAACGTTACTTCGCCATTTTTCGGGGTGTAACTAATTGCATTGGCAATTAAATTAATGATAACCTGTTTTATCCCAGTGCGATCTGCTTTAAATTTAAGATTCTCTGGACAATCTATTTGTAATATAATTCCATTTTTATCAGCTTGTTGCTTCAGAACTGGTATAACTTCCTGTACAACATGTTCAAAATTTAAATCGGTTAATTCTAATCGGGAATCTTCTTTCTCTAATTTAGATAATGTTAATAGGTCTTGAATTAACGTCTGAAGTCTCTTACTCTCTTCATTAATTATACCTAAAAAATGCCTAGCTATTTCTTTATCACTTAAATCGTCATCTAGTAATGTCTCAGAAAATCCCCGAATGGAAGTAATCGGTGTTTTCAATTCGTGTGAGACATTTGCAACGAAATCTTTACGCATCGTTTCTAATTTTTTAAGTTCGGTTATTTCATATAAAACGAGTACTGCGCCTTTAAGTATATTTTTTTCATCAAAGATTGGTGCTCCTATTATTTCGAAGTGAAGTTTTTCTTTTTTTTCTATACTGACGGAGTCTTTTACTGTTTCCTCGTATAAAAATGTTTGTTGGATCGTCTTATGAATCTTTTCATTATCTAGGACATCGTAATACAAATAGCCAATAAAATCCCCATCATTTTTACCAAACAAATTAAGAAAGTTCTTATTTACAAGATGGATATATCCTTTTTCATCAATTAAAACTAATCCACTTTGAATATTTTCAATAACTGTCGTTAATTGTTCCGCGTGAATTTTTTCGTTAATGGATAATTCACTTAAGCTACGTGCTAGTTTATTAATCTTCATGAGTAAGGAAGCCATACTTCCCGTCACAGGGTGGTGCATCCTTGCCCGAAAATTCCCTCGAACTAATTCATCCAGCGTATCCGTAGCTTTTTTAATTGGTTTGACATACTTCTCAAATACATAATTTAACATCATCATCAAGATGATATATTCTGTTAGTAAAACTAGTACTATTACAATATAATTTTCCATGAATTGACTAAATATAATACCTGTTATAGCAACAATCATAAAAATAATAATTGCATAACGAATAATTGGTTTTAACGATAAAAACCTCACGTTGGCTCCTCCATTTTGTACCCAAGTCCTCTAATGGTCTTAATATATATTGGTTTCTTTGTATCTGGTTCAATCTTCTCTCTTAAATGACTCACATGCACATCAACAATCCTTGTATCCCCAACGAAATCATAATCCCAAACGGCTGAAAGTAATTGATCCCTAGACAGCACTTTGTCTTTATGTGTTGCTAGATAATGCAATAATTCAAATTCTTTTCGGGTAAAGGTTAGTGTTTCACCATTCTTCTCCGCTTCATAACGTTCTGGGAAAATGGTTAGCTCACCAATCTTAATTTGCTTAGTTTGATTGGGAGAAGTAACATTCGTTCTTCTCAAAATAGCTTTAATTCGAGCAATGACTTCTTTAGGGCTAAATGGCTTTGTTAAGTAATCATCTGCTCCTATTTCTAATCCGAGAACTTTATCAAACTCTTCGTCTCTCGCTGTCAGCATAAGAACCGGTGTATCAATTTGATTTCTTCTCAAGTGCTTACACACTTCAATACCATCCATTTCTGGAAGCATTAAATCAAGAATAATAAAGTCATAGTTATTATCGTCTGCTTTTCGAATTGCTTCTAGACCGTCATAAGCAACATCTGTAATAAATCCTACTTTTTCTAAGTTAAACTTTAATAACGTTACAATAGACATCTCGTCATCTACAATAAGCACTTTTTCATTCATGTTTAATTCCCCATTTCTTCTATGCTACCATTTCCATAATACCTATCTTCATCTTACAATGAAAATCAAATAAAGAACATAATAGAAAGCTATTGTAAATAAATCTTTACAATATAGAGGCGGATGTTCTAGGGGTTGATCCCTAGAACATCCCAGAGTTTTCATCTAACTTGATTGATAGACTTACTGACTGGGTCAATTTCGTATTCGATGTCTGATACTTCATTGATAAACGTTTTGTCATGAGAAACGATGATGATTGTTCCCTTATAGCCTTCAATAAACTGCTCTAACGCTTCTAATGCATCAATATCCAAAAAGTTAGTTGGTTCATCTAAGATTAAAATATTATACTTACCTAAAAACAGTAAACAAAGTTGTAAACGTACGGCCTCACCGCCACTTAATGAACATACCTCTTTTTGTAAATCTGTTCCTGCAAACTGCATTCGATTTAACACAGACCGTAATACACCTTCATTTTGATCCGTTCTATTCCTCAGGAAAGAAAGTACAGTTTCATCTGTTTCGAAACGATAACTTTTTTGCAAGAATGAACCTATCTTAGCCTTTGGCGATAAAGTTAACCCTTCTTTCCCAGTTATTAAATAATGAAGTAACGTGCTTTTCCCTGCACCATTAGGACCAGTAATTGCAATCTTTTTCCCTAGGGGCATTTGAAAACTAACTTGTTCGAGTAGGATACACTGCGGAACTTCTATAGTTAGATTATCTGCCATAATTGGAAATTTATTATGTAGTGCTACTGTATCAGACTGAAGAAATGTAATTTTTCCTTCGTTTTTGATAGGTGTAACCTCTGGCAGATTTTGAATCCGTTGTTCTATTGATTTAGCTACACGGTGCATTCCCTTCTGGCTAGTACCTTTTGACTTCGTTTTTCCTAATCTACTTGGTTTTTCTTTTCCTTTTTGTTTTGCTTTAGAAGATGCAAGTATTTTTTGTGCTTTTGCCATTTTTTCAGTTGCTGCTTTTTCTAGTCGCTCCTTTTCCTTCACATATGAATCATATGCCAGCCTTTTTTGCTCTACCTCTACCTGTTTAGTGGCGGCATATGCTGAGTAATTTCCTTTATAAACGGTTACTTTGCCGTCAACTACTTCCCAAATCGTTGTAACTAGATCATCTAATAGACTTCTATCATGACTTACAATTACGAGAGCCCCATAATAATACGTAAGCTGATTAACCAGAAAGTCTTTGCCAGTTTTATCAAGATGCGTTGTAGGTTCATCCATTAAAATTGCTTCGCGGTATGTCGTAAATAGTTGTGCAAGCTTTAGTCTAGTTTCCTCTCCACCACTGGGGTGATTCGTCACTTGTGAGACACCTAATTTCGAAGTAAGAGCACCATCCGCTTCGCTTGTTTCGTTATATTTTGCCAATTGGTCAAAATAGGATGGTTCCACCAGTCTACTAATTCTGCCAACTGTTGGTTGTCTTTTACCAGCAAGTAGTTTGAGGAGTGTGCTTTTGCCTGCACCATTTCTCCCAACAATTCCAATCCGATCAAATTGATGTACTGCTAATCTATCTATCTTTAAAATTTCTTTCTCTAAAACGCGAATAATAACATTTTCTAACTCAAATAAAATATTTTCCATTATTGCTACCTCCGAAATTTATATTATTCCGTATCGATAGCTTAGATCGATACGAGCTTATAAGTACCTTAAGCTCATATCAATAAAATAAAAGCGTCATCATTGCTAAGCTCCTTTCTGAAGTTCAAAGCTCTTGTCTGTGTAAAGGATTCTTAAATTATTGAAAATAAAAAAAGAAAGACGCCAATAATCCCGTCTTTCTTTTACCACATATGTTCTAATTACGATATAGGTGTTGTTAAAAGTGGACAGACTACTCCCGTTACCCTATCTTACAGACAGAGTCTTTGAACATATAAAATTGCCTTAGTTCAAAGTAGGAAATCGAAGTCTCACGATTAACAACCCTCCTAACATTATTATTATAGTAATAATAGCTTGCAATTATAATAGTTGTCAAGGTAACACTAATCAACACAAAAAGAGCTCCATCCCACAAGTAGGATGGAGCTCTTAAATAACTATTACAAGGACTAAATTAATCCATATTCTTAATTAATTCTGTAGCAAACTCAGAACATTTAACTTCTGTAGCGCCTTCCATTAAACGAGCAAAGTCATATGTTACTACTTTAGAAGCGATTGTTTTATCCATCGCTTTTGTAACTAAATCAGCTGCTTCTCTCCATCCAAGGTGTTCAAGCATCAACACACCAGATAGAACAACAGATGAAGGGTTAACTTTATCTAATCCAGCATATTTTGGAGCAGTACCATGAGTTGCTTCAAAAATAGCATGACCAGTGTTATAGTTAATGTTTGCTCCAGGAGCAATACCAATTCCACCAACTTGTGCAGCTAGTGCATCAGAAATGTAGTCTCCATTTAAGTTCATAGTAGCAACTACATCAAACTCTTTTGGACGAGTAAGAATTTGTTGTAAGAAGATGTCAGCAATAGCATCTTTAACGATGATTTTACCAGCTGCAACTGCTTCATCTTGTGCTTTATTTGCTGCATCTTTACCTTGTTCTTCAACGATGCGATCATACTGAGACCAAGTAAATACTTTATCACCAAACTCTTGCTCAGCAACTTCATAACCCCAGCCTTTAAAAGCACCTTCTGTAAATTTCATGATGTTCCCTTTATGAACTAGAGTTACACTCTTACGTCCTTCTGTAAGTGCATATTCAATAGCTGCACGTACTAGACGCTTTGTACCTTCTTCGGATACAGGTTTAATACCGATACCAGACGTTTCAGGGAAGCGAATCTTATGTACTCCCATTTCAGTTTTAAGGAATTCGATTACTTTCTTCACTTCGTCAGAACCCTTTTGCCATTCAATACCCGCATAAATATCTTCTGTATTTTCGCGGAATATTACCATATCTACATCTTCAGGACGTTTTACCGGAGATGGTACTCCTTCAAAGTAACGTACAGGACGTAGGCAAGTAAATAAATCTAGTTCTTGGCGTAGTGCTACGTTTAGAGAACGGATTCCTCCACCGATTGGTGTTGTAAGAGGACCTTTAATAGCAATTTTATATTCATCAATTTTATCTAGCGTTTCTTGAGGTAACCATTCACCAGTTTGATCAAAAGCTTTTTGACCAGCAAGAACTTCTAACCATTCGATTTTTTTCGTACCGTTATAAGCCTTTTCAACTGCTGCTTCTAGTACACGACTTGCTGCCGCCCAGATATCAGGACCAGTTCCATCACCTTCAATAAATGGGATCACTGGAGTGTTCGGTACATTCAATTTACCATTTTCAACTACAATTTTTTCACCTTGTGTCATAAGAAATTCCTCCTAGTTTTCTAGTAGCTTATCGTAATAATAGCCGGAGTAACCGGCTATTAGAACTAACATTAATTGTTTAATAATCTCTTCTAGCGATTTTCAATTGATACATATGCCTGCGTATTTGGTCCAACATATTCAGCACGCGGACGGATTAAACGATTATTAGAATATTGCTCTAAAATGTGCGCAATCCAACCTGATACACGGCTCATAGCAAAAATTGGAGTAAATAGATCATGATCAATTCCTAAGCTATGATATACAGAGGCAGAATAGAAATCCACGTTTGCTGGTAGCCCTTTTTCTTGTTTAATATAATCTTCTATTTGAACTGACATGTTGTACCATTTTTCTTGACCAGTTAAGGCAGTTAACTCTTTAGACATCTTCTTCAGATGTTTTGCTCTTGGGTCTCCACTACGATATACACGATGTCCCATACCCATAATTTTTTCTTTGTTAGCTAGTTTTTCCTTTACAAATGGAAGAGCATTTTCTTCTGATCCGATTTCAGACAACATCTTCATTACAGCTTCATTTGCTCCACCATGTAGAGGTCCTTTTAGAGCTCCGATTGCAGCAGTAATACCAGAATAAATATCGGATAATGTTGCAACACAAACTCTAGCAGTGAAAGTAGATGCATTTAATTCATGATCGGCATGTAAAACTAACGCCTTGTTTATAGCTTCCACTTCAATATCATTTGGCTTTTCACCATTTAACATATATAAAAAGTTTTCCGCATAACTTACATCTTTTAATGGTTTAACAGGTTCTAGCCCTTGTCTAATACGAGAAAATGCTGCAACAATTGTAGCAATTCTAGCTTGTAGACGAATTGCTTTACGTCTGTTCGCCTGTTCTTCCATTACATCTGACTCGTCATCATACAAACCTAATAGAGAAATTGAAGTTCTTAATACTGCCATCGGATGTACTTTAGATACATCAAAAGAACGTAATTGTTCAATTACCGCTTCAGGAACTTCCATATTATTAGCAAGTTCTTGTTTAAAGGTTTCTAATTCAGCTGTTGTTGGTAATTTAAGATTCCATAGTAAATAAACTACTTCTTCGAAACTTGAATTCTCTGCTAAATCATCAATTCTATAACCTACATAAGTTAGTTGGTCATCAATGATAGAACTAATTGATGATTGTGTTGCTACTACCCCTTCAAGACCCTTCGTTGCTGTCATAGATAAAACCCTCTCCTTTTTCTATATTGTTCTAACATTAAGCTTATTATAATGTTAAATTATTTCGACAATTCCCTAGTAATTTAATCGGATATTGTCATCCCCAAAATTAATTATAAAGTATTTTGCCATTAATGTGAAATGAAACCGTTTAAATATCTGAAATAATCTTCCATAAAACTTGTTGCAAGTTTCTTTGGTGTTAACTGAAACAAGCCGTTTACTAACCTCAAGCTATTTTAACCGCAACTATTAATATTCCATCATTTACTAACATATAGTGATTTTATAGAGATGCTAATAAATGGGGTCGTTAAAGTGTACAAGCAGTTGTTTGATCCAATGATTAGAGGACTTTTTCTTTGTATTATTACAGTCTTAGTTCTTATTTTCTTAAAATTTACCATTGGGTATATGTATCCATTTTTGATAGCTTTTATGTTGGCTGCTTTAATTAATCCTTCTGTCACGTACCTAGAAAACCAATGGAAGATCCCCAGGAGCCTTGCTACATTAACTGTGATTACTTCCATCTTTATATTACTGATCGGTTTGTTATTTCTACTCGTAAATGAAATTATCCGTGGAACAACCTATCTGATGGAAAAGTTCCCTAATTATTTCCACTCATTTATGCAGTTGATGGAAGAAATTATCAATCAACATATTCTTCCGCTCTATCAGTCTATTTTATCCTATTTCCGATCACTAGATTCTTCACATCAAACTACCATCCAAGAAAACGTAACGGAGTTTCTTGAAAACATTGCAAATACAGGGACAAATATGATTCAATCGCTTATCATGCAACTACCTGAATTCGTTGGAATCTTTCCAAATTCCTTAACGATTACTATTTTTATTTTATTAGCCACGTTCATGATGGTAAATGACTGGCACAATATAACTAAAAAGCTAAAAGAATTACTTCCAAATAACATGCTTACCTTTATTTCCGATTTGCATACTGGAATAAAAAAGGCTTTTTCAGGTTATTTACGAGCTCAGCTTATCTTGATCATTATATCTGCAGTCATTATTTTTATTGGGCTAGCAATAATTGGAGTAGAGCACGCTCTAACTATTGCAGGAATTGCAGCACTCGTTGATTTACTTCCTGTTATTGGAACAGGTATTATTTTTGTTCCATGGATTCTCTATACATTCTTAACTGGAGATTATTCCATGACGATTGGACTAAGTATTTTGTATATGACCGTAATCATAGTCCGTCAAATGATTGAACCAAAAATAATTTCAGCTAGTATTGGAATTAATCCATTAGTTAGTTTAATCATCTTATTTGTAACCATCCAATTATGGGGAATCGCTGGTGTCTTGTTAGCGCCAATTATCTTAATCTCTATCTATGTAATCTTCCAGTCCGGAATATTTATGAAAATGATCCAATTTGTCAAAGGATAATTACCATTTCCTGCGAATAACAATGGTATTGTTGTCCAATAACTTTTTCAATAAGCTAGTCAAAATTCCTTTAACAAACTTTCTCGACTGTGGTAGAACGAGGATAAACCCAGTTACATCCGTAATAAAACCAGGAGCAAATAAGAACACACCACCAATTAATATACAAATTCCATCTAGTATTTCTTGAGTTGGAACTTGGCCATGGTGCATAGATTGTTGAGCACGGTTCCAAGTTTCAACACCTTCTCTTTTGGCTAGGGTCACCCCAATAAAACCAGTTAGTACAATAATGGCAACAACCCACCAAGGTCCGATAAGACTCCCCGCCCATACAAATAAGCCAATTTCAGCAGCGGATAAAATAAGAAAAGCTAATAGTAACCATCTCATATACAATCCTCCCTGTTAAAATGATAGGAAAAAAGAAGGGACACGAATCCCTCCTTTAACTTTTTTAAAGCACTCCTGCATGGCCTCTATAGATATCACCTTTAGTACCATCTATTGTAATATCTTCGCCATCATGGATCTGTTCAAATGCGTTATCCACACCAACGATTACTGGTATGCCTAAGCTTAACCCAACGACAGCCGCGTGAGATGTAAGTCCACCTTCAAGGGTGACAATACCTGATGCCTTTTCAATGGCAGGCATCATATCACGATCGGTACCGTACGTTACGATAATATCACCATGGTTTACTTTATTGAGTGCTTCTTCTGAATTTTTCACAATAACCGCTTTTCCGTATGCACTTCTCTTTCCAATTCCTTGTCCTCTTGCAATCACATCACCGATAATGTGTATTTTCATTAAGTTAGTTGTCCCTGCTTCACCAACTGGTACACCTGCTGTAATTACTACTCGGTCACCATGATTCAAAAGATTTGCCTGAAGGCCAAGGTCAATTGCTACATCTAGCATTTCATCAGTAGAGCTTGCTTTAGCGCCAGTAATAGCATGTACACCCCAAACTAAAGAAAGTTGGCGATTGATACGCTCATTGTATGTTACCGCGATGATTGGAGCCTTTGGTCTATATTTAGATATCATCCGCGCAGTATGTCCACTCTCTGTCGGTGTAATAATTGCATTAGCAGTTAAATTCATAGCAGTGTGCGTAACAGATTGACTTATTGCATCGGTAATTGTCATATCTACTGATTCACTACGATTTTTTAGTATAGATTGATGATCTAGAGCCGTTTCTGTTTTTACTGCAATATTATTCATAGTCTTCACTGATTCCACAGGATAACTTCCTGCAGCTGTTTCTCCGGATAGCATGATTGCATCTGTGCCATCAAAAATCGCATTCGCTACATCAGATGCCTCTGCTCTTGTAGGTCGTGGATTTCTTTGCATGGAATCCAGCATTTGGGTTGCAGTAATAACAGGTTTACCAGCTGTGTTACATTTACGAATTAATTGTTTTTGAACAAGTGGAACATCTTCTGCAGGGATTTCAACACCTAAGTCTCCACGTGCAACCATTAGCCCATCACTTACTTCAAGAATACTATCAATATTATCTACACCCTCCTGATTTTCAATCTTTGGAATGATGTGTATATGATTTGCATTATGATTCTCTAATAGTTCTCTAATTTCCAATATATCAGATGGTCTACGAACGAAAGATGCAGCGATGAAATCAATACCTTGTTCTATACCAAATTCGATATCTTTTGCATCTTTATCAGTAATACCCGGTAAGTTAACTGCTACGTTAGGAACGTTAACTCCCTTTTTATTCTTTATTAGACCAGAGTTTAGAGCTACAGTTTTCAATTCTTTCTTTTCTTGATCAATATCAATTACCTCTAATTCAATAAGTCCATCGTCTAATAGGATTTTAGATCCAACATGGACATCATCGATTAAGCCTGGATATGTAATAGAAAAGCGTTCTGCAGTTCCTTCTACCTCATTCATCGAAATATATACCGTATTCCCTTGAATAAGATCTGCTTGTCCTTCTTTGAAATTACCTGTTCGTATTTCTGGTCCTTTTGTATCTAGTAATATTGCTACCGTTTTCCCTGTTTTTTCTGCAGCTTCTCGAATATTTTTAATTCGTGCGCCATGTTCCTCAAAATCCCCATGGGAAAAGTTTAAGCGAGCTACATTCATTCCAGCCTCAATTAAATCGATTAATGTTTCTACGGATTCAGATGCTGGTCCGATTGTACATACAATTTTTGTTCTTCTCATTATAAAAAGCCTCCTATAAATTAAATCGATAATTCCTTAGATAACTTATACATGTCTTCATCAATAGAATGTTTTTGCGTCAAAATATCATTAATGTCATGATCTACTAGTTGGTTTTTTTGTATACCGACCATTCTTCCTTCTTTTCCTTCCAACAATAACTCTACAGCCTGTGCGCCTAAACGACTAGCTAAAACACGGTCATTAGCTGTTGGAGAGCCTCCACGTTGTATGTGACCAAGAACAGTAACACGTGTTTCCAGGTTAGTAGCTGCTTTTATTTGGTCACTATAATCAAATGCACTACCGACACCTTCTGCTAAAATAATGATACTGTGTCTTTTACCTCGTTCCACACCACGTCTTAAACGTGCAATAACCTCATCCAAGTCATCTTTCTTCTCTGGAATTAGTATACTTTCTGCTCCGTCTGCAAGGCCGGCCCATAAAGCTAGGTCTCCAGCGTCTCTTCCCATTACTTCCACTATATAGGTACGTTCATGTGATGTTGCTGTATCACGTATTTTGTCAATCGCCTCAATAATCGTATTAAGCGCTGTATCGAAACCAATTGTGAAGTCTGTTCCTGAAATATCATTATCAATTGTACCTGGTACTCCAATACATGGGAATCCCTTTTCAGTTAACTTCTGAGCACCACGAAAACTACCATCACCACCAATTACGATCAAACCTTCAATTCCAAATTTATTTAATTGTTCAATACCTTTTTGTCTTCCTTCTTCAGTTTTGAATTCTTCACTTCTTGCAGTATAAAGCATCGTTCCACCACGCTGAATGATGTCACCAACAGAACCTACATCCATTTTAAAAATATTACCTTCAATTAACCCTTGATAGCCATTGTTAATTCCATATATTTCAACATTATGGTAAATACATTTTCGAACAACCGCGCGGATTGCTGCATTCATTCCTGGTGCATCTCCACCACTAGTTAATACTCCGATTCTCTTCAATTAGTTTCACCTCTAAAATATAATATTTCCTCTTTTAGTATGTACTTGATGAATTGATTTACTACAATTATGCTAGTCTCTAACATGAAGTTTAAACTAGATAATATGTTTGCCTCCATTTACAAGATAAGGCTAAAATCCTAAAATATCAATCAAAAACATCGATATTTGGAAGTAATTTATAATATGTCTTACTTAATCAATTCTTTTGGTTAATAAGTAAAACACTTTAAAAATAGGTTATACTATTTCTCAATAAAAAAAAGCGTCTCAAGGTGGGGAAATAACCCCAACTTGAGACATCCTTTTCTAATGTTCCTTGTAATCTCCAATTTGTTTATATTTTTCCCATCTTTTCTCTAATAATTCATCTACTGACAATTTGTTAAGTTCAACAAGAGATTTTTCAATCACTTTGTCAATGTTTTCTGCTTGTTGTTTAATATTTCGATGTGCTCCACCTTTAGGTTCAGCGATGATTTCATCAATTATACCTAATTCAAATAAATCAGGAGCTGTAATCTTCATCGATTCTGCAGCCTTTTGGGCAAGTCCTGAATCCTTCCATAATAATGCAGCTGCACCTTCTGGAGAGATTACAGAATAAGTAGAGTTCTCGAGCATAAAAATAAGATCACCAACACCTAAAGCTAATGCTCCACCACTACCGCCTTCCCCAATTACAATACAAACAATTGGTACCTTAAGACCTGCCATTTCCATTAAATTTCTAGCAATAGCTTCACTCTGACCTCGTTCTTCAGACTCCTTACCAGGGTCTGCTCCCTTTGTATCGATAAAACAAATGATAGGGCGATTAAATTTATCAGCCTGTTTCATATGTCGTAATGCCTTTCTATACCCTTCAGGATGTGGCATTCCAAAGTTCCGTCTAATATTTTCCTTCGTATTTTTACCACGTTGGTGTCCAATAACGGTTACAGGAACACCCTTATAGTAGGCTATTCCGGAGACAATTGCTTCATCATCCCCAAAGTTACGATCACCATGGAATTCAAGAAAATCTGTGAATAGTTCAGCAATATAATCTAATGTTGTTGGTCTTTCCTGATGTCTAGCCATTTGGACACGTTGCCAAGGCTTAAGGTTTCCATATATATCATCTTCTAAATCTGCTAAGCGTTTTTCCAAGGTAGTAATTTCTTCTGATAAATCAATATCACTTTCCCCAGTAAACTTCTTTAGCTCTGCAATTTTTTCCTTTAAATTAACAATTGGCTTCTCAAATTCTAGTATTTGCTTCATTCAGGATTCCCACCCTTCTGATGCATCTTCAGTAGTGTTCCTAAAACATTCTTTAGATCATGACGATGGATAACTTGATCTAATTGCCCATGCTTAAACAAGAATTCTGCTGTTTGAAAATCATCAGGTAGTTTTTCACGTGTAGTTTGTTCAATGATACGTCTACCCGCGAAACCAATTAATGCACCTGGTTCTGCAAAATTGTAATCCCCAAGTGAAGCAAAGCTAGCAGAAACTCCACCAGTCGTAGGATGTGTCATTACCGAAATCATTAAACCACCGGCATCAGAAAATCTTTTAATAGCCACTGATGTTTTAGACATCTGCATTAGACTAAGAACCCCTTCTTGCATTCTAGCACCACCAGATGCCGTAAAAATAATGAAAGGTAACGATTCCTTTCTAGCATTCTCAACCGCTCTAGCAATCTTTTCACCCATAACAGAACCCATACTTCCCATACGAAATCTAGAATCCATTACGGCAAATGCAGTTTCTTGTCCATTTAAAAAACCTTTACCAGATACTACTCCTTCATTTAATCCTGTTTTCTTACGGTCATTCTCCATTTTTTCTTCATATCCAGGAAAATCAAGTGGATTGGATGTAATCATTCCTTTATCCCACTCTACAAATGTATCCTTATCAAATAAACTATCAATTCGTTCCCAAGCATTTAACTGATGGTGATGTCCACAGTTAGGACAAACATTTAAATTGTTATTCATTTCCTTACGGTAGAAAATTTTATAACAATTATCACATTTTTTCATTAACCCCTCAGGAATATCTACTTTGGATTGCTCGCTAGGAATAGAAGCATATTTCTTCTTCTTATTAAAAAGGTCTTTGAGCAAAGTAAGTCCCCCTTATCATAAACCCATTCCCAAAGTTAACAGGTATTATTCAGTAATTTTCAGTCCTGATTATATTACTATACAGCAAGTCTACCCAAAAAAGGTGTCGTTAATAGTCGAAGAAAAAGAAAAATATAAAAAAACTATAATTACATGGAATCGTATGTTTTCTCTTCGATAAATAGACTTTCTAATGCTAGGTAGTTTCTTGTTTTATAGGATTCAACCAGACTAGTATAAAAGCCTTTCGAATAGCTCTTGGTAAAGCTCTTTGTATATTCATCAATTAAACCCCAAATACGCATCAATAATAGATTATCCGTTAATTCTAGTACGTAACTAAAGAAGGAATAATGCTGTTCCTTCAAACTCATAGCATTATTATCTAAAATTTTTTGTAACTCTAATACCTTCTCTTCGTCTATTTTTAAATATACAAGCTTAGCAGCTTCCTTCTCTAAGAGTGCCTTCACTACTAATAGCTCTTCCTTTGTTGTTTCTTTCAGAATAAATGAGGACAATATCTCAACGGTTTGGTATGGTCGATATTTACTCAAAAAAGTCCCTTCACCACGTCTTGTCTCTATTACCCCTATTAATTCCATCGCTCGTAATGCTTCCCTTATAGAAGATCTCCCCGCATTAAGCTTGTCCGATAATTCTCTTTCAGATGGAAGTTTATCACCTGGCTTCAAATCGTTTGTTTCGATATAATTACGAATTTCTTCCAGAACACCTTGATATACTTTTTGTTTTGGTGACATGGACACCCATGTTCTCTCCTTTTTTACAACCATTCCCTCAAACCCAAGGGAAGTAACATTAGATTTTTGCTAATCGACGTGTTTTTTCGGCAATTGCTTCTGGATCAACTTGAATTCGTGCTACACCAGACTCCATTGCTGCTTTAGCAACTTCAGACGCAACCAATGGTGCAACTCTAGTATCAAAAGGAGCAGGAATAACATAATCTTCTTTTAATTCCTCTTTTGAAATTAACGAGGCGATTGCTTCAGCCGCTGCAACTTTCATTTTCTCATTAATACGAGTAGCTCGAACATCTAAAGCCCCACGGAATATCCCTGGGAATGCCAGTACATTGTTAACTTGATTTGGAAAGTCAGAGCGCCCTGTCCCAATTACTTTTGCTCCAGCTGCTTTAGCATCATCAGGTAAAATTTCTGGATCAGGATTAGCCATAGCAAAAATAATGGGATCTGAGTTCATTTTCCTAACCATCTCCTGCGTTAATGCCCCACCGACAGAAACCCCAATAAATACATCGGCCCCTTCAATCATTTCATCTAGAGATCCTTCTTTTTTATCAAGGTTTGTAATCTGTGCAATGGAATCTTTAACATCATTCATTCCATACGTACGCCCTTCGAAAATAGCACCTCGAGAATCACACATAATCATGTCGCGAACGCCAAAATGGTATAACAGTTTAACGATAGCAATCCCCGCTGCACCAGCACCATTTGCAACTATCTTTATTTCAGAGAAAGATTTCCCGACTAATCGTAATGCATTGATTAACCCTGCGACTGTAACAATCGCGGTACCATGCTGATCATCATGGAAAATTGGTATATTTGTTTCCTTCCGTAGTCTTTCTTCAATAATAAAACAGTTCGGAGCTGCGATATCTTCTAAGTTAACACCACCGAAAGTAGGTTCCATTAACTTAACTGTGCGCACAATTTCATCTACATCATGAGTATCCAAACAAATTGGAAAAGAATCCACTCCAGCAAAGCTTTTAAACAATACAGCTTTCCCTTCCATAACAGGCAATGCTGCTTCAGGACCTATATTTCCTAGACCTAAAACGGCAGAACCGTCACTAACAACAGCAACCATATTACCTTTCATGGTGTAATCATATACAGCTTCTTTCCGGTCATGGATAACCTTACATGGCTCAGCAACTCCAGGCGAATAAGCTAGACTTAAATCCTTAGCATTAGTTACAGGAACTTTTGATACTGTTTCCAATTTTCCCTGATTCACTTTATGCATATGCAATGCTTCATCTCTTAAATTCACAATATTTTCGCTCCTTTTTGCTGATCCGTTCAAAGTGGTCTGACCACTTAACTATTACATTATATCAAAATGTAGTTCTCTGTAAAGTTTCGTATTTTACTGTTTCTCATAAACTACATTCGTCTTGCCAAAATAATCCTCCAAAGAACGCAATGTTTCCCGATTTATTTCTAAATAGTAATCCGTAGCTAACCGATATGTTTTCTGTTGTTCTGCATGATATACGATAACCGGGGTTGACCCTGGATGTAAGTGGGCTAGCTTTCGGATTACAGTTAATGCATCTTTACTAGTTTCTTCCGTTGTTTTGATAAACAATCTAGACTGTATAGATCGACCTAGTTCCCCTTCATCAAAAGGTTCAACTGATGAAAGCAACCATTGTTTCTTTCCATTTCTCGCCTCGACTTTACCTGTAATGAAAACCAGTTGTTCTTCTTCTAAATAGCGGCTAGACATGCGATACAGTTCAGGAAATACAACAGCGTCCATATCCTCCGTTTCATCACTCATGGTTACGAATGCCATTGGTTCTCCACGTTTCGTACGAATAGTCTTTATCCCTTGAATGATAGCAGCACTTTTTAATTGTTTTTTACCTTCTAATTCCATCGAATGATGAAGAGAGATATAACCTTGTCCTCTTAACGAATGACGGTATTGTAGCAGCGGATGGCTTGAAATATATATGCCCAATAATTCTTTTTCATCAGCAAGCTTTTTAATTTGGCTAAAATCTTCGATATCTACATAAGTTGGCTCAAGGTCTAATTGGTCTTGAAATAAATTAGGTTGATCGTTAAATTCCCTGAATAGATCCCCTGATTCAATAGCTTGGTCAATAGAAGCTAATAAACTTGCACGATTCGAGTATGTCTCATCGAAAGCTCCTGCTAATATCAGTGACTCAATTGTAGCTCGATTTACAATTTTTGGAGTAACTCGTAAGCAGAAGTCAAATAAATTTTTAAATGGCCCCTGTTTTCTCGCTGCAATTATTTCTTGTACAGCTTGATTACCGACTCCTTTAATGGATTGTAGTCCCATTCGAATACAACCCTTTTCGGCTGTAAATCGACCAAAGCTCTTATTTATAGAAGGTACACCAATGGTTATATTCAGTTCCTTCATTTCCTTAATATAGGAATGAATTTTGTCATGCTGATTTCCTATGGACGTAAGAAGTTCTGCATAGAAATGTTTTGGAAAATGCGCCTTCAGATAAGCTAGTTGATAGGATATTTTACTGTAAGCAACAGCATGACTTTTCGGAAAACCATAGTTGGAGAACTTCACAATCCAGGCAAATATTTCTTCGCCAACCTTTTTATCATAACCATTTTTCAAACACCCTCGAAGAAATACTTCTCGTTGCTCATCCATAATATCTTGCTTCTTTTTACTAACTGCTCTTCGGAGTAAGTCAGCTTGTCCAAACGTAAACCCTGCAATATGATGTGCGATTTGCATAATCTGTTCTTGGTAAATCAACACGCCATACGTACTTTTCAAAATGGGTTCTAAATCTGGATGTGGGTAAGATGTCTTCTTAAGCCCATGCTTTCGTTCAATATAAGTTGGAATAAAGTCCATTGGACCTGGTCGATACAAAGCATTGACCGCTACTATATCGTCAAACGTGTTGGGCTTTAACTGCTCGAGCACTTGCTTCATACCGTCAGATTCTAATTGGAAGACTCCATTTGTTTTTCCACGTTTTAATAAATCAAAGGTTAGGTCATCATGCTCTGGAATATGTTCCAAGTCAAAATCAGGTGCATCTTTATAACAAATCGATTTCACAATTCGTTCAATCAGTGTTAAGTTTCTCAAGCCCAAAAAGTCAATTTTGAGTAAGCCAAGCGATTCTAGATCCGTCATCGGATATTGGGTTAGTGCCGTATTTGTCGCTCCAACAGTTAATGGCACATGTTCTACTAACGGTTGCTCACTAATAACAACCCCTGCAGCATGTGTGGAAACATGTCTAGGAATTCCCTCTAACACAGTTGCAATTTTAAACAATGCTTTTAAGCTCTCTGATTGCTGTACATAATTTGTTAACTCATGAGATCCCTTCAACATACTTACTAATGAACCTGATGATTGGCTTGGTATTTGTTTTAATACAAAGTATATATCTTGCTGATTGATGTCCATTGTTTTTCCAAGCTCACGTATTAACGACCTTGCAGCAAAGGTTCCAAATGTAATAATTTGTGCTACATGTTCTGGTCCATATTTATCACGAACATACGCAATTACCTCATCCCGACGTACGTCTGAAAAATCAATATCAATATCGGGCATGGTAATTCGCTCTGGATTCAAGAAGCGTTCAAATAATAAATGATACTTCATTGGATCTACGTTAGTGATTCCTAGTGAGTAGGCAACTAAAGAACCGGCAGAGGAACCACGGCCTGGCCCTACCACAATATGGTTTTCTTTTGCATACTTAATAAAATCCCAAACAATAAGGAAATAGTCGCTAAAATTCATTCTCTTAATGACGGATAATTCGTGATTTAGTCTCGCTTTTACCTGTTCTGTTATCGTTGTGTAGCGCTTTTCAAGGTTGCTCCAACAAATATTCTCCAAATAGTCATGGGCAGTCGTTCCCTCTGGTAACGGATAAGCCGGAATCATACGTGCATCGAAGTCAAATGAAACATTACATTTCTCCTGAATTTGTTTGGTTTCTGCTATGACTTCTGGCCAACTAAAAAATACTTGTCCCATCTCCACTGCCGAACGTAAATGTCGATTCGTTTTAGGCAGTGAAGTTTTGTTCATGGACCAATTTTTACCGTGCTTCATCGCCTGTAAACAGTCATATGCATAGACGTCCTGCTCCTGCAAATAACTTACATCATTTATTGCAACCACTTTCGTATGGAAACGATCTTGGTAGGCTTTTATCCCATGTTGGATATAATTATCTTGCTCGTTTCCGAAATTAGAAATCCCAAGATAAAAATCATCTCTGTTCACTGCATTCTTCCAAAACGAGAGATAGGCTTCGATATCCTCAAAAGCGGAGTTTTGGATTAGCTGAACTATTGTATTCGTATGTATAGGCATAATGACGATTATTTGATCGAGATATTCAGACAGACCTTTCTTACTTATTCCGTTTCGTTGGTTTTGTTGAATAGCAGTACTTAATCTAGTTAGATTTTTATATCCAAGGTTATCTTTTGCTAGTAATATAACTTCATCAGACGATTCCTCGTCTTCTTCATATACAGTCACCGTCATCCCAATAATTGGTTTAATCCCATGTTTCAAACAAGCTTTGTAAAAGGGAATGACTCCATGAAGTACATTTTCATCGGTAATACTTAGTGCATCAAATTGTAGCTGATGCGCTTGTTTGATTAATTTTTCAATTGTGATTGTACTATTAAAAAAACTGTATCCAGTCTTTACTTGTAAATGCGTAAATGACATACTATCCCGCCTCTACTTTCTCTAAATCTATTATAGCCAATCTAAATGCCTTCTGTATATCTACAAACATAACTTGTCCGTAATTATCATAGAATGTACAGAACTTAACTTTAATGTAAGGGGTATCCGATATGGAAGAACGCTTCTTTGCACAATTTATCCATTGCTTCTTTATTGCTTTAGGTGTTATTTTAGGCGGAGCCCTAATTGGTGGAATCGGCTCCTTTGCTACAGGGGAAGCCCCTCTTACTGCCATGTCACGAATCTCTCGCAAGCTAGGTATATGGGGTATCGTTGCCGCAATCGGTGGATCATTTGATACGATTGAAAATCTTCAAAAAGGATTTCTTGAAGGTCCTTCCATCGAGGTAGTAAAACAGTTGCTACTCCTTTTATCTGCCATGGGAGGAGCGAAAACTGCTATGTTAATCATTAGCTGGCTAATCCAGGAGGAGATCACCTAATGCATGTCCCACAGTACCATAAAAAACCAGGATGGCAACGTTTTTTAGTTGGTATCTTCTTCGGTGCACTTATTTCTTATTGGGTTGTATTATTTATGTATGGAGATATGTATGAAAGCTTATTAAAAGAATACAGTAAGGTTGAAAATAAACTACATGATGCAGAAAAAAGAATTTCCGTATTAGAAGAGGATAATGAGGACTTAAATAAAAAATCAAATCAGAAAATTACTATTGAGGAAATTGATTTAGAAATTCTTAATGCAAAGGATTTAAAAATTGATATATTACTTCAAGACCAGTTAGAACGTTTAGTAAAAGAAGAACTTGAAGATATTATTGGAATCGATATTCAAACCATAGCAGCAAGTGACTCACTAATTGTATCCTCCATTGAAAATAAAAATTTTAAGGTGGATGACTTTACTTATAGTTTTGAAATAAAAAGATTAGTCATTGCAACTACAGTTAAAATTGTGGTCCATGCCAATTTATCCGATTCCGTTTAAAAATGGAACCTTATCCTTTCCTTCATCATATCTTTTAAAGGGTAAGGTTTTTTTGGGCAGATAGAATCGTATTATCACAATCTTTCCCTCATCCATCAGAAACGAACACATTCGCAAAAAACGCGTGAATGCGAGTTTTCTTAATGAATTATGTGAACATTTCATGAAACAGGACTTATGGAGGTATGCATTTCAACACATTTCGAGTAAAATAAGAATAGAGATGAATATCCATTCATAAAATTGAGAAAGGAGAGGAATTCTCATGTTGATTATGAATGAAAGATTTGTTCGTGACCGGAAGATTAACCAGCTTAAAAACGGCCGAACAGCTTATGCAGAATCAAAAGAAGTCATTCGCTTAATTAAACGAGATATAGCAAGACTCGGACTTGATGTATCTTACGACGAAACACAATCTGGCTGCTGGTTTATACCAGTAACAAAAAGTAAAAGTAGTTAATGATGCTGATTTCAACTAAGAAATCAGCATCTTTTTTGTAGTTTTCTAGAAATTGTCATTAACGATTAAATTGTTTAATTGTCTCTTTTAGGTCTTGTACCACATGTTCCGCTTCATCCCAAGAATAGATAGAAGCACCTGAAGCTAATGGATGTCCACCACCACGATACTTTGCAGCGACTTCATTAATTACAGGGCCCTTTGAACGTAAACGGACACGAATTTGATCCTCTTCCTCGATGAAAAATACCCAAGCTAAGATCCCATCGATTTCACCTAACGTACCTACTAACTGTCCAGTTTCTAATGGACTAACATGAAATTGATTTAGTATATCCCTTGTTAATTTCACAACACTTAAGCCATCACTATCTAATGTGAAGTTCTGCAAGATATACCCTCGCATTCTAGCAATGTGGTCTTTCACATTATATATTCCATCGTATAATTGCGTCCGATCAAAATCATAGGTTACAAGTTCCGCAGCATATTGTAACGTTTTTTTCGTTGTACTTGGAAATAGAAACCTTCCAGTATCCCCAACAATTCCACCATAAAGTAATCTAGCAGTGGCCGCATTCATCGTTAGCCCTTCAGCAGTTACGAAAAACTCGTAAATCAACTCGCTAGTTGAACTAGCTGTGGTATCAACCCAGCTAATATCACCATACGGGTCTACATTAGGATGATGGTCAATCTTAATAATCTTTGCACCCAGTTGATACCTAGAATCATCAATCCTCCCCGTATTAGCAGTGTCACAAATGATGATTAAGGCATTTTCAAAAACGTCATCAGAAATCTGATCCATTTCAACCATGAAAGTTAACGATGGATCATCTTCTCCTACCACATAGACTTGTTTCATTGGATAAGATGCTTTAATCAGTTCACGTAAGCCAGCTTGTGAGCCTAATGCATCAGGGTCAGGTCGAACGTGTCGATGAATGATAATAGTATTAAATTCTTCAATGGCTTGTTGAATAGCTTGAATTGACATAGTGTTCTCCTTACTGTTCAAAATATTATCACATAATAACTAGCTTATTATCATGTTTAAATGCTACAATATGACATGTACTATTTTTATTGATTATTAGGAGTAGATTATATGGTTATTTTTCCAATTGTTATCGTCCTATCCATCGTTATGTACATATATTATAAGGTTGCTATATTAAAAACAAAAGATGGACTGACCCAACGATACTTTAATGCAAAAGCGAGAATTTGCCTAGGCTTATTCATTTTAGCCTTTGGTATTAATCAATATGTATTCTATCAAACAAGAATCTCGTTATTTATCGGAATCGTATTTATTATTCTTGGTGTCTTGCAATCGATTCGCGGCCTTAAAGAAACAAAGCATTACCGTAATGAATGGAACCGACTAAATCCAGCTGACTAGGTTAAACTAGTCAGCTATTTTTATCTATCCATTATTTGTGCCATTAATAATGCTTTCCCAACTAATTTCTTCTCAAGAAAGACTTCTACATCTATCTTAGCATAAATTCTTCCTGCCTCAATTATTTTCGGTTTGATTCTTAACGTGGAGTCAATAGGTACAGGTTTGATAAAGTAAACCGTTATATTCTCTACAACTAAGTCCCCTTTTTTCAATTGGAATAATAAGAGACTACTTGCTTCAGTCACTAAAGAAGTGAATACTCCCGGGGATAATGTCCCTAGTTGATTGGTCATTTGTGGGATAACTTTAGCCTGAAATATGGTGTTATCTTCCTCTAACGCTGCTACATTGTTCTTCACAATATCATCAATTGTTTCACCAATTTGTGGTTGGCGTTGTATTTGTTGTAGTGCCTTTAATACATCCTGTCTAGAAATTAACCCTTTCAGTGTTGAAGATTCATCGACAACCGGCACAACCTCGATACCTTCCCAAACCATCATATGAGCAACTGATGCTAGTGAAGTTTTTGATTGTACGACAATCGGATTTTTAGTCATTACCTTTTCAATTGGAAAGTCTCTTTCCTTTCCAATAATATCTTTAGAAGTTACCATGCCAATAACTCGGCTCTTACTATCTAAAACTGGAAACCTGGAATGTTGCGACTTATCATTAGCTGCATACCAATCCGCAACAGTATCACCTGTATGTAAAATTTGAGCTCGCTCTGCTGGTGTACAAATGTCCCCAACTAATACAATCTCTTTTTTTATCAGTTGATCGTAAATAGCACGATTAATCATTGCCGCAACAGTGAATGAATCATAGCTTGTTGAAATAATCGGAAGCTGCTTTTCGTCTGCTAATCGCTTAATATAATCCTCTGTATCGAAACCACCAGTTATTAATACAGCAGCCCCTTCATTCAGTGCTAATTCATGAGCCTCCACTCGGTTACCAACAATCAATAAAGAACCTTTCTCTGTATAGCGCATCATTGCATCTAGCTGCATGGCTCCTATAACAAATTTATTAAGTGTCTTATGAAGACCTTCCCGTCCACCAAGAACTTGTCCATCGACAATGTTGATTACCTCTGCAAAGGTTAGCCGTTCAAAGTTCTCTTTCTTTTTCCGTTCAATACGAATCGTACCTACCCGTTCAATGGTACTAACTAAACCGATATTTTCCGCTTCTTTAATTGCGCGATAAGCTGTTCCCTCGCTAACGTTAAGATCTTTTGCTATTTGTCTTACCGATATTTTACTCCCGACTGATAATGATATAATGTGCTGAATAATTTGTTCATGTTTTGTAGCCATTTGCCTCACCGACTTTCAACTGTACTAGTCATCTTTAGTAACTATATTATACAGATGAATCGCATTGGGCTCAATGTTTAAGCGTCTGTTTGTCTAAATTTCTCATATTCCTGTTCCATTACAGGTGGTTCAGACATTTTTAGCAAAGTTGCTAAGTTCGATCCAAACACTAATACAAAAAAAGCTAACCAAGCACCCCAGAACATTAATTCTAGTTGTGAGTTAGCTGCTGGAATTAATGGCCAGGCAAAATATAAAAAGAATGCCGCTAGTAATAACCGCAGAAAAGCGTAATGTCTCATAATTAATCTCCTCCTTTTTTAACTATATTTATGTATATCTCTTGATAAACAGAACATGCTTATCAGTTGATTCATTTTGTAATTGCATACAAAAAGACAACCAAATTTGGTTGCCTTATTAATTGTTCGTATAATAAGTTGTAAAATTAATTCTTGCAAAAACATCGGCTTCATTTTGACTTATTTCAATTGTGTCAACAGTAGCAAATCGTTCTCCATCTAACATCCCTGCTATAAAAACATTCACATTACGAAGATTATCAGCTCCAACTTCAACTAAATAAGAAGCCTGATTGAGTTGAGTTGTAGAAGATTCACTCGGTTCTATTGACTCAACATAATTAATCGTGACACTATTTCTACTAGCTAGTTTATTTAAACTAGCTAAAACCGAGTCTGTTTCTTTCGTGTCAGGAATTTGAGTTAGTAACTTAGTTTGTTCTTCATCATTATTCTCACTATGTTCTTGATCAGATATTCTATTTACGGCATTTTCATACATCGCAATTTCCTTTTCCACCTGGTCCAGTTCTGCTTTTTTAGGCTCAACAACTGTAAAAAACAAAGTAAGATAGAGTAACCCTGCTATAAGGAATATCCCAATAAAAATGAAGGTGAAAGCTTTCGGCCACTTATTATTCATTGGGATTCAGCTCCTTTTTAAGAACCTCTTCATCAAATAAAACGGTTAAAGTCGCTTGATAGCCAAGCTCTACTTTACTAACCCCAGTTAGTTGAACATCCTGGACATATTTCACATCTAATAGGCTGGAAACATAAGAGCTAACCGCTATTAGATGAGGAAACGTAACATCAACAATTAACTGAGTGGAATCACCATTCTCATAACTTTGCAGTTGATTAAGATTCGGTATTAATCCTATGATTTCTTCATACAAGTCAACCGTTGGTAAAGAGGATCGTTGTAAGTTTTCGACAGCTTGTTGAAGTTGTTGAAGTCGTTGTTGATCCGCAATTTCTACTTGATTTTCTGAAATAACTGCTTCTAGCTTTTCAACATAGGCACTTTTTTCATTTAACTCATGCGTTAACAAATAAGTCTGGTACCAGGTGACACCAATAGCTAAACTAATAAGGAGTATTGCCAAAAGGCTAAACATAAATGGAGCAATTTTTTTCTTCTCTTGTTTCTCTAGAAAATTAATTTCTACATTCATGTGTTGCTCCCCTTTTTCAGGTCATATGGTTTCAGAGCTAGACCAAGTACATCAATATATTTTAGTTCTTCTTCGTTGTCTGAGAAAGAAAAGATTTCAGCTGAAATTCTTTCCTTCAATGACTTTTGTACTTCAGATAAATAAGGAAAATCCCCAGATAAAAGAACCAAGTTTATATTTGCTTGACCGTTTGAAATGGAATATTGGTAAAAGTCAATTATACGATTGACTTCAATACTATATTCATTAATTATTCCTTCCACTTCACTTCTGCTTAAATCTAATTGTTGTTCGTTCAACGATTGTTTAATGTATCGAGTAAAAACTGCCTTATGATTATGGAAGGCTGTTAATATCAGTGCATCCAAATTCCACTGTATATGTAATACATGATCATTCTCTTTTCGGTATCGTTTGTAGTAATAGCGATACACTGACAGCGAAGTTAAATCAGCAACTACCGGTTTTAAACCTGCCTCTCGGAACACTTCCTCAAATGCCACTATTTTATCCTTGGGGTAGGCATATAAAAGTATATTACGTTGTTGATTTTCTTCATCTAAGAACTCAACAGAGATAGATGGATTGGCAAAAGGTAGAAAGAAGCTATTACCTAATTGATTCTTCAAATAACTAATTGCCTCTTCTTCAGTTAATGCTGCCGGAACCTGTAAGGGACGAATAACAACAGCGTCATCCGGTAAACAGAAGAATAAATCTTTCCGCTTCCACCTTTTTTTCCTTACTAACTTAGATAGTATAGTAACTAAGACCGACCTATTTATAATCGCTCCATCTTTAATGGTTTCATGCGGCAATTCTAACTCACCTTGGTCAACTAAACTATCGAGTGTAGCATGTTTATGATAGGAATAGCGTAATACTCTATTGGTAATAACAATATTTATCCTGCCTTTTCTCATTAGTCCCATGCTACCACCTTCTTAAATGTTTGTTAAATACCAACTCACGATGGAGTCACCGTAAAAATAAGCGATTAATGTACCAATCACAATATACGGTCCAAATGGTACTGGTTGTTTTCGGTCAATTCGCTTTAATAAAATCAATAGTATTCCAATTACCGCACCAATAACACAAGATAAAAAGAATGCTAGCAGTACTTGCTGTAAGCCCAACACTATACCAAGTACAGCAAACAACTTCATATCTCCAGCTCCCATCCCACCACGGCTAACTAGAATTATGATAGCTATGACGGCGAATCCAGTAATGGCACCAGTAATGGATGACCACCAAGGATTTAGTGGTTCTACAATTCGTAGTACTATAAAGAATGGTAAAAAGAAAATCAATACTTTATTTGGTATAAGCATATAGTTAATATCTGTAACAAATATTATTACTAGCATAGAAACTAATAATAATGAAATAATTAACTCCATACTAAATCCATATTGTATGTACGATATTGCAAATAAAGCTCCTGTTAACACTTCTACCAAAGGATACATTGGTGAAATTTTCACCTTACAATGACGACATTTACCACCTTGAAATATGTATGATAGTAGAGGAATCAGTTCGTACCACGTTAATTGGTGGTTACAATGCGGGCATTGTGATCGGTCATTGATGAATGGTTTGTTTTGTGGTAGTCGTAGACCTACTACGTTAAAGAATGAGCCGAAAATATTGCCTATAATTATAAAGATAATTTCAACGAACAATTACTTCACCTCGAGTTTCAATATATCCCATGTGTATCAAAAACAAACGCCCTTTAGGGGCGTTTGTTTAATGTGTAATATTACTAAGGTCTATATCTCCATTACTCTTTATATCAACATAACCACCATATACTTTTGTATCATCCCCTGGAACAGTTGGAACATCTTCAAGGTACCCTGCTGATTCCAAGGCAACAACTGAGTATTGTAATCCATTTATTGAGGTCTTACTATCTTCAAGACCGCTAACATGAGCCAACCTAGCAGCATTTTTAATCAGTTCCAAATTAGCTTCGTGAGCCTTGTCTTCTGAATCACCGATAACATTCCCAATCGCAGGAACTGCAATCGCCAAAATAATCCCCAAAATAACAATAACTGCTAGAAGCTCTACTAATGTAAAACCTTTTTGATTTTTGAACATACGTTTTAACATTTATTTCCCCACCTTTATAATTTTTAAAAAAATCATAGTTGGTCGGTTGCACTACTAGCTCCTAACTATCCAAGTGCCCATGTACAGATAGTTAATCATCGCTTCCTACATAAGTCCTATTAACATTATAATTTACATTGCGACATTAATCTACAATAAATTATATATTTTCAAACAAGGAGAACATCGGAATAACAACTGCTGCAATAATACTTCCAACGATTACCGTTAGTATGATAATCATTAATGGTTCTATTAAAGTTTTAATTCTAGTTGATAATTGCTCTACCTCTTCTTCATAGAAGTTGGCAGCTTTTAATAACATCTGATCAAGCGTACCAGTCTTTTCCCCAATTTGCACCATTTGAATCACAAGTGCTGGAAATGCCCAATGTTCTTTCATCGGAATGGTCATTGATTCTCCAATTTCAAGTGACTTCCTTACTTTTCTCAAGACTTCTTTTAATACCCGGTTTCCTACTACTTCTTCTGTTATCTCTACCGATTGCAAAATAGGAACAGAACTATTAACTAGCGTACTTAAAGTGGTCGTTAATCTAACAAGAGCACCTTTATGAACTAATACACCAAATAAGGGCATTTTCATTTTTATCTTATCCACCCTATAAGCAAATGACTCTTTTTTTAATAGTGAGCGATATAGTACATAGATGCCAGCTAGGAAGAGCAAGACTAACCACCAAAAAGCACCTGCGAAGTTACTTAAACTAAGTATAAATTGTGTAAATGGTGGTATTTCTTCCCCTAATGAGTTAAACATGCCTATGAACTGTGGAACAACAAATACTAGTAAAAAAATACTTAAAAATAAAGTAATAACACCAACAATACTCGGATACATCAACGCCGAAACAATACGCTGTTTATTTCGATATTCCTTTTCAAAGTAATCAGCCATTTCATTAAGGATTTCATCTAGTTTACCACTGGCTTCTCCGGCTATTATCATATTAACAAGTAGAGCAGGGAATATTTTAGGATGATTAGCAACAGCCTTTGATAAGGATTCCCCACGATCTAATTGTCTATCTATGTCTAATAAAGCGGCTTTAAGAATAGGGCTTTCTGTTTGCTTAGCCATCGTTTTTGTTGAATCTGAGATGGGTATACCGGCGTGTATAAGTGTTGCATACTGCCTTAAAAACATAACAAATTCTTTATTCTTTACTCTTTTTGTTAATACAATATCTTTATTCCATATTGGTGTTTCCTTAATTTCAATAACAAAGAGTCGATTTTTTTCTAGTTCTTGCAGGGCTAATTCTTTCGTTTCCGCTTCTATTTTTCCTTTAATTGCATCACCGGCTAAGTTTTTAGCGACATATTGATAATTCAATGCCTAAACTCCCCTTTCCTGCATAAAAGGAGCAGCCGTTTCTATAGAAATTTTATTTTCTTGAACTAATCGTCTTAAATCCATTTCTAATGTATGCATTCCTTGCTCTTTAGAGGTTTGCAGTACACTTTGAATTTGATGTAGTTTCTCATTTCGTATCAAATTCTTAATGGCAGGATTATTAATTAATACCTCTGTCGCTACACGTCTACCTGAGTTATCTTTTGTTAATAGAAGACGTTGGGAAATCACCGCTTTTAATATAGTTGATAGCTGAATTCGAATCTGGTCCTGCTGCTCTGATGGAAAGACATCAATAATCCGCTCTATCGTTGAGACCGCATCTGTTGTATGTAATGTGCCAAATACTAAATGACCAGTCTCTGCTGCCGTTATTGCCGTAGCTATCGTTTCCAAGTCACGCATCTCACCAACTAAGATAACGTCTGGATCTTGCCGTAAGCTCGCACGTAATCCACCAGAAAAGCTATTCGTGTCAAATCCAACTTCTCGTTGATCAATCACAGACTTATTATGTGTGTGCATATATTCAATAGGATCTTCTAAAGTAATAATATGCTTGTACATCGTTTGGTTCATATAATCAATCATAGAAGCTAGAGTAGTACTTTTCCCACTTCCTGTTGGACCAGTCACGAGGACTAAGCCCTGTTGATGCGTAGTGAGTTTCCTAGTAATTGGAGGCAAATCTAATTCATCAAGCGTAGGTATTCTACTAGGGACTATCCGTATCGCCATAGACAATTCCCCTCGCTGATAGTATGTATTAATGCGAAAACGTGATATACCACTAATTCCATAGGAAAAATCTATCTCGCGTTTTCTCTCAAGTTCTCTCCACAAATCTTCCGGTAAGATGTCTTGAATAATAATCTTGGTCATCGACGGTAATATTTTTTCCTTGTCTTGTTCAACTAGCTTACCATTAATACGAAAAATAGGGGCTTTACCGATTGTCAAATGTACATCAGAAGCGTTCATCTGATAAGCTTCCTTTAACCACTGCTCAAACTGCTCCTTCACGAATTTACCCCCTTTAAATACTAATTGAGATTTGCATAATTTCTTCCATCGTCGTTAGCCCATCTTTAACCTTTTCTAATCCATCTTGAATTAAGAAGCTTGTCCCCTGCTGCTTCATATATTCCTTAACTTCCTTAATAGAAGTGTGGTTGAGTAACATACTCTTAATTGTATCATCCATTACAATTACTTCATGAACGGCAATTCTTCCACGATAACCTTGCTGATGACAGCTGCTACAACCTTTTCCAAAATATACGTGCTCCACTTCGATACCATTTTTAAGGAATATATCTTTTTCCATTTCAGTAGCTTCTCTTTTAGACTGACAATCTCTACAAATCTTACGTACTAGCCTTTGTGCTACGACACCATTTAACGAGGTAACTACTAAATATGGTTCCACACCCATATCTATCAGTCGCGGCACCGTATCAATCGCACTATTCGTATGAAGTGTACTAAATACTAAGTGACCTGTTAAGGAAGCACGGATAGCGATTTCTGCTGTTTCCTGGTCTCGAATCTCCCCTACCATGATAATATTGGGGTCTTGTCTTAAAATTGAACGTAAACCATTAGCGAATGTAAGACCAACTGCACTGTTTACTTGAACTTGATTGATACCTTTTAACTGATACTCTACCGGATCTTCGATAGTAATAATATTGACATGTTCCTTGTTTAAGAGATTAATTGATGCATATAAGGTCGATGTTTTACCAGAACCTGTTGGGCCTGTCAATAGTACTAGTCCAGATGGCTGCGTTATTAATTGTCTGTACTTTTGATGATTGCCTTTCGAAAAATTCATCTCGCTTAGCTGCATCAAAGCATTATTTAAATCTAGAATACGAATAACCACTTTTTCTCCATAAACCGTAGGAAGGCAAGAAATACGTAAATCAACTGGTGTCGTGTTAACCATCATTTTTATACGACCATCTTGCGGTAAGCGGGTTTGTGTAATATTTAATTCAGCAAGAATTTTAATTCTAGCAACTAGTGAGTTTTGAACCTGCTTGGGAATAACCGTTTCCGTATGTAATCTGCCATCAATCCGATATCGCACATAAACATCATTTTCATGTGGGTCAATATGAATATCACTTGCCCGTAACTGAACTGCTGCATTCAACAATTGATCCAACATCCGAATAACTGGTGCCTCATCTTCGCCCTCAGAAATCGTTAAATCAATTCCTCTATCTTCTTTAAAATAGTATTTGTTGATAGCATGTAGAATATCATCTTTTGTAGCAATTACCGGTGAAATACTAAGTCCAGTTGATAACTCTAAATCATCGATGATAAAGTAATCCATTGGGTCCTTCATTGCGATAATTAAGGAGCCATCTTTTATTTTTAAAGGCATGATGTGATTTCTTTGTGCAATTTCCTTTGATACAAATCCTAACACTTTTTCATCGATAGGATATTGATATAGTGAAACTTGAGGAATTCCTAACTGAAATTCTAAGACTTCAATTAGTTGTCTTTCTGTTATATAACCGCGCTCTAAAAGAGCATCTCCAAGCTTTTGGTTAGGCTTCTTATATTCAATTGTTTCATTTATTTTGGCCTCTGTTACTATTCCTGCTTCTTGGAGTAAATCTCCTAAACGCTTACGATTTGGCATGCCTTTCACTCCGTTTGTGTACTTATTTTAACTTCCATATCATCAATAGAAAATTCAGAGTCAGGGGTTATCCCTTTACTAGAAAATTTAATACTGATTGGATCTTCCGAATCATCAATAGTGATATCATCAATAACAAATTTATAAAGTCCTTCGTCATCTAACACTTTTTCTAAAGAGTCACCAGTTGGGTTAGGAATAAAAGTTATTATGTCTTCAACACTAGAAACCTGATTTGGCACAGATTCTTGAACGAGTTGTTGATAATAATCCACACCCATTTCGGCAATATGAGAAGCAATTAGATGTTCTTCTGTTGTTTTTACTTGTCTTGCAGTATTTGTTACTTGTGTAAATAACATGAGGACAAATAATAAAATCAGGGTAATAATCATTACGGTCAATACAAGTGCTGCACCATGTTCATTCCCTATCTTTTTCAATTATCTTCACCTGCTATATATGTATAGGTATCACTATGTTTTTCCTTATAAGTAACATGGATGTTAGTTCGATAGAGCTCTACATCAGCCTCCTTACAAACTTTTAATTGAATTTGATAAGAAGTCTCAAGGAATCTGTCAGCCTCAATATCTACTGTTCCTTCTTCACACAGTGGAGCATCATAAAATTCATTCCAAAATTCTTGCTGATTAATATTCTGAACATCATAGATAGCTTGTCCTAGTAAATTACTAGTAACTAGCTCATCATCCACATTCTCATTCCATGTCAAAATTTGCGGGAAAATAGGTAGTAATATTACAATTACCATACCTAATATCGCAATTGATGCTATAATTTCAATAAGAGTAAACCCGTTGTTATTCATGTTTTTATTTTGATGAAACAAGAAAGTCCACTCCCTATCAGTACTTTTGTCCTATTATACCATTATTTTATTGGATGTGATTACTTTGATTTTTCGACATTTTAGAAACAATAAAGGTGTTACTTTGGTGGAGCTCCTAGCAGCCTTAAGTTTGTTTGCTATAGTAATGGTACTTGTATCTACTACTATCTTTCAATCATTTAAAGGAGAAGATCAAACTAGTAATCAGATTGAAGCAACTCAACTTGCAAATATTGCATTGCAGGATTTGAAAAGTCAATATCAAAACAAAAAAGAGACTATTTGTATTCAGCAGAGTGAATTAACTATCGAAATCAGCGATGTTTCAAATGGAGTAGTAAAAGATAATTGCATTGAAGAAATTACACCAGAAGAACCTATTCGAATTACTGTTACCACATTTCCACAAAACGGAGAACCGAATACTATTCAGACTGCTTGGGCGAATAAATCTAATCAAGATTTAACTGTTACTATTGTTGAAACACCAGATGAAGAAGACAATGTTATCATCGATGAAGAGTATATTAAAAAGAATGGTTGTTACTTAAATGACTCCCAAATGGACTTTGTATACACTCTAAGAGAAATTACGGAAGATTGTACATTTGTTAGTAAAAATGGGACTTTCTTATATGATATAAGCTTCTATAAATATAAGAATGAAAGGGGCATGGCAGATATAACAGTTACTGGAGATGTAACTTTTAGAGGTAGTATATCTTTTGATGAGAACAATCCTAATGATGCTGAACTTAAAATAGATGGGAATGCCCATTTCGGTGATATATTTATTAACAGTAATCATACAACTATAACAGTCAAGGAAAATGCCACATTCAAAAATGTGAACTTAAATAACAATCATTCTTCCATAACAGTAGATAAAAATGGTACATTCAATGGTAATATCAACATAACTTCAAAGGATTCTTATATCACTATTCATGGTACAGCTTCATGTAATGGAGATACTCAAAACGGTATAATCATTAATGAATCTAGAAGTTGCGGTTCCAACTAAGAACGTGAGCGTTGAGCTCACGTTCTTAGTTTATTTTATATAAATTTCCTTCAAAATATAAAAGAGACTAATTTGTTTATATTATCACCCCAATCCCATGAACCTTTAAAATTCTATCTTATTGCCCACCTGCAATACTTTTCCTTCACCAGTCCTAAGTCTTTTCACAAACTCCTCTGGGTTCTGCTCAATAACCGGAAACGTATTATAATGAATTGGCACAACAATTTTCGCATTAATCCAATCAGCAGCAACCACAGCATCATCCGGTCCCATTGTAAAATTATCCCCAATTGGAATAAATGCTAAATCAATATCGTTCATCTCTCCATACATTTTCAAGTCGGTAAACAACGCAGTATCACCTAAATGATAAATTGTTTTACCTTCAACCGTTAACAGAATTCCTCCAGGCATACCTGTATAAATAATCTTACCACCCTCTTCTTCAAATGAAGAACCATGGAATGCTTGTGTGAACTTCACTTTACCAAAGTCAAATTCACGAGAACCCCCAATATGCATATTATGCACTCGAACTCCTTTGTACCCTAAGTAGTCTGCAAGTTCATTTGGTGCAATAACTAACGCATCATTTCGCTTTGCAATTTCCACTGTATCTCCAACATGATCATTATGACCATGCGTTAACAATATGTAGTTAGCCTTAACTTCATCAGCATTTAAATCAGATAATGGATTACCTGTAATAAATGGGTCAATTAAAATAGTATGTTCACCCGATTCTACTTTCACTGCTGAGTGTCCGTGATATGATACTTTCATCGAATCATCCTTTCATAATTGTTTACCATATACATTCTACATTTATTCCCATAATCCTCTTTATAAACAATAAAAGACAGCATGTTCAAACATGCTGCCTCAAAGTTCCTTACTCTCTACCCATTGCTCTTTTTAGCTCTGCTAACTCATCATCCACATCAGAGTCTAACTTCTTAAATTCATCATCTAATGTTCGACTTTGAGTGGATAAGTCCTCACTAGTTTCAGCTTCTGCTTCAAAGCGAAGAACTTTCTCTTCCATACGTTCAAAACCTCGTCTTGATTCGTCACCACCGACTGATGACATACTGCGGTTAATTTTAGTACGCGTTTGTGCAGACTCTGCACGTGCTTTTAAGGAATCTTTTTTCAAACTCATTTCTTGGTACTCTTTTTTCATTTCATCTAGCTTACTTTTAAGTACTTGCGAATCATTTTCAGCTTGCTCATAGGATAGTTTTAGTAAGGTTGCTTGGTTTTCGTATTCTTTCTTTTCTTGTAATGCACGTTTTGCAAGTTCATCTTCCCCTGCTACGATAGCTTTTTCTGCTTGTGCTTGTCTTTTGTCCACCATAGCTTGTGCATCGTCAGCTTTACGCTTCAGAATTTTTTCATTAGCTATTTGCTTAGCAACAGCTGTTTCAGCCTCTTGAATCTCTTCTCCCATATCTCGCAGAAATTGGTCCAGCATTTTCACTGGATCTTCTGCTTTATCAAGCATCGAATTTAATTCTGAACTAACAATCGTCTTCATTCTTTTGAAAAATTTAAACATAGGTCTACCTCCAAATTATTTAAATTTTGTAATACGTCTATCTTTAGTACGAACAATTCTTTAAAAGGTTTCATAATTTTTCTTAGTTGAATTTACTTTTTCATAAAGCTTATAATGAATATAATAGATGAGGTGATATAAATGTCAGCAAAAATTAAGCTATTATTGACAGAACTGGAAACAAATCAACTAGATAGCATGCTAGTTACTTCTCCGGCAAATGTATATTATTTAAGTAATTACCTGACAGATCCACATGAAAGAGTTGTTGCAGTTTATGTGAGTGCTGCTCATGATCCGGTTTTAATCTTACCTGCAATGGAAGCAGAAGACGCAAAAAATGCAGGTTGGACTCATGCAATGATTGATTACCACGATCATGAAGACCCATGGGAATTATTTCTAGCATTTCTAACTAATTCTGGAAAGATACCTAAAAACCTTGGTGTGGAGGAGGATAATCTTACATTAAGCCGCTTCAATAAAGTTAAAGGTATCCTTCCAACCACGGAGATAAGCCAAGCCCAAGAAATTCTCTCCAAATTGAGGGTCATTAAAAATGAACAAGAGTATGAATTGCTAAAAAAGGCTGCTGAGTTAGCTGACTTCGGTGTTCAGACAGGCATCAATGCTTTAAAAGAAGGAATTAGTGAGCTTGAAGTCATTGCAACTATTGAATATGAGTTAAAGAAAAAAGGCGTACAAGCAATGTCCTTCTCTACCATGGTCTTGTTTGGACATAAAACTGCTTCCCCACACGGAACACCTGGAACTGCCAAACTGCAAAAAGGCGATATGGTCCTATTTGATTTGGGTGTTATATTTGAAGGCTATTGCTCCGATATTACTAGAACAGTGGCATTCCAAGCGATTAATGATGAACAAAAAAAGATTTATCATACCGTGTTGGAAGGACAATTAAAAGCAATTGAAGCTTCCAAACTAGGTAATGCTGTCGGTAATATTGATAAGGCGGCACGTGACCATATTGATGCAAACGGTTATGGTGAGTACTTTAATCACCGAATTGGACACGGCTTAGGTCTTGAAACACATGAATATCCGTCTCTTCATGGAAATAATACATTACCATTACAAAATGGTGTTTGCTTTACCATTGAGCCAGGAATTTATGTACCGAAAGTTGCAGGAGTACGAATTGAAGATATGATATTCATGACAGAGAATGGTGCAGAGATATTAACGAAATTCCCGAAAGAATTACAAATCATTAAATAAGTAGAAGGGTCTGACACCAAAACTGGGTCAGACCCTTGCTAATTCAAACCAATATATCCTCAATTCGTTTAAACTCTAATCCATGGGCTGCAGCAACCGCTTCATAAGTAACATAACCATCCATTGTATTTAGCCCTTTTAGCAATGCTGGATTGTTTAAGCATGCTTCACGATAGCCTTTATTAGCAATTTGAAGTGCATACGGTACTGTCACGTTAGTTAAGCCAATCGTAGCTGTTCTAGGGACTCCACCGGGCATATTTGCAACGGAATAGTGAAGTACACCATGTTTAGTGAAGGTTGGATTGTCATGGGTTGTGATACGATCACTCGTTTCAAAAATACCACCTTGGTCAATAGCTACATCTACAATCACTGAACCCTCAGACATTTGCTTTACCATATCCTCTGACACCAGTTTTGGTGCTTTTGCACCTGGAATTAATACAGCACCAATCACTAAATCAGATTGTGCAACACTATCTGCAATATTCATTGGGTTAGACATCATCGTATTGATGGATGAGCCAAACGTATCATCTAAATAACGTAACCTTTCCGGACTTAAATCCAAAATCGTTACGTTAGCTCCAAGTCCTACAGCAATTTTTGCTGCGTTTGCACCAACAACACCTCCACCAATTATGGTCACATTAGCCCGCTTAACGCCAGGAATAGCTGCTAGTAAGATACCTTTTCCGCCTTTAGACTTTTCCAAGAATTGTGCTCCAATTTGTGCCGCCATACGCCCAGCAACTTCACTCATCGGTGTTAACAATGGAAGTGAGCCATTAGCTGCTTGTACAGTTTCATAAGCCAGTCCAACCACTTTTTTATCGAGTAGAGCTTGCGTAAGTTCTGGTTCTGCAGCTAAATGCAGATATGTGAATAATATTAAACCTTCATAGAAGTAATCATACTCCTCTGGAAGAGGTTCTTTAACCTTCATTACCATTTCTTGTTTCCATGCTTCTTCGGCATTACCAACAATAACCGCGCCAGCTTGTATGTATTGGTCATCCGTAAAACCTGATCCTAATCCAGCAGATGTCTCTACAAATACCTCATGTCCAGCATTTCGTAAAGTAAGTACTCCAGCAGGCGTAATCGCTACTCTATTTTCATTATTTTTTATCTCTTTTGGAATCCCTATTCTCAATTGGAACACCTTCCTCTTAAATATTGTAAACACTTACATTGTACCAAACATATTAAAAATATACACTATAATCATAGCGAATATCCAAAAAACAATCTACCCGTAAATTACGAGTAGATTGTTTTGCTTGGAAGGTAGCTTTAAGCCTTTCTGTTATTAAAAGTCCATATGTCTTTATTGTTATGCAATTGATCTTCTACCACTCCACTTTGGTAGCTCTCAAAAAGCTGGTTTTTCACTGCAGACACACCACTTGGATCTTCAAATAACTCGTTTTTTTGTTTGTTTTTTTTCTTGGCCATGTACTCACCTCCACTATTAGTTTGTACTAAATTCGTCAATAAAAGCTTGTTTACTTTTACCAAATGAAAGCGTTTTTATTGTATAATAATGGTAAATAAAGAAAGGGGAGAGAAACATGAAATTTGAGTATAAGAATATTCTAGTAGCTATTGATGGATCTGATGCATCCGAAAAAGCATTTAAGAAGTCTGTCGAAATAGTCAAACGTAACAATGCACATCTTATCATTGCTCATGTAATTGACTTTCGTTCATTTGCGTACGCTGAATCGTATGATGGTACTCTATCTGAGCAAGCAGAAGAATACGCAAAAGATTTAATTGATAGTTACGTTGAGAACGCAAAAGAAGTTGGTATTACAGATATCTCCCGATGTATTGAATATGGATCCCCAAAAGTGAAAATTGCTAAGGATATCGCAGAAACTTTTCATGCAGACTTGATCATATGTGGAGCAACTGGTATGAATGCGGTTGAACGCTTTTTGATTGGTAGTGTATCCGAAAGTATCACAAGGCATGCTAGCTGTGATGTATTAGTTGTCCGATAAAGAAAAAAGGTTTTGATATGTTCACATCATATCAAAACCTTTTTTAGATGTTTTATTTACTAAGTCTTACCGTATCCTTAGCAATCATGACCTCTTCGTTCGTTGGGATAACGATCACCTTCACAGGTGAATGAGGGTAACTAATAAGTCCTTCTTTTCCTCGAGTCGATTGGTTTAACATTGGATCCCAGTAAATCCCCATAAATTCTAAACCATTTAACACTTTCGCTCGAATGATATCGCTATTTTCTCCCACACCTGCAGTAAAAATAACCGCATCTACACCAGACATTCTAGCAGCATAAGAACCAATGTACTTATGGATTCTTCCAGCAAACACGTTTAATGCTAGTTCTGCACGTTCGTTTTTATCTGCTTGTAATTCGATATCACGTAAGTCACTAGAGAAGCCGGATAATGCAAGCATCCCACTTTCTTTATTTAAAACATTAACTACTTCTTCAGCTGTCTTGCCAGTTTTCTCCATAATATAGGGTATTAATGCCGGATCAATATTCCCTGATCTTGTTCCCATTGTAACTCCAGCTAATGGAGTAAATCCCATGGAAGTATCTATTGACCTGCCCCCTTTAATGGCAGCAATACTCGCTCCATTTCCCAAGTGACAAGAAATTAATCGTAAGTCTTTCAATGGTTTGTCCATTATCTCCGCGGCACGTTTTGACACATACTTATGTGATGTTCCGTGAAAACCGTATTTACGAATACCATACTTTTCATAATACTCGTATGGCAGACTATATAAATAAGAACTCGGTTTCATCGTTTGGTGAAAAGCAGTATCAAAAACTGCTACCATAGGAATGTTAGGCAGCACTTCTTTAAAAGCCTGAATACCAGTTAAGTTAGCTGGATTGTGAAGTGGGGCTAATTCAGATACTTCTTCAATCTCTCTAATAACCTGTTCATTAATTAATACGGAATCATTAAATTTCTCTCCGCCATGAACAACGCGATGCCCTACCGCATCAATCTCATCTAATGATGCAATAACACCAGAGCTAGTTAATTTATCTAATAGAAGCTTTACCGCTACTTCATGATTTGGAATGTCTATAACGTTTTTGTCTTTCTTACCGTTAATTTCGATCGTAAATACAGCTTCAGGTAATCCGATTCGCTCCATGAGACCTTTAGCAACTACCGTTTCCTCTGGCATTTGAATCAATTGAAATTTTAATGATGAACTTCCTGCATTAATTGCTAATACATTATTCATTGGTGTCACTCCTGTTGTGATATTCATTTGTACTACACATTTTTGTTATAGTCCTTAAACCAATCATTCATTTTCGCTAAAACATCCCCCATTGCGTTCGTGTTCTTCAGCGAAGGTAATTGAACTAATAAAGGTTGTTTTGGTCCTTCTGTATTTTTCCCTTTCTTCTGCAGGATTAATATACATTTAGATGATTTCTTAGATTTAAACGCACTTTCAGGTAATTGAATTACACCTACGATATGTGCATTTTTTTGGATGTAAGGATAGAGTCTGTCTGCCCCTTCACTTTCAAAAATAAAGTTAGGAACCATTAACATCAGATAACCACCTGGGTTTGTATAGTTCATACTTTGCTCAATAAATAAGTAATGAGCAAAAGAATGTCCTTCATCAGCTTTTAATTCATAATTTGCTGCGCGAATGTCGTCTGGATAATAGCCAACTGGTAAGTCAGAAACAACTAAATCCACTGGGTCTAATAGAAATGGTCGTAAGCTATCCTGATGGAAAAACTCAATCGGGATCTTTTGTAAATTGGCACTTACCAAAGCAAGCTGAATCAATGTTGAATCGACTTCACTCGCAAACGCCTCATATGGTTGATTTAGTTGCGAAATGACTGTAGTAAGTAAGTTTCCAGTACCAGAAGCAGGATCAAATATACGTATCGGCTTCTCGTCTACTACTAGCTTCTGTACTAGATAACCAATAATTAGGGCAATTGATTCAGGAGTCATTAGATGTTGTTGTTGCGTAGTATCCTTCATTCCTTTTAGTACTGTAAATTGAATAGCTTTTCGAATATCATCCGCATTATAGTCCTCAAGATTAACTTGGTTTAATGCAGTGTGTAACTTATGAGTTAATATGTCATCCATCGATTCTTCTGCACCTTGAAAGAATAAAGTTTCAAGTGCGATTGATAGACTATCGAGATAAGGGTCTTTTAGGTGTTGTTCGATAATCTGAGTAGTATTATCCATCCACTCAAATAAATGTTCAACCTTTGTTTTTTCCATATAATAAATCCTCCGTTCCACTAGCTCGTTATATTGTAACAAATACAAGGGACAACTGTACAAAATAATGATTTAGACAGAAGATTGTAATTAGATAATTCAATTCAGAAACATATAAAAGAAGTCTCTCTAATTTCTTCGAGAGACTTCTTACACGTATATAATTATTTAGCTTGGTTAGCTGCTTCTAATGCTTTATCATAATCTGGATGATCAGATACTTCGCTTACATATTCGGCGTATGTAACTTTATCGTTGGAATCAACTACAAAAATGGAACGAGCTAGCAAACGAAGTTCTTTAATTAATACCCCATAACCTTCACCAAAGTTACCATCAAGATGGTCTGAAAGCATATCCAGACTTTCAACATTATTTACCTCACGCCACCGTTTCTGCGCAAATGGTAAATCCATACTTACGGTAAGGACATGAACATTATCTAGTTTCTTGGCTTCTTCATTAAAGCGGTTCGTCTGTATAGAACAAACTCCAGTATCAATAGATGGTACCACGCTTATTAATTTTATCTTCCCCTTGTAATCAGATAGTGATTTCTCTTCTAGGTCATTATCTAGAACCTTAAAATCAGGAGCTTGATCCCCAACTTTTAATTCGTTTCCTACAAGCGTTACAGCCTGTTGTTTAAATGTAACATTCACCATACTATTCCTCCTATTCCGATATCTTATATCTAGTATAGTAAAATAAAAGGGTGATTACAAAAAAAGAAACCACCGTTTATATTAAATATCATAGATAGAAGAGGATTCCTCATCTGATTTTTTCTTTTCATCAGACTTTTTATCATCTTCCTTTTTGTTATCCTTATCTTCTTTTTCTTTATCCTTCGACTTTGCTTTGTCGGAACCTTTTTCTTTATTTTCTTTTTCTTTTCCTTGACTACCTTCTTTTAATAACTGCTGAATTTTTTCTACAGCTTTAGGTGCAAAATCAATTAACTTCTCATAGATATGAGTATTCTCATCGAGATGCACCATTTTAATTCCTTTAGGGCTTACGATTAAGAAGGCTACAGGCGTTATGGATACTCCGCCACCACTTCCTCCACCAAATGGAAAAACCGCTTCGCTTCCACTGCTTTCACTATCTCCCCCTTGGGGACTGGATCCACCTGGTACGAATTCACTACCACCTGCTGCAAACCCAAACCCAACCTTTGAAACCGGAATAATCACGCTTCCATCTGGGGATTCGATGGGATCACCAATGATGGTATTTACTTCTATCATATCTTTTAAGCTTTCCATGGCTGTAGTCATTAGACCTTGAATTGGATGTTCTTCCATAATAATCCTCCTTCGAAAATCAGTTAAGAATAGGCTTCTCTATTTACATTTGAGTTTCGTATCAGACGCACAGCGGTCTGTATAGCTTTTCCTAAACGGATTGATACCATGCAATCAACCTCAGAATATAGTCCTTTCTGTTGAAAGTGAGGTGTAACCATAAGTGTGGGTTCACACTTAAAATTGGATAAATCATAAACAGCACCAAGTAATGTGCCCTTCATCATCCAAACTCCACCAATCACAATTCCCGTTGAACTAGCATCACCTGTACCAAAATGTGTCTTCCAACTAAAGTGGTGAAAAACGATACTACTCATCATAATTCGTAGCATTTTTTGGGCTTCTTTTATTTGTTCAATTGCATTGTTTAAAAGGTTTTTCAACCCAACAAACTCTTCATCTTTCATGTCTTGGAGTACATCAACCAATTTGGAATAATCCTTGGGAGTATGTTCACTCAAATTAACTTTCCTTTGGAACATTCGTAGTTTTGCAAGATAAACATCAATCAGGAGGTGATGATTATTTTTTTGATAACAGTAATAAATCCTTATTTTAAGTTTTAGAATAAGAACTATTACTATCAATATTAATAAAGTTAAACTCGCGATAACCCAAGTCATATTTCCAACTCCACAAATTAATATGGGTAGTTTGCCACAAGTTTCCAATTTTATACTTACATATGAAAAATTTAAAAGGGCTACTCTCTTATGAGAATAGCCCTAGCCATTTATCCTATTTAATTGTTATTAACCGTTATATCCACCAAACTGTTGTTCAGCCATTTGAACTAGACGCTTAGTGATTTCTCCACCAACAGATCCGTTAGCACGAGAAGTTGTGTCACCACCAAGTTGAACACCAAATTCTGTAGCAATTTCATACTTCATTTGGTCTAGTGCTTGTTGTGCACCAGGTACTACCAACTGATTTGAGTTGTTGTTGTTTGCCATGGTATTTCACCTCCTTGGTACGCTTATATTGTGCGAAAAGGAGGTGCTTCATTCATATTTTTTATTGGAAAGTGTTGCTAATTATAGATGAGCAAACTAGAATAATCCTTCAAATGCATCCTCGGCTTTATTCTGATCGGAAACTCGGATCACTTCAATACCTTCTAACGCTTCTTGAATTAGCGGTTCGTAATCAAATTTTGATTCGAAATAGTTAACTCGGTCTTTCTTAGGTTTTGTTTTTGGAGCTTTCGGAACAAAGATCGTACAGCAATCTTCATAGGGCCTAATAGATATATCAAAAGTATCAATCGCATGAGATATATTGATAATCTCATCTTTATCCATCGTAATTAGCGGTCTAATAATGGGGTAATTCGTTACCTCATTAATCGTATTCATACTTGTCATTGTTTGACTAGCTACTTGTCCTAAATTTTCACCTGTTGTCATGGAAAGAATATTTTCCTTTTGACAAACACGCTCACTTATTCGTAACATCATTCTTCTCATTACAGTCATTCCATAACCATCCGGAGTTTCTTGGAAGATTCGCTGCTGTAGCTTAGTAAATGGAACGATATGAATCTTAATACTTGGACCAAATTTGGTTAGTTTTTCAGCTAAATCAATTACCTTCTGTTTTGCTCGTTCACTTGTGAATGGTGGAGATTCAAAATGAATTGCTTCAATCTGTACGCCACGTTTCATCGCAAGATATCCTGCAACAGGACTGTCAATTCCACCTGACAGGAGTAATAATGTTTTATCGGATGTACCTACTGGAAGACCACCTGCACCTCTTACTACACTGGAAGTAATATAAGTTGCTTCTTGTCTTATTTCTACTTTAACTTCTATATCAGGTTGGTGTACATCCACTGTAAAAGTTTCTGTATTGCTGAGCAGGTGTCCACCTAGCATTTGGGTTAACTCCTGCGAGCGAACCGGAAAACCTTTATTAATTCGTTTTACTGTCACTTTAAACGTGTTAATTTTTTCAGCGTTAGTTAAAGCAAATAATGCTGCTTCTTTAATTGTTTCAAGTTCATTTTCAACTTTTATAGCTAGACTTAGGCTATGAATGCCAAATATATTTTTAACCTTATCCATAATTGGCTCAGGAGCTTGTCCGTTCAATAAAATAAACATTCTTCCCTGAGTTCTTTTCACCTTAACATCTGGAAAGTCAGTAAGTTTGTGTTGGATATTTTGCTGTAACTTATCTACGAATTTTTTTCTGTTTTTACCTTTAAGTGCTAATTCACCATAGCGTATTAATATATGATCATATTCCATCGTTATCTACTCCATTACTTCTTTTAATTGGGTTAATGCTTCTTTTAATTTACTTATAAATAGTTTAATTTCTTCTAGTGTATTATCATAACTTAGACTTACTCGTAGTGCTGATTTTGATCGATCAGCAGGGAAACCACATGCTCTAATTATTCTACTTTCATCTAAATCCTTTGAAGAGCATGCGGATTTTGTTGAAATAAATATCCCTTGTTTTCCTAAAGTATGAATCATTACCTCTGGTTTTAATCCTGGGATTGAAAAGTTCATAATATGAGGTGCGGATTGTTCAGGTGTATTAATCGATACACCATCAATTGCTAGCAATTCCTCGCGAAGATAATGATGCAGGTATGCTAACTCCTTAGATCCTTTAGCTTCTCGTTCTTTAATTAGCCTCAACGCTTTGACTAATGAAACTGCACCTGCAAGGTTCTCTGTTCCAGAACGAATTTTATGCTCCTGATCTCCACCATGAAATAAAGGAAAAAGCTTTACTCCATTTCGGCAGTACAGTAGTCCAGTTCCTTTCAAACCATGTATTTTATGTCCTGACATTGTACATAAATCAATACCACTATTTTCTAAAGTCAATGGTACTTTACCTAATCCTTGGACATAATCAACATGGAAGAATAGTTTAGGATGTTTTTTCGCTAATTCACCAATCTCCTCAATTGGTTGAATCGAACCTATTTCATTATTGACATACATAATACTGATTAGGATTGTATCCTGTTGGATAGCACGTTCTACTTCTTTAACAGAAACAACACCATGTTCATTTACTGGCAAATAGGTCACCTTAAAACCTAGGGTTTCTAAACTTTTACAAGCCTCATATACGGAAGGGTGCTCTATTTCAGTCGTAATAATATGCTTCCCTCTTCCTTGATGTTGTAATGCAATTCCTTTAATTGCGATATTATTACCTTCAGTCCCCCCTGAGGTGAAAATAATTTCATCGTTTCGCACTTGTAGTAATGCAGCAGCTTGTTCCTTTGATTTTAGTAATAACTTTTCTGTCTGTCCGCCAAGTTGATGGATGGAGGAGGGATTTGCAAAAAAGCTAGTAGAAACTGCCTGAAAGCTTTGTAAAACGTCTGGATGTGGTTTAGTTGTGGCACTATTATCTAGATATATCATAAGATCCTCCCCTTTAAGTAACGACCAATTTATGCAAAACGGAAGGCTGTCTTTAGGAGATTGGTTTCCTAAAGCAGCCTTATTGACTAATCTTATTTTAATATTAACTGGTTTTCTTCAATGCGTTTTAATGCACCTGGTTCAACTTCCTCTAAAGCTCTTGCAGCTTGCTCCAGAGCGACTTCGTAATCAAAGTGTCTAAATAAATTCTCAGCCTCTAAGAGTTTTGCAGCAAGTAGAGGGTATTTACTTCGATAACGGTTTGCATATTGAATGACTTGTTCAGTTAGGTGCGCTTGATCCAGCATAACTTCAGTTTGTTCAATTAATAAATCTACTGCAGCTTTTGCGGCTGCTAGTGAACGTTGTACTTCCGAAATATCCAGCGGGCTTTTTTCAAGTGATTTTAGTACGTGATTATTTTTTTCTAATGCTTCATCCATTGAATTCCAAATGAAGTTTGGCACACCTGGAATATTACTCTTTTTAATTTTTCTATTGATTTCATTAATTTGCTCGCGAATATCAGCTAATTTTTCCTTGGCTTCAATTTCATCTCTTCTAAGATTATATACACTTGCTTTAAAGTCACTATGTTTCTCAAAAAGTTCTTCTAACTGTGAAAAGCCTGACTCTAATTTCTCTCGTAATTCGGAATGAGGCTTTCCATCGTTTTCCAAACCTTCTATCACTTCATCATAAACTTTTTGAAGTTGAGTAATACTTTTCTCTAATGATAAGTACTTCTCCATATCCTGATCATCAAAGTAATATGTTTGCTTCAAGGTGTTAACCTCTTCTTTTGTTTCTTCAAAGGAAGCAGCAATTTCACCAATAGATTTTTGGTAGCTTGTAACTTGCGATTCCATATAATTTTTAGCAATAGCTTCTTTCTCTAGGAGTTGATACATTTCTTGAATACGGTCCTCTATCTCTTTCCGTAAAACCTTTGCATCGGTTGCTTGGCCTTTTTCAAGTGCATTAACACAATCTAACAGACGTTGTTGATAGCCTTGTAATTCCTTTTCGAATCCTAAATGATCAATCCGGAATCCTTCTTCCTTCATTTCTTTAATTCCAGCATAAAGATCATCTATTTGTGAAGGTATTTCTTGCTTACAAGCTCGATAAATTTCCGGAAATTCATCAATTTCTACTTCTAACAGATCAAGACGTTCTTTTAGGGTGTCTACCACTTCTTTTGCCTCTGTATAGTTTCCAGAATCAACTAAATCATGATAATTTCCTAACAGCTCATTTAATTCGTCAATTTCAACTTCAAACCGAACTTCTGCCTTTCCATATTGGAAACGATTTTGTGCGATTTTTTTCCGCAAGTTTTTTAAAGCAGGTTGGATATATTCTACTTCCTTGCGACTTGACTCTTCAGATTCAACAAGTTCATCCAGTTCAACAAGAATTTTCTCAATATCCTTTTCAATTGACTGTAGATTCTGTTCCGTCTTACGAAGAATCTTCTTTGCGGTTGTAAATCGGAATCGATCTGCTGCTTCTTCCGCATCAAATAAATACTCCTCAATATCAGGCAAATCCTTTGAGAGAATAAATTCCCAACGTTCCTTCCAAGATTCAAATCTGTCCTGTGTTTCTCCTGATAGATTCAAAGCTTTAATTCTTGTAAGCTGAGCAGAAACATTACGATTCATCACTTCTAGTTTCCAACCCTCAAGACGATCGACAAAATCATATACTCTCTTCCTCATAATAAGGCTTATAATGATTAGCGCAATAACAACAAGTATAATTCCAATAATAATTTCCATAGTAAAGCCCCCTAAAAATCCAAAGAAGAAATTCTATCTATATTATAAAAACGAATAAGATTTAATAATAACCTATTTACTATAATCTTAATAATACCATGTATATGCGATTTTTGGCTAAAAAAATCAAAGAAAAAAGCGATATTTTGTCAAATAATACCTGAATTTGTATTCTAGTATAGGTGAATATCAAATTCCCCATAAAAAAAGGTTGTAAACTACAACCTTTTCAGCTAGTTTATTTAGTTATATAATCCAACCATTGGTGGATTGTATGAACATATCTATTTACAAATAGCGTATGGGAATACTCACCTACCACTTGACTTCTCCATTCATTCTGTAATATATAAGGTGTAACTAACATCCCTTTAAGCTGCATTTGTAGAAAATGACGATCTACTTTATGTTTATCCTCTTTACCGTGAAATACCGCAGAGAATGTATTTCCGATGATAAAATTCTCTTTTGCAAGATAGGTCACTACCATCTCCCTTACAAAAACTGAATCCATCGATAATTCTCGGTGGATAAAACAAGATAATTGGAGATTGGTATGTTTATATTGTATAATATTATGTATTAATTTTTTCATTTTTTCAATCGGGGTATCATCTTCTAATTCGTCTAGAGTTGCTTCAATGATAGCCAGGTATTCCTCATAATAATTTGAAACAGCGTATTCCAATAAGCCTTGTTTTCCTTTAAAATAATAACTAATCGACGATACATTCACAGAGGCCTTATCAGCGATATCACGAACAGAAGTACCATGAAACCCTTTTTGATAAAATAAAGAAGAAGCAGCCTCAACCACTTTTCTTTTAGTAGGGGTATCTTTCATTAAAGTTCAACTCCTTTCACAAATCTAACCTGTTACTATTATAAATACGACAAAAAAGCAAAATATCCTGCATATTTGAATAGGATATTTTTGACAAATTTAGGAGGATGAATTCTTATGTTTCAAAATAGCCTATATTCCGGTGATAGAATAAAAGATTACGAGCTATTAATCAAACAGTTATCAGCATTAGTAGATGGTGAATCCGATGTTATCGCTAATCTATCGAATGCTTCTGCTTTACTAAACCAATTCCTAGATCAGACAAACTGGGTTGGATTCTACTTATGGAAAGATGATGAACTAGTTCTTGGACCATTCCAAGGGTTACCTGCTTGTATCCGTATAGCCTATGGAAAAGGCGTTTGCGGGACAGCTGTAAAAGAACAAAAAACGCAACGAGTAGAAGATGTCGATCAATTCCCTGGTCACATTGCTTGTGACAGTGCTAGTAAATCCGAAATCGTTATCCCTGTGCTTAAAGACAGTAAAGTTTTTGGTGTTCTTGATATCGATAGTCCAATACTTAACCGATTCGATGAAACTGATCAAACGTATCTTGAAAAGTTTGTAGAAGAATTAACGAAGCACATTTAATAGACGAGAGGATGTCAATATTGACATCCTCTCTTTTTCACAGTCGAAGTTTATCCTTTTCTTGATCTTTTAGGCTATATTTAACAACGCAATTCTTCCCATAGCTTTTAGCCTCGTACAATGCTTTATCTGCCCGTATAAAGAAGCTTCTAGCAGAATCTTCATTGGTAGAAGTCCAGGATGATACCCCCGCAGATAATGTTACCCTAGGTTCTGTGAAATTCTCTACCTGAGTATTAATATTTCTGGCAATTTGCACACCTTCATTTATCTCTGTACCCGGTAAATAAACGGCAAGTTCTTCTCCGCCCCAACGTGCAGCGATATCCTTCTTCTCAATAGTTGACTTAATAATTTCCGCTACTTGTTTGATTACTTCATCTCCCACGAAATGTCCAAACGAGTCATTAACTTGCTTGAAATTATCTATATCAAATAATATTAACGTTCCCGTTTCACCGCTGTTCATATGCTCAGAAATTTTTTCATCCAAGTAGTTTCTAGCATACAGTTTAGTCAAATAATCGGTTGAGACTAGCTTTTGTAATTGGTCTTTAAGAATGGTGTTAACAAAAGCTAATGTTGAATGCCGTATAATAGATTGTAACAATTTAAATTGGTCAAATGAAAACGCGTAGGGATTTTTATGAAGTATTATTGCTATCCCATTGATTAACCCTGCGTTTTCCATTGGTAACACCATCATAGCATGATAAGGAACGTTGCCATCTCCATGCTTATAATCTCCGTAGAAAATAGCTTCTTTTCGTTTCAGCATTTCAGCCACTAAATGACGAGTAAACCCTCGCCCTTCCACTGAATTAAAAAACGATGTGCTTCCATCGATTGTTTCAAAATCTTGTGTCGTCTCTTGCATTCGATATACAAATCCAATTTCCTCTGCCTGGCAAATTTTAAAAATTTGATCTCTTACTAACTTTGTTATCTCCTTCAACTCTAAGTTTGAATTTAATTGATGGGTCAAATCATTAACTAATATTAAATCCGACACTAGATGTGTTGAATTTTGATATAGAATCGTACTTTCTATCGCCTTACCAGCCGTATTGGCAAACTTCGATATAAAATCCAAGTCATCTTTTGAGAATACATTTTTAGATGGAGCAATTATTTGTACTACGCCATATACACCTTGAAAACCTTTTAACGGGGCATATACACACGTATGTTTGTGATCTATCTCCTCAATTTGTACTTCTCCTTTTAGGAAAGCTTGTGAACTTGCAAGATTAGTAGAATTATCTCCTAACTCCATTGCTTTTATAGGTAATCCAACTGACTCATCATGGTCTTGTGATAACAACAGATAATAGTCATAATCCGGATAAAATTTTCGAGCACTTGTTATTATTTCTGTTAAGATATCTGTCTTATTATTCAATACTAAAAACTTAGCCGTTAACTCAAATAATATTCTATTTCTCTCTTCATTAATTTTTGTTTGTAGAATATCATTTGCAACAAGTAATCCGTTTTCGATTTCTTCTCTTAATACCATTTTCATATTCTCTGTAATGGCGTCATTTAAGGCAACACCTAAAACAATGATAGCCATAGGTCCATTGGATAGAGTCAATGGCAAGATATCAATGTCAGTATAAGAAGATAATATAAAATTATTCTTATTAAATTTAATAGATGTTTCACCGTTTACTATACTTTTCCTACAAGTCAGTTGAGGATCATACACATACTCTGCTAATAAGTCCGACTCCGAAGCTAACTTAAAATGTTTGTTCCAATCATCATATAAATATATTCCAGTAAAATCTATACTCAAGATATCACTAATTTTTTTGGAAAGCTTTTCGTAAAAGTATTCCTTACTATTAGGTGATACTGATGTAAGCAAGTCATAATTCATTAATTTTAATTTTTCTCGTAGAATTTTCTCTTTCATTATAATCACCTATCAAAGGATTTTATATCTGTTCAATCTATTATATAATAAACAGAGTAGATTTTACCACTTTAGCATGCTAAATTATTGATAGCTATCTCCTGTTATAAAAAAGAATCATTGACTTAAGCTCTAAAAAATTATATACTATTCCTTGTGTAAAATAATAAGGCAGCCTAAGTGAATCACCACTCTGTCCATTTTGTTCCTCTTAAGAGGTGTATCGTGTAACTCTCAGCTGCTGGAGCGATGGTACATGAAAACATAATGGCTATTGGAACGGTCACGGTTGGATCTTTGTTTTATGCAAATAAAATATAAAGGAGGAAATGTCCTATGGCACGATATACAGGTCCTGTATGGAAAAAATCACGTCGTCTTGGCATTTCATTAACTGGCACTGGTAAAGAGCTAGACAAACGCCCTTACGCTCCTGGGCAACACGGAGCTAACCAACGCAGAAAGCTTTCTGAGTATGGTCTACAATTACAAGAAAAACAAAAACTACGCTTTATGTATGGTTTGAACGAGCGTCAATTCCGTACATTATTCAACAAAGCTGGTAAAATGAAAGGTGTTCATGGTGAAAACTTCATGATTCTTCTTGATTCTCGCCTTGATAACCTAGTTTACCGTCTAGGTCTTGCACGTACTCGTAGACAAGCTCGTCAGCTTGTAAACCACGGTCACGTAACAGTTGATGGTTCACGCGTAGATATTCCATCATACCTAGTAAAACCTGGTCAAGTAATCGGCCTTCGCGAAAAATCAAGAAACCTTGATATCGTGAAAGAAGCGATTGAAGTTAATAACTTCGTACCAGAATATTTAACATTTGATGCTGATAAATTAGAAGGTACTTTCAACCGTTTACCAGAACGTTCTGAGTTACCATCTGAAATTACAGAACAATTAATCGTAGAATTCTATTCTCGTTAATAAAATCAATAAAAACTCTGAATTCCAGATTGTCTGGAATTCAGAGTTTTTTCTTTTGCTCTTCTTTCAGATTTATCCCCAACCCCTCATAGACTTAGCTACTATTTGATCTAACTCAGCGGATAAATTTTAATGGCACTCATGTAATTAGTAATTAGGTCTTATTTGAAAGAGTATCATTATATATTAGACTACATATTAGGGGGTAGTTCGATTGAAATGGATTATAGTCGTATTATCAATTACCGCTATACTGGTGATAGGATTTTTCGGGTTTATAATTGTGTCTGATATAAAGGATAGCAATGCAAATAAGAATACTAGCACAAATAGTTTAGAAGATATTCGAGATGCTACAGGCGGCTCGGTTACTGATGAACAATTAGACTCATACGAAGAAAAAGGTCTAAATCCATTTGGACAAATAAAATCAATTGACCAGTTAACTGATATAGACTACCAGGAATATATACATGGTATGAGTCATCAAAAGGTAGCGGCAGAGGAAAAATGGGGTTATTATCAAATAACTCCAGATCGAGTATATTGGTTACTTGAGGGTCTAGACGTAGTAAATCTTCAACATAAGGAGACGTATAAAAGTATTCTAGAAAAATGGGCAAATGGTGATTTCTCATCTGCTGATAAGGACCACAATGCTATCTGGGCATTACAGGGTGGAACAATAGGTGAGGCTACTGGAATACTATCACCTGAAGAAGAAAAAGCTTTTATGGAGAGTCAAAGATAGTTCTACTTGCTGTCCTTTAACACTAATGCACCCCAAACGGTAGCGGTGATGGTAAATGTGATGTTGTATTTTACCACTTGAGAAAGTATGATGGAAATAGAGATGTATAAAAAGGAGAATTGAAATTCTATATGTGGCAAAACCTTTAGTGACTAATAATTAGTAATAAATAGATAATCTTACCCTTTCCTATGGGGAAGTCTGTCTATTTTTAGCCTTTATTATCATTTCAGGGATGCTAGGTGTGGAGTTATAAAATTCCAGAGACTAAGCAGACCTCTAAGGTTCTGCTTATTTTTATGCGAAGAACATACATCTCCATAACCCATATCGGTTTCCCTATAAATAAATTGGGGGTAAACATATGTCTTATAATGAAAACAAAATTGCAGTTATTACAGGAGCGAGTAATCCTAAAGATATCGGAACAGCTATCTGTAAAAAATTAGCTACACAAGGTTCTAATATTTTCTTTACTCATTGGAATTCCAATGAAGATTGGATAAAGAACTTCCAACAAGAAATTATAAGAATGGGTGTTCTTTGTGAACAAATAAATATTGATTTAACCGATGCAAGTGCAGCAGTTACTATACTTGATACTGTAACCAAAACATTAGGTACTCCTTCTATTTTAGTAAATAATGCTGCCCATTCTACTAGAGATGGTTATATGCTACTCGATGCTAAAACATTAGATGACCATTATGCGGTTAATATGAGATCAACTTTTCTTCTTTGTGTTGAATTTGCTCGCCTACTTAAGGGTGCTGACTTAAACTCTGGAAGAATAATTAATATGACTTCAGGACAAGATTTAGGTCCTATGGCTGAAGAGCTCTCCTATGCGGCAACTAAGGGTGCTATTTCTGCCTTTACAAGGTCATTGGCACAAGAACTTGCAACATTAGGAATAACAGTTAATGCAGTGAATCCAGGGCCAACCGATTCCACCTGGATGAATGATGATATTAGAGATCATCTATTACCCAAATTTCCAATGGGCCGTATTGGGACACCAGAGGATGTGGCACGAGTTATTGCTTTTTTAGCAAGTGAAGAAGCAGGTTGGATAACTGGACAAATTATCCATTCTGAAGGTGGATTTATGCGCGGATAATTAATTATATATACAAAAGCTGCTTATGGGAAAATCCCATATGCAGCTTTTATTTTATTTATATCTAATTAAGAAGTACTTCTTCTTCCCTCTTCGAATAATAGTAAACTTTCCTTCAATACGATCAGCTTCTGATACAACATAATTTAGATCTTGTTCTCTTTCTCCATTGATGTATACAGCACCATTTGTAATATCTTCCCTAGCTTGGCGTTTAGAGGAAGATATATTAGCATTCACTAATAAATCAACTAAACTTATATCTTCTTGGTCTGCTTGGAACGTTGGCACATCCTTAAAGCCTTGTTCAATCTCATCTGCTGATAATGATTTTAATTCCCCGCTAAACAATGACGCTGAAATCTTTTGTGCTTGTTCTACTGCTTCCTGGCTATGAACCATTCTAGTTACTTCTTCAGCAAGTCTTGTATGTGCAACACGCTTTTCAGGATGATTTTCTACTTCGTTTTCGAGTTCAGCAAGCTCACCCTCACTCAAGAAAGTAAAGTAACGTAAAAACTTCATCACATCTCGGTCATCTGTATTAATCCAGAATTGGTAAAATTCATATGGACTTGTTTTATCAGCATCTAACCAAACTGCGTTACCAGCCGATTTACCAAACTTTGTTCCATCTGCTTTTGTGATTAAAGGAACCGTAAGACCAAATACCTTTACTTCTTCTTCCTCATTTTCTCTTGCCCGACGAATTAATTCCATACCAGCTGTGATATTCCCCCACTGGTCACTACCACCAATTTGAAGGGTGCAATTCTCTTGTGTAAATAACTTTTGGAAATCAAGTGATTGCAGGATCATGTAGCTAAACTCTGTGAAAGAGATCCCTTGTTCAATTCGAGCAGATACAGATTCTTTTGCTAACATGTAGTTCACACCGAAATGTTTTCCAGCATCACGCAAGAAATCAATAATAGTCATACTGCCTAACCACTCATAGTTATTCCGAACAACAACTGGATTTTCATCCTGATCTACTTCAAGCACTTTTGAAATTTGTTTTCTCAGGGCGTCACTAAACCCTTTTACAACTTCCTCTGTATTTAACGAACGCTCTGAAGAACGACCACTTGGGTCCCCAATCATACCAGTTCCACCACCAACTAGAGCAATCGGCTTATGACCTGCTTTTTGGAATCGTTTTAACATCATTAATGGAACTAAGTGTCCAATGTGTAAACTATCCGCTGTTGGGTCAAATCCACAGTACAATGTCACTTCATTTTCAGATAAGTGTTTTTCTAGACCTTCTCTGTCGGTTACTTGATTAATTAAACCCCTTTTTTCTAAATCCTCTAAAATATGCATCTAAATCACACTCCAACTTTATTCTTGTAAAACAAAAAAACCCATTCCTTATAAATAATAAGGGACGAGTTTAAACACGCGGTACCACCCTTGTTGCAAGATAAACTTGCCACTTTGGTCTTGTTAACGATGGTTTCACCGTCCTAATTTCACCAGTAGGCTAATTAAGATTGCTCCAGAATTGTAATTCGTATGCAAATGTATACTGGTTTACACCAACCACCAGCTCTCTACAATAGGGATTTGCTATACTACTAGTTCCTTCAATGCGTTAATATATAGTATTACACATATCATATTAAATAAAATTAAAAAAAGCAATCTTTTACTAATTTACTGTACCTACTTTTCTAGTGACTATGCTATAATTATGCTTGGAATAATAGGAGGTTTTATCGTGGATTTTAAACAATTTATCCAAGAACTTGGAACCAAAGTAAAAACGGTCTGGAGCACTGGGAAAATTCAACGTGCATCCCGAATTACATATGATGTTGTTTGGAACGTAATATTATTTTTTATCGTAATAGGGATCGTTGGGATGTTTTTTGGTGTAGGTATAGGTTTCGGATACTTTGCTTCACTAGTGAAAGACGAACCAATCCGTCCATATGAAAGTATGGAAAAAGATATCTATAACTATGAAGAAACATCGAAATTATATTTTGCAGGTGATGTTTATATTGGTGACATCCAATCAGATCTGCATCGTGAAGAAACAAAGTTAGAAGATATTTCTGAAACATTAATTGATGCAGTAATCGCTACCGAAGATGAAACTTTTAATGAGCATAATGGTATTGTACCAAAAGCCATTATCCGTGCATTAGTTCAGGAGTTTACGAATTCTGAAATGAAGTCTGGTGGTAGTACATTAACACAGCAATTAATTAAGAATCAAATTCTAACTAACGAAGTTTCATTTGAACGTAAAGCTAAGGAAATATTACTAGCCATGCGTTTAGAACAATTTTTTGAAAAAGATCAAATTTTAGAGGCATACTTAAATATCATTCCGTACGGCCGTGGTGCTAATGGTAGAAATATTGCCGGAGTACAAACAGCTGCCCAAGAGATTTTTGGGATTGATGCAGATGAAGTTAATTTACCACAGGCTGCTTTTTTAGCAGGTCTACCGCAAAGTCCATCATACTACACACCATATAAAAGTGGTGGTGGATTGAAGAATTCGGAGGGACTAGAACCGGGTATTAACCGTATGAAAACGGTATTGAGCCGTATGTATGAATTAGAAAAAATTAACGAAGAAGACTATAATGCTGCATTGGAATATGATATTGTTGCAGACTTTATTACCGAATCAGAAACTCCATTGGAAAAATACCCTTACTTGACAGTTGAATTGGAAAAAAGAGCAAAGGAAATACTTATGTATTACCTTGCTGAGAAGGATGGGTATACGAAAGAAGATTTGCAAGCTGATGACGAGCTTCTAGGGAAATATCAAATATTAGCAAAACGAGATATACGTAGAAATGGTTATAACATCCATTCTACTATCGATAAGGAAATATATGATGCCTTTCAAGTAGTGGCACAAAATTTCCAAAATTATGGCCCTGATTGGACTGGAAGTATAACGGATCCAACAACGGGAGAGGTAATTGAAAGACAGCGGGTAGAAGCAAGTGCTGTTTTAATTGAAAATTCAACAGGTAGAATTATTAGTTTCCTAGGAGGCCGTGGATTTAGCCTTGATAATCAGTTGAATTTTGCTACCGATGCAAAACGTTCTAACGGTAGTACAATGAAGCCAATTTTAGTTTATGCCCCTGCAATGGAAAAAGGTATAGTCCAGCCAGGAACACCAGTTGCAGATGTTGAAACTTCTTGGCGGACAGGCGATGGTAAAAATTATACGCCTGGAAACTTTGATGAGAGATTTCATGGAATATTACCTGTTAGAGAACATTTAGTCCATTCGTATAATGTTCCTGCAATAAAAATATATACCCAGTTCAATCAAGATAATCCAGTTGACCAATATTTACGTAAGATGGGAATTACTTCACTTGGTGACGCCGAGTACGCCAATCCCGCACTTGCAATAGGTGGTACTTCAACTGGTATAACGATAGAAGAAAATACTAATGCATTCGTCACTCTGGCAAATGGCGGTAAGTTTGTAGATGCCTATATGATCGATAAAATTACCAACCAGGAAGGTGAGGTAATTTATGAACATAAGAGTGAATCTGTAGATGTCTTCTCACCTCAGACTAGTTATTTAACGCTTGATATTATGCGAGATGTAGTATCCCGAGGTTCAGCAGCTTACCTCCCTGGTCAGTTAAAATACAAAAACGTAGACTGGGCTGGAAAGACTGGTACTTCACAATTTACACATGATGTGCACTTTGTTGGAACAAATCCAAATGTAACAATGGGTGCATGGCTAGGATACAGAATAGGTCAATCATTAGTATGTAACAGCTGTATGCACCATACGAACCGGAATATAGACTTATGGGCAGAACTTATAAATGCTGCTTCAGATATTAGACCTGAATTAGTAGCACCATCAGAATCGTTCCAACGTCCTGAAGGAATTGTTTCTAGAAGTATTTGTGCTACTTCAGGAATGCTACCAAGTGACTTATGTACAGAGGCAGGGTTGGTATCTAGTGATATATTCAATATTAACTTTGTACCGACACAAGTTGATGATAGTTTAATTCAAGGATCTTATGTCTTAGTAGACGGAAAGGCTGTATTAGCTGGACCTAACACACCAAAAGAGTTTGTTCAAGATGATGGAATATCCTTTAATCCGGAATGGATAATTAGAAATGAATACGACAAGCTTAAAGATATAACACAGCTATACCCTTCCTTCCGTCGAGAGGCTTGGGAGAAAATTAGCTTCCCGAATATCGAAGGACAACAAGCAATAGTAGAAGATGATGGAGCTGCACCAAGCACTCCAACTGCACTTAATAATAACGGAAATAGACTTACATGGGTTGCTTCTACTAGTAAGGATGTAATTGGCTACAGAGTATATCGAGCTAGTGAGCCAGGAAGTGCATTTGAATTAATTGGCAATTCTACTGGAACTGAATTCTCATTACCTTCTAATAAAGGAGTATACCATGTTAAAGCCGTGGATTACTTTGGATTAGAATCCTCCGCTTCTCCTGAAATAATCATTGGTGATTTTTCAGAACCTGAAGAACCTGAAGAGCCTGAAGAAGATCCAGGTGATCAAGAGGAACCAGATACACCAGAAGAACCAGATCCTGACGAAGAAGATGAAGATGAGGATGAACCTGCATCTGGTGAGGACAATGATAATGGTAATGGTGGAGGAAATGGTAATGGTAACGGCAATGGTAATGACTAAGAAGAGGCAAAATGCCTCTTCTTTTTTTTATCAATAAAAAGACTAAAAATTACAACGATAATCCTGTATAATGATACTAACACTAAAATTGAGTGGTGAAACTAAATGGAACATATAAAAACATACAATAAAATAGAGCACCCTGTGATAGATGGCACTTTAATTATCGAAGGGCCAATTCCATCATCTGAGATGAATAAATATAATTTCCACTCTGAGCTAACCTCTTTTCGTCCTGCAGCAAAACAATTCCAAGCATTATTGGGTATTGCTGATTTACCTGAAGGACGAATAATTGTTGCTAGAAAAAATGATACGATTGTCGGATATGTGACCTATTTACACCCTGATCCACTTGAAAGATGGTCAACCTTTCAAATGAAGAATTTAATAGAGTTAGGCGCAATTGAAGTTATACCTGCTTATCGTGGTAATAAAGTAGCCTCTGCCCTATTAAAGGCTTCTATGATGGACCCTTTCATGGAAAACTATATCATTATTTCCACTGAATATTATTGGCACTGGGATTTAAAGGGGACAAATCTAAGTGTATGGGAATATCGTAAAGTAATGGAGAAAATGATGGCATCAGGAAATCTTTTACCCGCCCCAACAGATGACCCTGAAATAATCTCACATCCAGCAAACTGTTTAATGGTACGAATTGGGACAAATGTGGATGAAGATTCTATAAAACAATTTGACTCATTAAGATTTTTAAAACGTCAGCAATTTAGAGAGCTTAGGGAGGGACTATAATGCATGTTGAAGATATAATGAATCGTAATGTCATTACATTAGGATCCACAGATACAATAGCAAAAGCACATCAATTATTAGTAGATCATAAAATTAGACATATACCGATAGTAGATGAAGATTATTATATAGTTGGGATTGTTTCCGATCGAGATATTCGTGATGCTAGTCCATCAATTTTCACAACTGATACGGATAAAAGTGTTTTAGATAAACAAATTTCTACTATTATGAGTAGCCCTGTCTTGACAGCACACCCATTAGATTTTGTGGAGGAAGTTGCACGAATATTTTATGACCGTGAAATTGCTTGTTTACCCGTGGTGAGTAATGAGAAACTAGTTGGTGTTATAACAGAGAAAGACTTACTATATACTCTCATTCAACTAACTGGAACCCATGTCCAAGGTTCCCACATTGAGGTGAAAGTTCCTCATAAACCAGGAATCTTACCTGAGGTTGCGTCAGTATTTGGGAATCATGGAGTAAATATTTCTTCCGTCTTAATTTATCCTTATAAGAACAATCCTGAATATAAAATATTAGTTTTCCGAGTTCAGACGATGAATCCACAACCAATCATACGAGATTTGAGAAGTAGTGGTTATGAACTTATGTGGCCCAATAATATACCGGAGCCTAGACTATGAGTCAACACATGAAATTTGTTTTTGATCAATCATTACTAAACTATCACTTTCATGACAATCACCCTTTTAACCAGATACGCTTGATTTTAACAAAGGAGTTATTAGAGGCATCTAACCAACTATTACCAGAGCAAATTATTACACCACGGTCTGCAACAGATGAGGAAATTGCACTCATTCACGATCCTATGTACATTCATGCTGTCAAATCCGCAGAACAATCACCTATTGAGAGATTAACCAGGTTCGGATTGGGGACAGAGGATACTCCACTTTTCCCCAATATGCATGAAGCATCCTCGCAGATTGTTGGTGCAACACTAACAGCAGTAGATGCTGTTCTAAAAAATGGAGCTACACAGGCTGTTAATTTTGCAGGGGGGCTTCATCACGGCTTTAAAAATAGGGCTTCAGGGTTTTGTATCTATAATGACGCCGCTATAGCTATTAAGTATATACGTGAATTCTTCGGACTAAAAGTACTATATGTTGATACAGATGCCCATCACGGTGATGGTGTGCAAGAAGCTTTCTATGATGATCCAAACGTATGCACCTTTTCCATTCATGAAACAGGTAGATATCTTTTTCCTGGAACGGGAAATGTAAATGAAAGAGGAATTAAAGAAGGCCATGGTTACAGCTTTAACTTACCGATTGACGCTTTTACACAAGACGAATCGTTTATATCCATTTATGAAACCGCTTTACGAGAAATTGCTGAGTTTTTTCAGCCGGATATTATTGTCACACAAAATGGTGCAGATTCTCACTTTTTTGACCCGTTAACCCATTTATGTGGTTCTATGGCAATCTATGAAAAAATCCCAGAAACAGCTTTGGAGATTAGTAAGCGATATTGTCATGGAAGATGGATTGCGCTTGGGGGTGGCGGCTATGATATATGGCGAGTAGTACCACGAGCATGGGCTCAAGTCTGGAATATAATGAAAGATGAAAAGCCCCAAAACGGTGTACTACCTAATGAATGGATTAATAAGTGGCAAAAAGATGCACCCACTACTTTACCACTTACTTGGCATGATTCTGAAGAGATCATACCAGCCATCCCAAGAAAAATAGAAATCGAAGAAAAAAATCAGTATACACTAAAGAGTCTACTTAAATATACCCAAGTTAAAAGGAGTTGAATAATTTCAACTCCTTTAGTCTACTTTATAATCTTCATCTAGAATGACTATCTCCACTCTTCTATTTTTACTTCGATTACTAGAATTTTCGTTTGGCACAATTGGTTTCGTATCACTATAGCCTGTAATCGAGAATCTCTCTTCTTTCAGATTATTCTCTGCTACTAGAAACCTAACGACACTACTAGCTCTAGCACCAGATAACTCCCAGTTTGAAGGATATCGGTAACTAGACATTGGAACATTATCTGTGTGTCCCTCAACTTTGATATCATTAGATATTCGTGAAAGTAAATTTCCAACCTTCATTAGGAATGGCAAAGCTGACGGCAAAATATCCGCTTCACCTGGATCAAACAGAATACTATCCTGCAGAACTAACTCGACTCCTCGTTCGGTCCGAGTAGCTGAAACCACATGGTTTAGTTCATGTTCATCTAAGTAGCTCTCAACTTCATCCATCAAATTATCTAACGAGTCATCTGTTTGAACGGAAGTAGTATCCGTTTCAGTCTCCCTTTCTTCCTCAGTCTCTACTGGTAACTCGAATTCATTCGTACTCTGTCCCCGTTCTTCTGTACTAGTATTTTCAGTAGGATTATCCATTGGAACTGGAGATGGAAAGAAGTCAAATATCATCCTATTTCGAAACGATTCAGAAATTGCTTGAAATTTTGTCGCATCAATTTGGGACATAGAGAATAATAGAATGAAAAAAACAAGAATCAATGTGACCATATCGGAGTACGTAACCATCCATTTTGGTGCACCTTTTTTGATTTTATTTCTCCCTTCTCTACGCTTCATTTAGGCCCTCCCCCACGAATGATGAACCCTCTTCTACTGTCTCTTTAGATTTTGTATCTTCTGATAGAAACGCACCTAGTTTTTCTTCTAAGATTCGTGGATTTTGACCAGATTGTACGCCAATGACACCTTCAATGATAATTTGTTTGATAAATACTTCTTCTTCTGTCTTATTCTCTAACTTACTCGTCATAGGAATAAATACTAAATTAGCAAGAACAGTACCGTACAAGGTAGTTAAAAGTGCCACCGCCATACTTGGTCCTAATGTTGCTGGATCGGTTAAGTTATTCAGCATTAGCACAAGACCAATCAATGTACCAATCATCCCCCAAGCTGGAGCGTACTCACCACATTTCTCAACAATCATTCTTCCACGGAAGTGACGTTCTTCCATAGCCGTGATTTCGGCATTCATTATATCTTGAATTACTTCTGGTTCAATACCGTCAACAGCTAAGAGAATACCCTTTTTAATAAATGGCTCATTTACTTCATCTAGCTCATTTTCTAGAGCTAGTATTCCTTCTCTTCTAGCACGTTCGGAAAGTCGAATAAATAGATTAATTAACTCTGGCAGTTGACGTTCGTTTTGATGAAAGGATTCTTTAATGACTCTACCGGTTAATTTAATTTGATTAACATTAAAGTTTATAAGTAAGGAACCAACTACTCCACCAATGACGATAAGAATAGATGCAAGATCAAGAAAGGAAACAAAGCCTTCTGTTCCGGCATTTGAAAGTATTGCCCCCATTATCATGATAAAACCTATGGTAATGCCGATAGGAGTTAATAAATCTCGTTTTCTCATATTCCCTCTCCCCAACTTCTGCTACATAAAATCGCTTTATTGTTTATATCGACATTATTTTTATTTTGTTGAGTTTCTTTCAACAAGACGGTGTGGTAATACAACTTTTTTCTCATCCACGTCTTCTTTGTTCATATACTTCGTTAATAGGCGCATAGCAACAGCCCCTATATCGTACATTGGTTGAACAACAGTTGATAGCGTAGGTCGAACCATTGTAGCCAATCTCGTATTATCAAAACCAAATACTTCGATATCATTTGGAACATGAAGTCCTAGATCCTGAGCACCGTGAATTGCACCTAATGCAATAGCATCGGAAGCACCAAATACTGCTGTTGGCTTATCAGGAAGGCTCATAAACTTCTCTATTGCCTTCATCCCTGAGTTATATGTATAGTCACCATGAATAATATAGTCCTCTACTACTGGAATAGAAGCCTCTTTTAAAGCACGTAAATACCCCTGATATTTCAATTGGTTAATGGTATATACTTCTTTTCCTGAAATAAAAGCAACCTTCTTATTTCCTTTTTCTATTAAAAATTTCGTTGCCTCATATCCAGCAGCTTCATAGTCAATATTAACAGACGGATTAGAATCTGATTCATCCGATGTTGCTGCCAAAACGACAGGTACGGAAGCTGTAGAGAACTGTTGGATATGTTCTTCAGTAATATTCCCGCCCATGAAAATAATACCATCAACCTGCTTTTCAAGCATTGTATTAATTAATTGCAGTTCTTTATCCTTATTTTGATCCGAGTTACTTAGGATGATATTATATTTATACATCGTAGCAATATCTTCAATCCCCCGAGCTAGCTCTGCAAAAAATATACTAGAAATATCGGGAATAATTGCACCTACGGTTGTAGTTTTCTTGCTTGCTAGTCCTCTTGCTACTGCATTAGGACGATATCCTAGCCGTTCAATTGTAGCTAATACCTTTTTTCTAGTTGTTGGTTTAACATTTGGATTACCATTAACAACACGGGACACGGTTGCCATCGATACATTTGCTTCTCTTGCTACATCATATATTGTTACTGTCATTTCCTTTACCTCCTAGTTCCGTCCAATCGACACAAATCTTCTTTTCATTATCATACTCTACCATGAAAAAAAACACAAAAAATTTATCAAAAAAGCAAGGGCTTGACCCTACCTGAATCAAACCCTTTTAGCTAATCGTCTTAACATATTTAGAAAGCTCTTGTAAAAAGTTTTCAAACATTGGGATATCCATTTGTTGGGCTGAATCAGATAATGCAACAGCTGGATCTGGATGTACCTCAGCCATAATGCCGTCCGCACCGATTGCAAGTGCTGCTTTTGCAGTAGGAATGAGTAAATCCCTTCTACCTGTTGAATGTGTTACATCAACCATGACAGGTAAATGAGTTTCCTGTTTTAATATTGGTACAGCGGATATATCTAACGTATTTCTTGTCGCCGTCTCATATGTGCGTATACCACGCTCACAAAGGATAATGTTACCATTACCACGAGAGATAATATATTCAGCAGCATTAATAAATTCTGATATTGTTGCCGATAACCCTCGTTTCAGCAATACAGGCTTATCTACCTCCCCTGCTGCTTTTAATAATTCAAAGTTCTGCATATTTCTTGCTCCAATTTGAATGACATCCACAAATTCAAGCGCTGTTTCAATATGAGCAGGGTTAACAATTTCACTTATTACTGCTAAATCGAATTCATCTGCTACTTTTCGAAGGATTTGTAACCCCTCAATACCTAAGCCTTGAAAATCATAAGGGGAAGTCCTCGGTTTGAATGCTCCACCACGGAACAGTTTGATTCCATTTGCTTGTACGGCTTTAGCCACTTCTCTTACTTGCTCGTAACTTTCAACAGCACATGGTCCCATGACAAAGTGAGTATTTCCATTCCCTATTTTTTCACCTTTAATATCAATAATGGTGTTATCCGGTTTACGCTTGCGGGAAACCAATAGCTCTTTCCGATGGTCAACTTCGATTAATTCTAATCCTGCCTTAAAAATTTCTTTAAAGATATGTTCAATCGTAGAATTATCAAATGGACCATTATTATGCTGGATAAGTTGATCTAGCATTTCTCTTTCTCTTACTGGATCAAATCGCTTAATTCCTTGTTTGTTTTTAATTTGACCAATCTGTTTTACGATAGCTGCTCGCAAATTCACAAGTTCAAGTATTTGTAAATTCACATCGTCTAGGCGATTCCTTAATTGGTCCAACTCATTGTAAGTCATCTATAAAGCCTCCTGAAAGGAATACTACTATTTCTACATAATGTGACACAATTATAGCTAATAATTTTCTCTTTGTCATCTTTAAGTTTATAATAATAAAGAGATAAACTGACATTACTTACCTAAAATTTAGTAGTTGCCTAAGCTTTTCACTTATAGGGGGAAATACATAATGAAGGACGATCACATATTTGCTTTAGATATTGGAACTCGTTCAGTAACTGGAATCATATTAGAAAAAGCGGGTAAAATGTACCGACTAATTGATTACTGTGTGAAGGAACATCAAGTAAGATCTATGCTCGATGGTCAAATTCACCATGTAGAAGAAGTAACAAGAGTGATACGGGATGTTAAAGAAACACTTGAGAAAGAGCATGGGCCTCTGAATCGTGTTTGTGTTGCTGCTGCTGGAAGATCGCTAAAGACAATAACTTCCACCGCTAGACTAGAATTAAATCAAAAACCTATTACTGATAGAGAAACCATCAAGCATTTAGAATTAAGTGCCGTACATGCAGCACAGAACAAACTTGCCGCAGAAGAAAATCATAACTACGCAAATTACTATTGTGTGGGTTATTCCGTGCTTTACTATCAAATTGACCAAAACAAAATAGGGTCCCTCATTGACCAAAGTGGACTAGAAGCATCTGTTGAAATCATCGCAACTTTTTTACCGAAAGTAGTAGTAGAATCACTCATCTCTGCTCTAACTAGAGCAAATTTAGAAATGGATGCTTTAACGCTTGAGCCAATTGCTGCAATTCAAGTGTTAATTCCTGAATCGATGAGGAGGCTAAATGTTGCTCTTGTCGACATTGGTGCTGGAACTAGTGATATTGCAATAACAAACGCTGGGACAGTAGTTGCGTACGGGATGGTTCCAATTGCGGGTGATGAGATTACAGAATCCGTGAGTGACAAATATTTATTAGATTTTCCTTTAGCAGAGGAAACGAAAAGAAAAATCGTTATTGAAGGACAAGCTACCGTAGCAGATATCTTAGGATTTGAATCAACTATTAGCTATGAAGAATTAATAAAAGACATAGACGAAAGTATAGACAAACTTGCATCGTCCATTGCCGAGGAAATACTTGTATTAAACGGTACACAACCAAAGGCTGTTATGTTAGTTGGAGGCGGAAGCCAAACACCTGACTTCACGAATCGATTAGCTAGTAAATTACAACTACCAACAAACCGAGTTGCTATACGTGATATTGATGCAATTCATGTACTTGAGAAAACGGAAAACCTACCAAAAGGACCTGATTATGTAACTCCTATTGGTATTGCAATTGCTGCAAAACAAAATCCAATTCATTATATTTCCATCAAAGTGAACGAAAGAACCATTCGAATGTTTGAAATGAAGGAATTATCCATTGGTGATTGCTTAGTTCACGCTGGGATAGAAATTAATAAACTATATGGAAAGCCAGGAATAGCTTCCATTATTACTCTAAATGGAAAACAAATCACATTACCAGGTGAGTTTGGAAAAGCTCCTACTATCCTTTTAAATAATCAGGAAGCTACAGTTGATACAGCTGTTCAAAACGGTGATTTCATTGAAATAAAAAAAGGCATGGATGGTAAACACCCTGAAATAAGGATAGAAGAACTAATCGGTTACATTCCACCTGTGAAAATCCTATATAATAATAATCCTTTTGAATTAAAGTCGGCTTATTTTGTGAATAATATGAAACAACATATCGACTATTTGGTTCAGGATCGAGATGTAATCGAAGTACGTACACCAAGAACGTTACAAGACTTTTTCACGATAGTTAGCACCGAAAAAATACCTGACGATGCACAATATGAAGTATTTGTTAATAACCAAAAAATCAGCTTTACACTAGCAGAAACACAAATCTTAGTAAACGAGAAGCCAGTTACTTTACACTACAAGCTAAAAGAAAATGACCGGTTAACTGTTTCACCTAAAAATACCCCAACGGTGGCCATGTTATTAAAACAAATGAATAAAAAGTATTATCATCAATTAAAGGTAACATTTAATTCTGAATCAGTAATCATGAAACAACCTCAACTAACTATAAAACGTAAGGATAAGGTTTTAGAGTTAGATGAGATCATTTATCATAACGACCAAATTACGATTGAGGATAAAATTATAGAACCATTCATTTTTCAAGATGCATTTCGATATGTAGATATAGATTTAACGAATGCTAATGGAAGGTTTATGTTGATGAAAAACAATGAGCCTACTACTTTTTATGAACCAATAATGGATGGAGATCGTTTATCTATAGTCTGGGATTAAGAAAAAGGATGTCTTGCAAAGTATTTAACCTTTTGCAAGACATCCTTTATTATATTAATTCTGTTCTTCTGTATTCTCTTCATTTACTTCATCTGTGTTTTCTTCTTTAGCACTCTTATCACGGATGTCTTGAATTTTAGACTGCACATTTGAAGTGATTTCTTTCGTTTTCCCCTTCAATTCGGACCCTTTTTCGGAAGCAACTTCCTTCCATTCTTGCCCTTTTGCTTGTGCAATATCTTTCCATTCTAGACCTTTTGCTTGTGCAACATCTTTCCACTCTGAAGCACGGTCACGAACTTGCACTGTACCTTGATTGATATCCCCCCGTAGTTCTTTACCTGACTTAGGGGCGAATAACAACGCTAATCCTGCACCAACTGCTGCTCCGATAACTGCACCTACAACAAAATCTTTGCCACTATTTTCTGCCATGATAATTCCTCCCTATTATTTTCTCTTTTTTATTAAATCCATTAAAGCTGCTCCCCATGTTACTGCTTGTGACGCCTTATCTTGATTATCAGCTGCAGCTCTAGAAACACTGGAAGAAAATTGTCTTAAAGTTTGATTAAAATCATGAACAGTTTCCCCAATTCCTTTTACACCATCAAATAAGCCATCTAATTTAGCTGTTTTTTTAGTAACATCTTCTGCGAGAGCATTAGTTTTGTGTAATAATTCCGTTGTTTCCGATGTAATTCCTTGCATTTGTTTTTCAAGGCCTTCTAATGTATTTGCTACATTATTAAGTGTACGCGTTGATGCTTTTAGTGTCATTGCCAAATATATTACTAGCACCGCAAAAGCAACTGCAGCAATTAATGCAGCAATATATAACAATATCTCCATTCAATGATCATCCTTTCATGATAAGATATACGCCAAATGCATGTGCTTGTACTTATTAGAGATTCCCCTATTATTCGACATCTAAACATTGGCACTAGATTTACTCTCTATTTTAGTATATCTCCATTATAGGCTTTTCTATCATAAAATTCGAATGATTTGTAGTAGAAATTTCAAATAGATGCATATTTTTCCTATAACTAATCGAAAACACTACAAATACCACCAAGAGAATTAGTATGTATAGATGTAAAAGGGGTCTGTTACAACAGTAACAGACCCCTAAGTTAGTTGAAATATTTTATGCATTTTCGGCTTTTTTAGGAGTTAATGACTCCTCATAAGCTTTTTGAAACTTTTGAATATCTCCAGCGCCCATAAAAATTAGCACACTAGTTTCATGTTTCGCTAACTTTTCAACTTCTTCTAACTCTAAGATCGAGCTAGATGGTATTAGTTTTTCCAAATCCTGAATGGTTAATTGACCACTTTCTTCCCTTGCAGAAGCAAAGATCTCACATAGATAAACTTCATCAGCATCATTTAAACTATCTGCGAATTCTTGTAAGAATGTTTTTGTTCTAGTAAAGGTATGCGGCTGAAAGATAGCGACTATCTCTCTATCAGGATATTTCTTACGTGCAGATTCAATTGTAGCTGTAATCTCTCTTGGATGATGTGCGTAATCATCAATAATAATTTGGTCATGAACTCTCTTTTCTGTAAATCGACGTTTAACACCTTTAAATGAGTGAAGGTGCTTCATTGATTCCGCTTCCATGCCTTCATAATGGCAAATTGCGATCACAGCTAATGAATTTAATACATGATGATTACCATACATCGGAATGGTAAACGTATCATAGTAAGTATTGCGCACAAATACATCAAATTCTGTTCCTTGCTCCGTTTCTTTTACATTTTGGGCTTGGAAATCATTTGATGCTGAGAATCCATAATACACTACTGGAACTTTGGCTTGAATCTGCTGTAATTTTTCATCATCACCACAAGCAATAATTCCCTTTTTTACTTTATCAGCCATAGATTGAAATGCATCAAACACATCATTGATACTAGAGAAGTAATCTGGGTGATCAAAGTCAATGTTAGTCATTATGGCATAATCAGGCTCGTAGCTAAGGAAATGTCTTCGATACTCACAGGCTTCAAACACGAAGTAATTACTATCTACATGACCTCTCCCGGTTCCATCTCCTATTAAATAAGAAATTGGATACTCCATATCTAACACATGTGCAAGCAAGCCTGTTGTCGAGGTTTTACCGTGAGCTCCAGTAACAGCGATACTTGTATACTGTTTTAGCCATTCTCCAAGGAATTCATGGTAACGGTAATATACTAGTCCTTTACGCTTTGCCTCTTGAATCTCAACATGGTCATCAGAGAATGCATTTCCAGCAATAATTGTTAAATCATCTGTTATATTTTCTTTTGAAAAAGGATAGATCGTTATGTTTTTCGCTTCAAGAGCATCCTGGGTAAAAAATCTTTTTTCTACATCTGAGCCTTGCACTTTTTCTCCAGAGTCATGGAGAATTTGAGCTAATGCACTCATTCCAGTACCCTTAATACCAATAAAATGGTAAGTTGTCATAAAAAAGAACCTCCAACTATATGTGTGAGAAAAACACGGAATGTGCTTGCCTTTCCGACCAATAGCACAAAGCGGCTTACTCTTAATTTAATTCTAATAACATTAAGTTATTATAACAAATCTCAATAGGTATTAAAATAGTAATTTGGTTGTGTCCTACTCAGCAGTAACTAATTCAGCTTTTCGATACTCCACTTTTTCTAATCTTGGATTTGGACGGTACCTGCGTCCGTCCTTTGCTTCTGGAGCTCCATTCAGAAGCACATTATCGCCAGTAAAACCAATATCAAGCTGTAACAGACTCCTACCTATTCCATAGGTATTTACTGGGACACCTAAAGATTCGAAATATCTTATTTTTTCTTCGGTGAAACCACCTGTAACTACAATTTCAACATGGTCAAATCCATTTTCATCTAGTGCTTTACGTAATGCAAACACTAACTCGGGATTGACACCTCTAGGGTCAAAAGTTCCCATTACATGATGATTTCTAAGAAAATATTTATCCACTAATGTTTTAGATGTATCTAAACGAACACCTTTTAGTTTTTCACCAAATGTACGCGCAACCTTCAATGAATCCGTAATTACATCATTATTGTAATCGACTAAGGCTACTAGATCATCCTCTGGATATACTTCATGGTAAGCTTTAGTTGCTGCGACAACATCACCTTTAAACATTTGAATCATTGCATGTGGCATCGTACCCATGCCCTCTTTTCCCCACCATTCATTCATGGCATGAGTAGCTTGAGCAGTTGATCCCCCAATAAAGGCCGCATAACCATCGCCAGCTTGAGTTGTATAATGGTCATCACGGTCTCCCATAAAAATAACCGGTTTTTGCTTACCAGACGTCCTTGCCGCTTTTACAACATTATATACATTTGTTGCTATGGATGTTCTTCTAGCTAAAATCCCATCAATAATACCTTCTAAATATCCAAATTCTTGGTATGGACCAGAGATGGTCAACACTGTTTCAAACGGGCTAATTTTATCCCCATCTTTAAGTGAATGTATTTCCAGAAGTTCTGGGTGATCAGCAAAAGTATGCACAAGTGCGATCGCTTCGTCAGTTCCACAAAGGACTGCATCATTCTTTTGAAAAAACTGCATGGTTACATGATTGTTTGGTAGCTTTTTCTCAACAATTTCTTTCGTCTTTAGAAAATATACAGCCGAGAACCAGCCCTCTTTAATACGCTTATCAAACTTAAATGTTTTATTAGTTAACCGTTCAATTTGTCCATTTAGTTTTTGTTCTATCTCTTTCATTTTATTCTCCTTATTATATATATTCCCTATTTCATCTTATATCTAGCCATTTTTTAAAACAAGTAGTTGGTACTTTGATATTTAGGATAATAGTTCTTCTAATTCAGCTTTTGTAATTAAAACATCTCTAGGCTTACTACCATTTTGACCAGATATAATACCTTTATTTTCTAATGTATCAATTAATCTAGCTGCTCGATTGTATCCAATCTTAAAGTGGCGCTGTAATAGAGATGTACTTGCACTACTTTGATTAAAAACGAACTGAAGTGCTTCGGTTAAGAGCTCGTCTTCCTCTTCGTCCGCTTCAAACTGCCTTAGCAATGTTTCCTGTTCAAATAGATAATTAGGTTTTGCAATGGAACTTACGTAGTTAGTTACACGATGAATTTCCTCATCAGATACAAAAGGTCCTTGAAGTCGAACACTTTTCCCTGCACCGTTCTCAACAAACAGCATATCACCTTTACCTAAAAGCTTTTCAGCCCCACCCGTATCTATGATAGTTCTAGAATCTATCTGTGAAGAAACACTAAAAGCAATTCTAGTAGGAATATTTGCTTTAATAAGTCCTGTTAAGACATCAACAGATGGGCGTTGTGTTGCAAGTAGTAAATGTATACCACAAGCTCGTGCTTTTTGTGCAATTCTACTAATGGCATCCTCTACATCTTGAGGTGATACCATCATGAGGTCAGCTAATTCGTCAATGACAACGATAATAAAAGGCATTTTTTCATGGGTACGATTTTGATTTAAGATTTTTTGGTTGTATCGTTCAATATCGCGTACACCTTCTTGAACAAATTTCTCATATCGTTCTTCCATCTCATTAACAGCCCATTTCAAGGCAGCTGTAGCTGCTTTGACATCAGTAATTACTGGAGAAACAAGATGCGGTATACCATTATAAGGTGCCAATTCTACCATCTTTGGATCAATCAGTAAGAATTTCACATCCTCGTGATGAGCTTTATATATTAAACTTAGTAGAATTGTATTGATACATACACTCTTTCCAGACCCCGTTGCACCAGCTATTAAGCCGTGTGGCATTTTTTGAATGTTTGTCACGACAGGCACACCTTCAATATTCAAACCTAAAGCAATAGTAAGTGGTGAACTACTATTCGAAAATGAATCTGAGCCAATTATCTCTTGAAGTCCTACTATTTGAGAAGAAGGATTCGGAACTTCAATTCCAATCGTGTTCTTCCCAGGAATTGGTGCTTCGATTCGAATATCTTTAGCAGACATATTCAGCTTTAAGTCATCACTAAGATTTTTCACCTTGCTAACTTTAACACCTAGTTCAGGTTGTACTTCAAATCTAGTAACTGCAGGGCCTTGTGTTGCATTCACAACACGCGCACGAACATGGAAGTGTTTTAACGTTTGTTCTAATAATTGTTGTTGATCTAAGATCCATTGGTCATTTAGATTACTCTTTGGTACAGGATCATTTAAGAGATGCCTTGGAACTGTTGTATCCTTTGTACCAGCATCAGAGGATATCTTCTCTATCCTTGCTGGTTCTTTTTGCTCAGAACTCTTATGTAGAATTTTTTGTTTATCCGCTGGTGTCATCATGACATTATAGGGGATATTATTTTGTTTTTTGTAATCTGCTCTTGTCTTCGGAGTAGTGGTTGACTGTTTTGTGTTAAGCTGTACGATATCTTCCTCAGATGGTTTCTGTTCAGAGGGATGTACCTGTGTTACTTCATTAGTTGTTTCCACATTATTTAACACTTTCGTATTCTCAACCACTGCTGATTCAACAGGATCGATCTCAGAAGGAGTAGATTCTAGATTACTAGATTTCAATAATTCATTTTCCTCACTCAAATTTGCCTTTGTTATTGTGTGAGTCGATTCAACCTTTTCTATCCTTTGCTGTTTACGTAAATAAGCTGGTACAGAACCTACGCCCTTTTCAGGTGTCCTGTTACGAAAACCATAAATTGGTGAAGGGACATCTGTCCTTTCAAATGGTCTTTTTCTTTCCGTAGAAGTCTGACTTGGCTCCACTTGCTCCATGGTTGGTTGTTTAGGAAGTGATTGCCTATTCCCTTTACGAAGATATGCTGGCGTGTCAATATCAAGACTCGGCCTTCCAATCTCTTTCTTCTGTTCCGTTACCTGTGGAATATGGTACGAATTATTATATGGATACTGATAAACTATCCTTGTTTTAATATCCTTGTGAGATTCTTGACTTTGTTGTTGAAATTCTTGATAGTCTTCTTCATCTACTTCTTTCCAAATGAAATTTTCTAACTTTTTCTTCCACTTATCCCACATAGTATTCACTCATTTCTTTCTGTTCCTTTATTGATTTTATAATTTTCATGTCTATCTTGCTGTTCCTATATACTCACACAGTAGTGACTTTTGGTAAGCCCTCTACAAAGCATTACGTAACAAAGGATTAACAAATATTGAAAAAGCAACCCAGTTTAAAAAAACACAGGTTGCTTTCTATTATACAGGAAAAGCTTCGCCAACTGTATAAGAATCATCTAATACATAGATTCCTTTTTCTTGTGGAGCATTTGGTAAGCCTAGTTCTTTCTGCGAACAAATCATTCCTATGGATGGTACTCCCCTAAGCTCAGTTGGTTTTATTCGTAAACCACTAGGCATCGTTGCACCGACCTTAGCTACTACAACCTTCTGCCCTTGATCAACATTCGGTGCACCACAAACAATTTGTAGCACCTTTCCTTCTCCTACATCTACTTTACAAACACTTAACTTATCAGCATTCTCATGCTGCTCTTTTTCCATAACATATCCGACCACAAATTTAGGACTAAGATCAAAATCAAGTGAATCCTCCAATTGATTTTCTTTAAAAAGTTTCTTAATAACGTCGAGTAATTCCTTGTTAAGTTCTATTTTTCCAGTCTTTGTTAAGTCTAAGTGTTTTGATGCATCAAAAATATTGTATCCTAATACTTTTTGATCACTACTATTCATAATCTTTGTTATTGGTCCGTATGTTTCACGGTTAACCTCATAACGATCAGTTGCATCTTCTAACGGGATGATTAAAACATCACCAATTCCAGTAGGATTATAAAAAACGTCCATTAAACTCACTCTTTCCTTATTTATTTTCTTTTTCAGGTCTATTTTTAGCTAGAACAAATATCGGTGTCAACTTATTATCTTCATATATAAATGGCAATGAGGTAATAGGAATCCTACCTTCCGCAAAGAACTTCATCGTCATTTGGGCAAGAATATCATAACCCGTTTTATTTCGAATATCCGCCATGATAAGTACGTCTTGATGTGGGACAGCTGCAGTCAGCTCCCCTTTGCTTTTAGATTTAATACTTTCTAACAATGAATCATTTAATAGACGACTAGCATCGTAACCGTCTTGTTTCGCAAAAAAGTAAAAATCATTATCAGCAACTGTATCTACTTTATAATTATTTTCCAATGATCTTAGATTAAACGTAGCTATCTCATCCACTTGTTTCAGTGTCCAACCATCTTTATCTAACATCACCTGGTCAATTAAGCGATAGGACTTTCCTAAGTCCAAAGCATAAAAGATTCTTGTCTCGGCTGTATGATCCTTATAAATAAGTTCATTACCTGACTTCGCCTTGGTTGGGAATGAAGTGGCACGAATGACTGGGAAAATATTTTTCTCCATTCCTGCCAACTGATACGCCTGATTCATAATTCGTAGTGATTCCGTTATATGTTCAACTATTTCATCTATCGCTTGGTCACCACGTTGATTGTATTTACCAATGATATTTGGAAGTTTAATCGTAACACCTTGTTTTGAGTCTTTCCACTCCACACGTAGAGAATCCTTCTCTCTACTATATGTTGTACTAAAATTAGAATCTGACAGCCTTTCTTCTAAAATCTTTTTCATTTTAAGACTTGTCATTTTCATAAAAAAGCCCCCTACTATTCTTTGGCAACTTGGCTTCTCATTGCCTTTATCCTCTAATGATAGCTATGATTGGTTTTAGGTTCAACTATTTCACTCTTTAATATCATGACAAAAGCTAGCAACTAAGTGCTAGCTTGATTCTACTTTACTATAGATAAAGCCATCTTCATGAGGTTTTCTGAGTCAGTAATAACTTCACCTTTTGTCGTATAGGTGGTTACCTTAACCCCTCCAACACCAACTTGAATTTCATATTCTTCGTCCTTACCTTCAGGAAGTAAGCGAATATATCCAAACTTCTCATCATCTGTAAACGTCTCAAGTAGTACTGCATCATCCGTTTTCGCAGCATTAAAATTCAACTGGCTAAGGTCATCTTCTAATGTATTATAAAAGACAATTAGCGTCTGATCACCATACTCTATTATTGCATTAAAGTTATCAACTTCTTCAACTTCCATAGGATTTGGTAGATAGAAGGTGAAGTGTTCGCCCTGATAATTATCTTCTGGTATATCCTCACTGAAAAAAGTTTTTTCCGCAGTTACACCAGCTTGGATCATTACCGATTCTTCAGATCTATAACTAAATATACTAATAATAATGATAAAAAGTATTAACAAGGCGCTAACTATATATGATGTTCTAGACATATTCTGTTTTTCCCCCTACTTTAGACCTATATATTCTTCTTTAATCTTACTACTAAATCAAGATATTTCAAGTAGAAAACAGTTGTTCTCTTTTCATTTGCTCTCTAATTCGATACTATTAAATTACCATATCCATTCTTAGGAGGTAAATTTAAATGGAACTTATCGTATATTTAGCCGGTCAAATTCACGATAATTGGCGTGAAGAAATTGTTAATAAAGCTAGGGATAAAAAGCTGCTATTAAAATTTGTTGGACCACAAACAAACCATGATCGTTCAGACGATATCGGTGAAGCTGTATTAGGTAAACAGCCGAGTAATTATTATAAAGATGATGCTGCATCAAGTATTAATAATTTCCGGACTCAAGTTTTAATGCAAAAATCCGATGTTGTTATTGCATTGTTCGGAGAGAAATATAAGCAGTGGAATACAGCAATGGATGCTAGTACTGCAATTGCATTGAATAAACCAACAATAATCATTCGTCCTGAAAATTTAATTCACCCACTAAAGGAATTATCTAATAAGGCGAACGTAACTGTTGAAACAGTAGATCAGGCGATTGAAGTACTATCCTATATTTATGAATAAATGGAGGGGGAGTCCCCTCCTATTTTCTACCCCAATATTCCCACTGGCCTTTTAATAGTGTAACCACCTGAGCAAACATTTCTTGTCGAGATAGGCGATCATTTGTAAATATCCCGATTGCTCCCTCTTTCTTTGATACCTCATTTCTCTTTGCATATTGATCCATAATATTCCCAAGTTCTATTCCTTTTTTTAATTCTTCCTCAATTTCCTTTGGTAATAGAACCCTGGCTCCACTTGCAGCAAAGACTTCCTTCTCAGGCGTAACTAAAGCACCCCAGTTACATAAGTAGAGCTTATCAGCAACATACATTACGCCACCTTCCAAGCCGATTCCTACAGTATCTCTATCAATCTCTGCACATTGCTTTGCCCGATTAATTGCACCTTGCATTGTTTCCTCATCAGAAAACGGTTGTGCGGATACTTGAGAAGGTACATCTACTCCTGATACATCCAGACCAGAGAAGACATCCTGAACCGCATAAACTTTTGTTTGATTCTTAGACCCTACAATAATTTTCATATGTTAACTCCTTCACAGAGGGACAGTCCCTCCTATATGATAAAAAAACAGCCGCTCAAGAAAAGAGCAGCTGTTTATCGATTACTGTTTACGAATCATATCTACTGCATTTTGATCCGTTGATTTTACTAATTTAACTAATAGCTCTTTTGCTGCCGCATAATCATCTACATGAATAATGGATGCTGATGTATGAATGTATCTGGAACATATACCAACTACTGCAGATGGTACACCATTACCTGATAGATGAACACTACCTGCATCCGTTCCACCTTGAGAAATGAAGTATTGATATGGAATATTATTTGATTCTGCTGTGTCTAATACAAATTCTCTCATGCCACGATGGGTAATCATCGAACGATCAAAGATACGTAGCAATGCTCCTTTACCTAGCTGTCCGAATTCACTATCGCTACCAGTAATATCATTTGCTGGTGAGGCATCTAATGCATAAAAGATATCTGGGTTAATCATATTAGCAGCAACTTTTGCTCCTCTTAATCCTACCTCTTCTTGGACAGTAGCCCCAGAGAATAATTGATTCGGTAACGTTTCATTTTGTAATTCCTTTAATAGTTCAATAGATAGACCACAACCATAACGATTATCCCATGCTTTTGCTAAGATTTTCTTTTCATTTGCCATTGGTGTGAATGGGCTAACTGGAACAATGGTTTGACCCGGCTTAATACCGATTTTTTCTGCATCTTCTTTGTCATCTGCACCGATATCAATCAGCATATTTTTCATATCCATTGGTTTTTTTCGTTGTTCTTCCGTTAAGTTATGTGGAGGAATAGAGCTAATAACCCCTATAACCGGACCATTATCGGTCATGATTTGCACACGCTGCGCTAGTAATACTTGACTCCACCAGCCACCTAATGTCTGGAAGCGAATAAGTCCTTTTTTGGTTATCTGTGTAACCATAAATCCAACTTCATCCATATGTCCTGCTACCATAACACGAGGGCCTGTTCCTTTTTTAACACCAAACACGCCACCCAGATTATCCTGAATGATCTCGTCTGAATACTTTTCAAGTTCACTTTTCATAAATGCACGTACTGGGTGTTCATTTCCAGGTGCACCTTGTAATTCGGTTAAGGTTCTAAATAGTTCCAATGTTTCCTTATTCATATGTAACCCTCCATCTTCTAAGCTTACTCTTAAGTATAACGAAAGGTCTCGATTGTTTCCACAATTCTTGCATCTCACATTTATATTTTCTATTTTCCTTTTTTTACGGTATACTAAAAATTAGATTAATGATAAAAAGAAAATGTTAATGCATGAGGTGAAACGTTATGAGTTGGAAAAAAGCAGCACTAGCTGCAGGTGTTGGGTTTGCAGCAGGATACTTAGCAAAGCAACAGATAGAACAATATCAAAATATAACACCTGAAAAGGCATTAAAGAACGCAAAAGAGACATTTAAAAAACATGGTCCAATCAGTGGCTCTTGGATTTATATGAAACCAGAAACAATTGAAAAAAATGGTTTGCAATACAATGCTTATCGTGGTGGTGTTACCCGGAGTATTGATGGTCAGAATAAACAATATGAATTCTATGCAGATGCTGAGACTGGCGCAGTAATTGACGTCGTGGAATCTGTTTAATGTTAGGTAGTGCACAGAGGGTCTGACCCCTAAAAAACAACAATCACAACATGTTGTTTTTTAGGGGTCAGACCCTCCTTACTAATATCATCTTCGAGAACTTATCTCTTTCTCTCCACCACTTTTAATCGATCGCCCGCCTCATTATATTTAATCGCACGATAATAGGCATCATGATAAAAGGTATACCATGCATTTTTCTCATACCCATAGTTCATCCACCTTTCCTTCTGATGGACAGAAGTAACTGGATAATCATCATAAGCCATTGCCCACAGTTTATTTTGATGAGCATTTGTAGGCATAATATCTGCCATATGTATAAAGCAGTCTTCATCTTCCTCAAAAACGATGATTGCGTGTCCATCACTATGGCCACCTGTATGTATCATTCTCAAACCAGATAAGACCTCAATTTCACCTGAAAACGGTTGTACTTGATCTTTAATTGCTTTCCAGTTCTCTTCCCAATATGTATTTACAGAACGGATATTAGGATTCTGCATTTCATTCCATTCCACATCAGAAGCATAAATTACGGCATTCTTAAAAACAGAACGATAGCCTTGATTAGTTTCAATAGTTAACCCACAGGCATGATCGAAATGTAAATGTGTCATTAGGACCAAATCAATGTCATCTGTCGTCAAATTTAGTTCTGCTAAAGAAGCATCAATCGATGATTCCTCGAACACGCCAAAGTTTCTCTTCTGTTTATCGGTCAACTTACCATTTCCAATACCTGAATCAATTACAATATTCTTGTTGTCTAATTGTAGTAAGATAGGATCTGTTCTTAATTCTATTTGATTCTTATCATTAGAAGGGTAATTCCTGCTCCACAATGCTTTTGGAACTACTCCAAACATTGCCCCTCCGTCTAAATGATTGACTCCTCCATTCAGCCAACTTAACTTTGCACGACCTACCTGTAATCGTTCCATCTGAAACTCCCCCTTATTCCCATGCATAATTATAGTTTAACGAACGCCCAATATTCTTGCAAACGCTACCATTTAGAAAGAAAAAAAGAGGGTCTCCCCCCTTCATCGTTATTCTCCTTGGAAAACAGCCTTACAGCGATAGATTGGTTGACCCTTCGCAGAAAATTTTTCTTCATACTCAGTCATTACATTTTCTGGATCATGATCCTTATGCAAGTCAAGACTAACTTCTTGTAAAAACATACGATATCCAGAAAAACTAACTAATGAATATTCGAAAAGTCCACGATTATCCGTTTTAAATATTAGTTCACCATTTGGCTTTAATACCGTCTCATACAACGTTAAAAATTTTCGGAAGGTTAATCTTCTCTTTTCATGTTTATTTTTCGGCCATGGATCTGAGAAGTTTAAATATAAGGTTGATACTTCATTCTCCGCAAATAGTTCCAGTAAATTCTCTGCATTTTCTTGAATTAGTCGGATATTTTCTTGTCCTGACTCTTGAACCTTTTCTGCAGCAGTTACGATTACGCTTTTAGAAAGCTCAATACCAATAAAGTTTATATGAGGATACTGCTTAGCCATCCCTACAATGAATTGGCCTTTTCCAGTACCGACCTCAACATGGATCGGGTTGTCATTCCCAAAAACTTCTGACCATCTTTTATTATGTTCACTTGGGTTAGGAATTACGAGATGCGTATTTACTCGCAAGAAATCGTCCGCCCAAGGTTTATTTCGCTGACGCAAAATCAGACACCTCTTTCTGCTACTCTTACATATTTTAATTTAAATATCGAATACTATTCTGTGAGGTGAATTCACATGTCATTAACAGTAAATCATCAACTAGAATTACTATTAGATATTTTAGATGAACAACAATCGGAGTGCTGTGCACAAGTTTCCGAGTACCAACAAATTAAACGATTAGTAAAATCAATGATGGCAAATAACAAAATTACGAATGAACAACTGCTGCAGCTCTTACCAGAAATTTATAATTATGGTCGGCAAGGTGAAAGTGTTCAGAATCAAGAAGAACATATCGTTACAAATAAAAATAATATTGATAGCTGGATTAGTGCAATCGAACAAACAAATTTACAATAGTCTCATTTGAAAATTTAGCTCTTTTAAAGATATAAGCAATTCATTATACTTATCAAGTTCCTGTCTTTCAAAATGGAATGCTAAAAACGATAGCGAATCAATTATTAAATACCAGTACATTCGGATTAGAAACGGTTTATCAAGCTCGATTCCATATTGTTTTAACCATTCCTTCCAGTTTTCTTTTGGTATATAGGAATTAAGTACCTTTCCATAATCGGCTATTGGATCAGCAATCATTGCATTGTCCCAATCTATTAAAAATAATTGCTCCGCTTCTGTTAATAGTAAGTTATGGTGGTTCATATCTCCGTGACAAACTGTTTGACGTTCCTGCCTAGCAATAGGCAAGTAATTTTCTAAATAAATCAGAGCATCCTTTATTTCAATCGATGAATTCTGGATTCGATTTTCTTGTAATCGACTTTGGATGGATAGAAAATAATCATCAGCAGTTATAGGCTTTTTTCCTAAACGGAGGAGCATATGCAATAGCTCAGTGGAATGGTGAATTTTGTGAAGCAGATCAGCTACACATTGATTTTGCATTTCAGCTGGTCTTAATTCCCTTCCCTTTAACCACTTTTGAGCCGTAATAACATCACCGTTATTTAATCGTTTCGTCCAAACCAATTTTGGCACGATTCCCTCAGCTGATAATACAGCAAGAAAAGGTGATGAATTACGCTTTAAAAATAGTTGCTTTGATTCCTTCTTTGCAAAATAAGCCTCCCCAGTTAAGCCACCAGCAGGCGTTATTTCCCATTCGTCACCTAAAACTCGTTGAAACCATTCCATCATTCATTCCCCAAATCACCAATAAATTCATGTAAAAATACAGACATGTTAATAGATTATCGAATATAAGGATTAATTTCAAGGTGTCTTTATCATTTATTGCTAAAAATTGGAGCCCATTATTTGGATGTGTTTCTTATTTTTAACAATAGTGCAGGTTTCACAGGAACCTGTTTGACCGTCCACCTGATAATAGATTCTCTTATTAGCGTTTACAGACAAATTTTCTACCTGTAATAGATCTACTTCTTTGAAAGTAATATGTTTCCCTATAAATACGGTTAAAAACAAACCTAATACTTTCCACTTTGAAATACCATGTATGATCAGTATGGGCATATTGTTAGGTTCAATTTTAGCAGTAGGAATTATTTTCATTCCACCACCATAGTATGGATGATTAGCAATTGTTACCATCCAACAGTCCGTAATTATTTCCTTTTTTCCATCAAGTTTGAGTTCTGCTATAAATGGTTTAAACCTTAATAATACATGAATAAGTGCAATACAATAACTCAATGTTCCTAGATGGAATTTATTAAAGAAATTTTTATAAACGGATTGATTTGCATGTTTTGCAACTTCAGCATCAAAACCGAATCCCATACTATTTATAAACTGCCGCTTCGTTATATTGTCGATATGGTAGTTGCCTTTCCAATAGTTTAGTAGATTTTCACCCTTGATTACTCGATTTAAAATTTCTACGGAAGAGCCTTTTATGCCACTTCCACGTCGAAAGTCATTCCCAGAACCTCCTGGGATAAAGCTAATTGGAATTGGAGAGTCTCCCATACCATTTATAACCTCGTGAACGGTGCCGTCTCCCCCGATAATTACTATTGCTTTTACATTCTCTTCTTGAACTACTAGTTTAGCTATTTTCTCTGCATGCCCTGGAAATTCCGTAAGATAATACTTGGCGTCCATCTGCTGATAGACTTTACTTTTCATTAACTTACGGAAAACCTTCAAACCTCGCCCATTACCTGATACTGGATTAACAATAAAGATATACATAGCATTAATCCTCGTCTTCCATCATAAAGCTAGTAGAATCTTCCTCTTCCCACTCAGGTCGTTTCACATAAGAGGATTGACAGTGCTTGAGTAAAGCCTCCGCAGATTTCAGTTGACCATTTTTTAGCGGAGAAATAAGTGACCGTTTCTCTTGAAACCAACTATCATATTCGTGTTTGCCTACAATTCTAGTTTTATATGGTGCAGAAAGACAGTTTATCAGATTCGTACGAGAAAGGACCACCTTATGAATAGGAAATGAAATGTGATGCTTTTCCATTATTCCTTTAATGATTTTTTCCGTCCGCTTCAAGGCAAAGATTGGACTTAATTTTTTCGTCGTCTGATCACCATTATCAAACACCCAACTTCTTTCATCAGAAGCTGAGATAATAGTATTTGGGGACTCTTCAAGTACATAAATTATCTCAATTCCTATTGGGCTTATGAGCATGATTTCTCCCTCAACAGGCGCATTTCTAATCTCAAATATAGGATAATACATGAGTAAATACGTATCTGGAAAACGTTTTAAAAAATAGTGAAGAAGTTCATCAGTATGGTATTTTCGTTCTACAAAGGAAACATTAGAAAGTGTCGAGGTCGCCCATTTAAATTGGAATTGTACAATATAATCTAAGAAATAATGCTTTAATCCCTCTTCTGTATTTGGTAACGTTTCTTCCCTTTCTGACTCATCAAAAAACGTCTCCTTCTCCCTTTTTCTTAAAAAGTTCCATTTGTTCTTTTTGGGTGATTCTTCTTCCATTGTTATATTGGATATTGGCTCTTGGTTACTCCATAAATAATGAAGCTTTTTCCAATTATCTTGTTTTAACCGTATGAATTGACTAGGATATCGATACATATCCCATTCATATCTCGTAATGTAATTTTGAAGCTTAATTAACTGGGCCAACTAATTACCCCCTTTTAACCGATAAGTTTCCACTCTTTCATACTTAGGTGATTTGGAAGGGAAAATTTGATACAAAACAAATTCTTCTACATTCATTTGGTATTCTCTCATAGTATAGTTTTCTTTGATTTCCGGTAGAACCGCAGTATGGGGAGATGAACCAGTCCACTTCTTTGCTAGTGTGATATGAGGTTTATATGGTCGGTTCTCTTTAGGGAAACGGACACTAGTCGCTGCTATCTCTACCTTTTTGTATAAATCCTCTAACTGATCCGTTTTAGTTACTCCAGCCCATAATACACGAGGACTATCATGCTTACCAAACGTACCGATTGTTCCAACAGTTAAAGTTAAAGCTGGGTGTGAAATCGACTTTAAAGCCTCCCGCAAGTCTGTTAATTGGTTTTCTTCGACTGCCCCCAAAAATTTTAATGTAATATGGAGATCCTTTCGGTGTGGCCAAACCTTGTAAGAGAGTTTTTGTTTTAGATTATCCTGCCAGTTCGCAAATTCTTCACTAAGGTTTTCTTCCACAGGTATCGCAATAAAGAAATGTGGCGTTTTTCCCATATAGATCCCTCACTTAATCGATTGACAATAGTTAAGTTCTTCCGGATTTAATTCACGGTACTCCCCAAGTCCAAGTAACTCGTCCAATGTTAGCTCTCCCATATTTAATCGCTTTAAATAAACAACCTTTTTTCCTACAGCCTCAAACATCCGTTTTACTTGATGAAACTTACCTTCCGTAATTACTACTTCAATCTCTGACTGTTCACCTGATGAAATGATTCGTAACTTGGCTGGTTTTGCTTCATAGCCATCGTCTAACGTTAATCCACTTGCAAATGCTTCTACATCTTTATCCGTTACAATGCCCGATATTCGAGCATAATATGTTTTTTCAACATCTTTCTTCGGTGAAAGTAATTGATGAGCCAGTCGCCCATCATTGGTTAATAATAGGAGACCTTCCGTATCTTTATCCAATCTTCCAACAGGGAATGGTTTATAGTGTTGATGATCAGGTGATAAGATATCCACTACCGTCTTATCATGACGATCTTCTGTTGCAGAGATATAACCAGGTGGTTTATTCATCATGAGATAAATAAACGGCTTATATTCGACGAGCGTTCCGTCTACCTTAACCATGTCTTTCTCTGGAACGATTTTCATACCACTATCCTTCACTAAGCTATCGTTCACTGTAACACGTTTCTTTTTAACAAGTGTCTTTACATCTTTACGAGAACCATGTCCCATGTTAGCTAGTAATTTATCTAATCTCATTTCATCACCTCTAGGACCTACCGAAATATCTTACCTAGTTTACGTGCACGTTCTCCAAATACACGTTCCAATAATGTTGACTTATAAGCAAACCAAAGGTATACATATCCTCCGAACATCACACCAAGTGTTAACATAATGGCTAAACCTAATCTAGTATCTTCATAAGAGAATATGGCGCCTACGATTATTTTCATGATAAAGATTACTGTTCCCATTATTACTACAAAGATAAGTATTAATATCGTTCGCTTTATCAACTGCTTAAATGGATACTCTATGGTTACTTTGATACGAATGAAATTTAATATCACGGCAATACTTAACCCTATTGCGGTTGCAAAAATGGAGCCTTTTGCACCAAACATATGAATCAGTTGGATATTAAATAAAATTTTAAATAAAATTCCTGCACATAGATTGATAACCGCATGATTTTGTTGGTTGATTCCTTGTAGAATAGCAGCTGTAACACTAAGTAATGCAAACAAGATTCCAACAGGAGCATACCAACCTAGTAATGAACCAGCTTCTAGCACGAAATCATTTTTAAGTCCTCCATACAACGTTCCATATGCCTCAGTAGAAAGAATGGAGAGACCAAAAGATGCTGGTATAACAAGCACTAAGATGATTTGTAACGCTTGAGTAATTTGGTTTACAAGCTGCGGCCGGTTACCCTGTGTAAATGAAGAAGTTAATACTGGCATTACAGCAAGAGAAAGACCTGTTGCAATAGTAACAGGGATGATCACTAACTTATGTCCAAGAGAATAAATTGCAGCAAATAATGCTTCACTTACCTCTCCTAATTCAATAGCAGTCATCGCTCTATTAAATGTAAATGTATCCACTAGCTGAAAAACAGGAATTGCAATAGATACAATCACAAATGGTCCAGCATATCGGAACAATTCACTAAACAATTCTTTCTTTGGAATATCATGCACTGTTTCCTGATGTGCAATATGCTTATCGATATGTGGTTTACGCTTTTTCCAATAAATAAATAGTACTATTAGAGAAGCAATAGCACCTATAAAAGCTGCAAAAGTGGCAAAACCTACCGCTGTATTTGTATTACCATCAAAAATATAAATAATGAGAAATGCCGCTACTAACAAGAATATAATACGTGCTACTTGTTCGATTACCTGGGATACTGCGGTTGGTCCCATTGACTGGTTCCCTTGAAAAAAACCTCTAAAAATACTCATGGAAGGGGTTATTATTAAAGCAAAACTAACCATTCGAATAACCATTGTAACGTCTTTTACACTATTATGTGAATCATCATCCGCAATTATTTGATTGGCGATTAATTCTGCACTGAAAAACAATGCTAAGAAAGCAATCACACCAGTTAATCCCATAATTGATATACCTGTTTTAAACATTCGCATTCCAGTATAATAGTCCCCTAAAGAATTATACTTAGAAACAAATTTTGAAACTGCAAGTGGTATTCCCACTGTGGCGACTGTTATTAATATACTATACGGTATATAGGCATACGAATATAAAGCTATTCCTGCCTCTCCTACCATCGCATTAAAAGGAATGATATATATCATCCCTAGAAATTTGGATAAAAACGAGGCTGCTGTTAACAGAAAAGCTCCTCTTACTATTGTTGACTTCGACATTTTTTCACCTGCATCTTTGATTAAAATACTACATTAAGCCTATTTTATCACACTACCAGTTCCATGGATAACCCCAGCTAACAATTATATACATTTCGAAATATATTATAGTTTTATGGCTAAAAATTGAGCACAGCTACTAGGAAGTGATAAAATATACATTTGAAAGGAATGAATAAGTTGAACTATGACGTAGTAGTAATCGGAGGCGGTCCCTCTGGTTTAATGGCCTCTATCGCAGCAGCGGAACACGGGGCAAAGACATTACTAATTGAAAAAGGGAATAAATTAGGCAAAAAACTAGCCATTTCAGGTGGTGGACGATGTAATGTAACCAATCGTTTACCACAGGATGAAGTGATCAAGCACATCCCAGGGAATGGTCGATTCTTATATAGTGCATTTTCTGTCTTTAATAATTATGATATTATCGACTTTTTTGAGGGCTTGGGAGTTGCTCTGAAAGAAGAGGATCATGGTCGAATGTTCCCAGTATCCAATTCTGCTAAAGATGTTGTAAATGCTCTACTTAATAAAATGGATGAGCTAAATGTAACAGTTGAGATAAATACACCTGTTAAAGCAGTACATTATGGGGAAAATCAACACACCATAATCTTAGAAAATGGCGAAAAAATGATTACTAAATCCTTAGTTATTGCAGCTGGAGGTAAAGCTGTTCCACATACTGGATCAACTGGTGATGGATATGCCTGGGCAAAAAAAGCAGGACATACGATAACTGAATTATATCCAACAGAAGTAGCCTTAACATCAAATGAGGAATTTATTAAACAAAAAAAACTCCAAGGTCTTTCATTAAGAAGTATCGAGCTTTCTGTTTGGAACGACAAAAACAAACCAATCATTACTCATAAAATGGATATGATTTTCACTCATTTTGGTGTCTCCGGGCCAGCAGTTTTACGTTGCTCTCAATTTGTTGTGAAGGAATTTATGAAAGGTAAAAAGCTAGTAACCATGCACCTGGATGCATTACCAGAAAAACATGAAGAACAACTTTACCAAGATATCCTTACATCTATTGAAGAAAACCCGAAAAGGGCTATAAAAAACTTATTAAAAGGCATCGTTCCTGAGCGTTTTTTAAGTTTTGTTCTCGATAAAAATCATGTATCAGAAGATCAAAAAGGGGCAAATGTTGGAAAAGATACAATCCGCTCAATTGTAAAGGACTTTAAAAACTTCACATTTACTGTCAGTGGATCATTACCACTAGAAAAGGCCTTTGTTACAGGTGGTGGAGTGTCTACTAAAGAAATTGTTCCAAATACGATGCAATCGAAAGTTATGGAAAGGTTATATTTCTGTGGGGAGATTTTAGATATACATGGCTATACAGGAGGATATAACATCACTTCAGCATTAGTAACAGGCAGACTTGCAGGTATGAATGCTGCTTTTGAGGCATCTTCTACTGGTATTTGATTCCTCTTATTTTTTTTAGATCTCCGGGGATTCTAATACTGTATTGGGGACAAAATTATGGCATGAAGAAAGGGTTGATTTCGAGTGCAAACAAAAGGAAAATGGTTGCCAATTCTCGCTTCTGTTGGAATAGGTGCAGCAACCTACTATACGATGCAAAGAAACAACCAAAACCTTGGCCAAACCATTTCTAAGATGGTTCCTTTTATGGCAGGAATGGGTGGCAAAGGCGGAGGAAACACTCAAAAGCTAGGACCATTTGGAATGTCATAAATTTTAGTAAAGCGCACCCAAGGGTGCGCTTTTTTATGATCTGTTATAGATGATTGAAATGTTTGGTTTTCAAATTTCTAATTCAAAGCCCTTGATCACATGAAAAAAATCTCTATCCCTATTGTTAAGTTAAAGACTTTATATAGTAACTAACTATGAACTCCACAAATATGTTATGAGGGTAATTATTTAAACTAAATACTCTTACAGTTTTATTATAAGGAAAACAAAAAAACCAAGAAATGATATAATCATCTCTTGGTTTACTATTGCCTGGCAACGTCCTACTCTCACAGGGGCAATGCCCCAACTACCATCGGCGCTGAGAAGCTTAACTGCTGTGTTCGGTATGGGAACAGGTGTGACCTTCTCGCCATCATCACCAGATAATGGGTTTAGATATAAAGTTTAATTTATACCCTAAAAACTAAATAAGAGTAAACAACGATTATCAAA
>NZ_LDUE01000051.1 GCF_001038485.1 Ornithinibacillus californiensis
ATAAATAATTCTAAAAGATTAAAGGACGCCTTTGGCGTTTCGAAAGGCAATTCGCTAGAATTGGCACGCGCACTGGCATCCTGTATCTATGATATCGAAAATAATCTAATTGTGAAAGCATTAATTACAAAATGTACGGATAGTGAGCGTCACTTAGCTAAAGAATTACTGGAATCCTTCAAGGAGAACCTTACGGATAATGATCTATTTCTGTTTGATAGAGGATATCCATCCATCGATTTCTTCGACTATCTTGTAGACATTAATGTAAAGTTTATTATCAGAACTCCCATCAATAATTATAAAGCTTTCATTGATCCATCTATTCCAGATCAACTAGTTGAAATTAAGAAGCAGGGTAAGATAGTACGATTACGTGCTATTCGAATTAAACTATCTTCTGGACAAGAAGAATTACTCCTAACGAATATTGTAGATAAGAGGTTCAAACTAGAAGATTTCAAAGTACTCTATTTCAAAAGATGGGGAATTGAAAGCAAGTTTGATGAATTAAAAAACAAACTGAAGCTTCAGAAGTTTACAGGTGATACTCCACTATCAGTGGAGCAGGATTATTATGCCACTATGTTTCTATCGAATATGGCGTCATTTATGGCACATGAAGTTGATGAAATTATTTTGAAGGAACAAGAAGGAAAGAATCTAGAGTATCTATACAAATCAAATACCAACATAATAATTGGTAAATTAAAATCAAACCTTATTCATTTGATATTAGAAGATAATCCGAGAAAACGAAATAAAATTTACAAACAGTTGCTCGAAGAAGCAAAAAGGAGTAGAATCCCAATACGACCAGGACGAAGTTACAAACGACGTACTAGAAACTTGAGCGCTAATAGAAATGGATTAGTACAGAAGGCTGCGTTATAACCCGCTCTAAATAGAATAGGATGCCTACCAGGGGATGAAAAAATAGATATTTCCATCTCCCGGGCATCCTATTGCCTTTTTTATGTTGTATCAAAATTCACTTAAACTTTAATAGGATAAATGAGATTTGAAGAACTAATTAGTTTAACTGTGGTAAAAAATGTAAACTTAACTTAATGACATTGGGGACAGTCCCTCTGTGATGATGTTCACAGAGGGACAGTCCCCCCCCTTTTCGGTGTAATAGAATTGAAGTATAATAGGTATATAACTTCATAGAATTGGGGAATGAAAATTGCAGAAAAAAGGATATATTATTTTTACTATTATATTTTTCATGACATCCCTGATTGACCCTTCAATCATTTTAGCCGATACGAATAAAGTGGAGATGGACCAGGTTCATGATAGGAGAATAGTTTTACAGCTTAGAGAAGGAGAACGGTTTAATCCAAGAGAGCTTGGGTTAATATGGGAGGAAACTCCATCTACCCTCGAGAAAAATAACTATCAAATTGTTCGTATTCCAGATTCGCTTGACTTCTATGAAATGCTTGAAAAAATTAGAAGTCATAATAGTGTATTGGTAGCTGATCCTGACTTTATCCAAGATAGTAGTGATATGACTTTTAACTTGGAATCAGATAAAGATTGGTTTCTTGAGCATATTAACTTACCTCGTAATTGGGATTATTATGGGGAAATTTCGCCTGTGATAGTTGCTGTTTTGGATACAGGTATAAATGCAAATCACCATGAATTTGAAGGAAGATTAACAGAAGGGTACAATGTACTAACTCAAGATAGCAATACTAATGATGATAATGGGCACGGAACATTAGTATCAGGAGTTATCGCAGCGGTTACGGATAAAGATTATCTAGGTGTTGAACTTAATACAAAAATAATGCCGATTAAAATTATGGATAATAAAGGTCAATCGTCTATAGCTAATACGGTTGCAGGCATATATTATGCAATGGAGAATGGTGCTGACATTATCAATATGAGCTTTACTTCAGACCATGATAGTAGAGTACAAAAGCAGGCCATCATGGATGCCTATCAACAGGGCATTATATTAATTGCAGCAGCTGGCAATGATGCCAAGGTAGAAAATTCCTATCCCGCTTCGTACGGACAAGTTATTAGTGTCACTTCGGTTGGAAGAGAGGATGTTTCTTCTGATTTTTCCAACTATGGGGACTTTGTGGATATTTCTGCTCCTGGAGAAGATATAGCTGGACCTTACCTGGAGGATAATTATGCTGTAGCATCAGGAACATCCTTTTCTGCACCAATAGTTAGTGGTGTTGCTGCTTTACTCAAGTCCATTCATCCAGAATGGACAAGTCCTGAATTGGAATGGGTACTAGAGGAAAGTGCAGAAGCTAACGAAGGTTCTCCATGGGATGTATACAAAGGATATGGTACTATAGATGTTCAAAAAGCACTTGAAACAACAATTCCATTGTGGAGTGAGGATGTAGGAAATTATAAATCAACAGCTGAACTTCTGGTTTCTAATCAATCCTATTTTGAAAAGATTGATTATCCTTCTGATGAGGATTGGTTTCATTTTCAAGTGGAAAAAGGGACAAATACTACTGTATCCATTCTAAATCCAATAGGATTCATTGATATAGCAGCAACTCTTTATACACCAACAGGAAATGTGGTCAAGATAAACAACGGTGGAAAAGGGTTAGATGAGAATTATACTTTTTTTGCTGAAAAAGGAGATTATTATCTTCAAATAGTAGAGGGATATCATCATTGGTCTAATGATGCCTATGAATTACGGATAGAGGTAGAAGGTCAAGTTGGATCTAAACAGGAAATAAATGGAACACAATTTAGCGATGTATCCCGGTATCATACACCAATAAATTATCTAACCGACCTAGGCATTATTAAAGGATATCCAGATAGTACTTTTAAACCTCAACAATCAGTAACAAGGTTACAAGCCGTTAATATGATTTTAAATGAAATGGGAATTGATGTGGGAAACACAACGGTTAAGGATCCAGGATTTAAGGATGTATCGCCAAATAGTTACGGCTACAAAGCTATTGCAAAAGCGGTTGAAATAGGTTTTATTAAAGGGAAGGAAGATGGAAACTTCGATCCAAGTGGTTCCCTTACGAGAGGACAAATGGCTGCAATTTTAGTACAAGCATACAATTTGTCAGGGAATAGTGTTAATGATTTTTCGGATGTACCAAAAGGGCATTGGGCATATGACGTCGTCAATAAACTCTCAGGTTCTGGTGTCACTAAGGGATTTCCAGATAACACCTTTAGACCGAATGAAATCGTAAGTAGAGAGCATTTTTCTTTATTCTTATATAATTACCTAAATCTATAGAAGGGACTTGCCTCCTACCAAAGTCATGCAAACGACTGTTTGTGTGGCTTTTCTACTTTTTTAGACAAAATAGATAGATTTACTCTTTCATAAATAGCGTTGCTAGTTTAATATAAAGATATATACATAGTTAGGGGGATAGAATACATGTTGAAAAGGATCCGCAACACGATTACTACAGCAGTTGTCATTGCTTCAGCAGCAACAATCGCTATTCCTAATATTTCATATGCCTACACGAAAGAGTTTGATGATGTAAAAAAGGATAAGTCACATTATGAAGCAATCATGGAACTTACGGAAGCTGGCATTATTAATGGTTATGGGGATGGTACATTTGGATATACTCATAATTTAGAGAGAAGACATAGTGCTGTATTATTTACAAATGCTATGAAACTACCAATACCAAATGATGTATCTAGTATACTAGAAAGCTACTATACAGATGTAGATGAAGATGATATGTATGCTGATCAAATAGCTGCTGTAACACCTGGAATATTCTCAGGTGGTGGAGGTTTATTTAATCCAAATCAAAACTTAACACGTCAGCAAATGGCAACAACTATCGTAAAAGCTTTTGGATTACAAGATAACGGAACAGACCCAGGTATAAAACTGGATAATGTCTATGAGTCCCATAGGGAAAATGTAAAAGTACTCGCCCAACACAAAATTACAAACCAATTAGGTGATTTTAGACCAGGTGATCCAATAACTAGGGCACAGTTTGCAACTTTTCTCTACCTAGCAATGATTGAAACAGGACAATTGGAGAGACCTGTTAAAGATGACGAGGAATTGGTGTGTGAAATACCTGACGGGGCAACTGCAGCTGAAATAGCTGCGATTGAAGAAGAATGTGAACCACCAACTGATGGGGAAACAGGTACAAAAACTATTGTCCATTATGATTTCGACTACTCATCTGTTGTCGAACTTCAAGCAAATCGTACACCTAAAATGGATGGGGCAGGTAAATTCACTGCTAGTGAAAAGGCGGTTAGTTATTATTTAAATCCTGGGAATTTTTCTGATGAAACATCACCAGAATATTATCAGTTCTTAAAGCTTTCTAACACGCCTGGTTTTACGGCTAAAGAACTTAACGATAAGATACTAGCAGGAAAAGGTAAGCTAAGCGGTACTGGCCAAGCCTTTATCGAAGCAAGTGAAACCTATAATACAAATGTAATATATTTAATTGCTCATGCTTTACATGAGACAGGAAATGGAGCATCTGATCTCTCAAGAGGTGTTGAGGTCGGAATAGATGCAAATAATAAACACCAACTTGTTACTTCAAGCAACCGCGATAAGCTAATAAATATTCAAACGACTTATAATATGTTTGGTATTGGGGCAATTGATTCAGATCCTCTAAAACAAGGTGCATTTCGGGCGTATCGTGAAGGTTGGTTTACACCAGAATTAGCAATTATCGGTGGAGCAAGATTTATAAGTAACGGCTACATTGGTAGTGGACAAGATACGCTATATAAAATGCGATGGAATCCAGACAATCCAGGTGATCATCAATATGCTACCCATGTCATGTGGTCAGTGATTCAAGCAAGAGAAATTTATGACATGTATACAGCGTATGACTTATCTAATTACTACGCTTTAACTTTTGAGATTCCAGAGTACACGAATCAACCTGCCAAAACCGCCAAACCAGTTGGGGATGAGGCATATGCAATTGATAATAAGTTAGCAGGTGCTTTAGGTGTTACAACAGAACGAGTGAATATTCGAGTTGCTCCAGGAACATCTAATGCAAAAATCAGAACGACAGAAGTTGGCGAAAAAATAACAGTAATTGGTGAAAATGGCGGTTGGTTCAAAGTGAAGACAGACCAAGAAACTGGCTGGATGACTGGTGATTATATAGACTTTAAAAATATTCTCCAAGTAAAGGCTGACTCAGATGGTCTAAGAATAAGAACCGCACCAGTTACAGGTACTGAGATTGGTAAAATTAATAGCCACGATTACATTCTCGGCATTTTAGATAATGAAGATAAATTTGTGAAACAAGAAATAGATGGCGTATTCTGGTATAAAGTTCTTTACGCAGGTAAAGAAGGTTGGGTATCAGGAGACTTTTTAATTGAAAAGTAATATGGAAGTAGTTCCTCTTTTTGGGGGAGCTACTTTTTTTGCGTTAAAAAATTTGAGAAAGTAGATTGTCCTCGATTATAACCTAAAAAATTGTTTTTAGTGCGGTGCGTTGGATGAAATGAAGCATAGAGCAGTTGTAAATATCTTTTTGAAAGCCTATAACCAAGAAAATGATGCTTAGGTGAGCTTTAAATATCACTTCGGAAGGATTCAGAGTCTGAAATGGGGGTATAGACAAAAATTTGAAAAATCCCTTCCCATAAGGCAGGGATCTTTTGGAACAAAAAAGCCCAGGCCAACATGGCCTAAGCTAAAAGTTACTGTATCGGATAAGCTTGCCAGCTGGACAAATTAATAATATCCTCCTTGAGCATTGATTTAGGAAAAATAAATGTCCATGGTTTGCTGGTATTCGATTTAATTATTAAGTTATCCACTTTAAAACTTCCCTGAACAATTTCATTCCCGCTAGCATCTTTTACTCCTAGTGGGATTTGCTGGAAGGTTACATTTTTGTCAGAACCATTTCTAATGAGAAGGGTAACAGCAAGATCACCATTATCATTACGTTTTGCATTAACTCCCATAAAGTTAACTTCACCTGGTTTTAATGGAGGAGCATTATTTACAATCTGCGCAAGAGCTGTTTTTGCTTCCTCAGCAATAGACTTTTCCCAAGACTCTTCCAGATCTAATTGATGCTTTGGTTTAAGTTCAAAAGCTAATGTCCAATCGCTAGGAGGACTATCAATATCCTTCACTAAATCAGATTTATTAAAGGTGAATTTCCAAGGACGAGCACTCTTTGAAGGAATGGATCCTAGTCGTCCTAGTTCAAACTCTTTACGAGCAATTATTTCATTGTCAGGACCTAAAAGTAGGATGGTTGTTTTTCCGAACTGAACCTCTTTCACAACAGAGCTTCGAATTAAACCAGTAGCTGTTAGGGTTTTATTAGGCGCCATGGTTAATTCCATACCATAGATGGAGATTTGATTGACTTTTAATTTTGGTGCTTCGTTGTTATGGAATGCATAGATATAACGGTCTTCATTCGTAACATTCCAATTCTCAGGAATGGAAAGCGTGGTTTCAACTTCCTCATCTGTTTCTTCGACATTTTCCACATCTAAAAGTGCGTTAGCATCAACTGCTTTACCGTTTTTTCCTTTTTTATTTCTTGAAAAACCAAGCATATAATCGTCCTTTCCCTAAGCTTTTTCTTCTTCTTTTTCTAACAGTTTCTTAATATATCCATTAATCCGAGTCGCCAACTCATACTCTAAATCATGATATAAGGTTTCAAATAGGTTGTAACCTTCTTTTTGGAATAGAGTGATTGGGTCTTCTTGTTGATATTGACGGATGCCAATACCTTCTTTTAACTGATTCATCGTATCTAAATGACGCTTCCATAACGTATCGATGATGAACAGGCCAATTCCCTGGACTGTAGCTTGTGCTTCTTCCTGATCTTCAAATGGTTTTAACATAGCAACATGTTCTTCCATATAAGGCTTCACAATTGCTAGTATCTCATCCGAGTCTTCGTACTCTTTATCCCTTGGGATTATAACTTGCGGAAGTAACACTAAGTTTAGTTCTTCCTCCAGTCTTTCGAGATTCCACTTTTCAGGGAAAATCTCTTCATCACAAAATGTACGTACTAATTCTTCTGGTAAAGATGCTATTTGTTTAATAACAAGCTCTAATTTATTATCTGTGCGTAATAAATTGTCGCGAAGTTTATAAATGATATCGCGTTGGTCATTCACGACATTTTCGAGGTTTAAATTGTAGTCACGGAATGAATAGTGAATACCCTCACTAATTTTTTGTGCTGTCTCAACAAACTTATGGACATTTTTATTCGTAATCAGTCCATCTTTATCCGTTTTAACAGTTGGTTTAAAACGTTCTAACTCATCGGCTGCATAGCGGATAAATAGATAATCTTCTAACGATATGATAAATTCAGTAGAACCTGGGTCGCCTTGGCGTGCGGAACGGCCTCGTAGCTGGTTATCAATACGGCGGCTTTCATTACGCTCCGTACCAATAACATGTAGACCACCTAGTTCCTCGACACCTTCACCAAGCATGATGTCGGTACCACGGCCGGCCATGTTAGTTGCAATCGTGATTTGGTTCTTTTGTCCAGCCATTGCAATTAAGTTTGCTTCTTGTTCCACACTTTTTGCATTAAGCAACTGATAATGAAGTTTTTCTTTATCTAAAAGGGCTGCTACATCCTCAGATTGAAGGATAGATGTTGTACCAATTAAAATCGGTTGTCCTTTTTCATGTCGTGTTTTTACTTCTGTTAACAGGTAGTTGTACTTTTGTTCTTTCGTTTCAAAAACCTTATCCGTCATATCAACGCGTTGGTTCGGTTTATTCGTTGGAATAGTAATTACTTCCATACCGTAGATTTTACGGATTTCCACTTCTTCAGTTTTTGCTGTACCGGTCATACCAGATAAGGTTGGATACATGCGGTAGTAGTTTTGAATAGTGATAGATGCATGCGTTTTATTCTCTTCCGTATTCACAAGGCCTTCCTTTGCTTCGATTGCTTGGTGTAAGCCATCACTTAGGCTACGGCCTTCCATAATACGACCAGTGTTCATATCAACTAGCTTAACCTGACCTTCTTCTACAATATAATCTACATCGCGTTCGTAAAGCATGCGTGCACGTAATGCCTGTAAAAGCGCATGGAAAAGAGAGCTATGATCCAGGTCAAATAAGTTTTCGATACCGAATACTTTTTCACATCGGTTTAAGCCTTCTTCAGTAAAATTTACACTCTTCAGTTCTAAGTCATATGTGAAATCTTCATCTTCTTTAAGACTTTTAATTACATTAGCACAAACCTTGTATAGTCGATCACTCGGCTTTGCTTTACCTGCAATAATTAAAGGAGTTTTTGCTTCATCGATTAAGACACTATCTACTTCGTCAATAATAGCAAAGTGATAAGGGCGTTGTACTTTTTGTTCGAGCGATTGTACGGTATTATCGCGAAGGTAATCAAAGCCAAACTCCGTACCTACACCATACGTAATATCACATTGATAAGCGTTTTGTTTTTGGTCGTTGCTTAGACCAGATATGTTCAGCCCAACTGAAAGCCCTAGAAACTCATGAATTTGTCCTACAAGTTCGCGGTCACGTCTTGCAAGGTAATCGTTAACGGTGATAATATGTACACCCTTACCTTCGAGAGCTACTAGATAGCTAGGTAGGGATGCTACAAGAGTTTTCCCTTCACCAGTGTTCATTTCCGCGATATTACCTTTTAGGAGAACTAGTCCACCAAGTAATTGCACGTCATAATGACGCATTCCAAGAATACGTTTAGAAACTTCACGAACAGTCGCAAAAGCTTCAACCGCTAAGTCATGAATCGTTTCACCCTTAGCTAAACGGCCTCTAAATTCGATCGTTTTTAGTTTTAAATCATCATCAGAAAGACGCTCGAAGTGAGCTTCTTGTTTATTTATTTCATCAACTAATTTATAATAAGCTTTCAACGAGCGGTTATTTCTCGTTTTTTGTCGATTTCTTAACAAACTCATGTTTAATAACTCCTCGATTGTAGGTTAATAAAAATAATAATAATTAAATTATACCACGAAACAACATATGTTACGAGGGGGGACAGTCCCTCACCGCTTTAGCACTTTAAAGCATTGAGGGACAGTCCCCTATTCCTAATATTGTCGTTTCGTGTTAAAATAATAGAATGTATTTATGTATGTAATAGATAAATGAAGGATTGAAAAACAAATGGCTATCGGCATTGTAGGAAATTACGGGAATAACAATCAAGGGGACGAGGCGATCCTTGAGGGAATCCTAATCCAACTCAAAAAAGTACATAACATCGATCGACAAGATATTATCGTTTTCTCCAACCAACCGGAAAAAACGAGTGAAAAATATGGCGTTCGGTCTGTGAAACTTTATTATACAAACAAAAATAAAAGTGCTCCTTTAACGATGATTCGCACCATTTTAAAGAATAAATCCATCATTCGTGATTTGGATTTATTGTTAATTGGTGGCGGAGGTATTTTCATGGACCTCTACGGCAGAGAAGCATTTTTATTTGGTATGTACGGATGGTTAGGTAAGCTATCGAAAACCCCTGTTGTCTTATATGGAGTAGGTGCCGGTCCTATCCTGACGAAAATTGGTAAAATTATATTAAGGTCTTTAGCCCATTTATCTAAAATAGTTACGGTACGTGATCCGAAGTCGAAAGAATTGCTTCGTACTATTGGTGTAAAGTCTCCAATTCATGTGATTGGAGATCCTGCATTTCAAGTGAAGGAGCAAATAGCTGAGCAAAAGGTTGAAGGCTTACAAATTGGTGTAACTGCTGTTCCGTACTATCATAGTAGTTACTGGCCAGATGAGGATAAAACGAAGTATGAAAACTTTATTCATGGAATGGCTGCGAATTTAGATAATTTACTCGAAAAATATCCAGATGCACAAGTAAACTTTTTTGCGACCAAATATCCACCAGATATTATGGTAACAGAAGAGATTCAAGCTTTGATGAAGCACGGGGACCGTTGTACGGTTTGTCGTGAGGAGCTAAACCACCAGCAAATTGTCGAATTCTCTAATGCACAAGATCTGGTAATTGGTACGCGTTTACACTCGTTGATTTTATCCCTAGTAACGAATGTACCAATTATTGCAGTCGCTTATCATCATAAAGTGCAAGATTTTATGGATATGATTAATTGTAGTGAATATTCAATTGACATCGAGCAATTAAATAACCAGCATGACTTTTTCTATAAGTCTTACAGTAAAATGGAAGAAAATTGGGAAGCGACTTTAATTCGTTTTAAGAGCATTTCCGAAATAATGAAGGAAAAGGCTCTTAAAGGGATGGAGTTACTCTCTACTGTTTCAGATAAGAAAGACAAAGAGAGAGTGCTTGTTTTAAGTAATATGTACCCATCCCATCTATCGAAAACCTTTGGGATATTTGTTAAAAATCAAGTCGAACAGCTGCGTGACCAAGGCTTACAAGTGGATGTTATTGCTATTGATGATCCTAGAAAAGGAAAGGCAAAATTACTTGTGAAGTACGGAAAGTTTTTCCTGAAAGGCGTGTGGAATTTGCTTATTCGGGGCCGAAAGTATAAGGCTGTTCATGTTCATTATATTTTCCCAACTGGACTGCTTGGACTCCTTTATAAAAAACTGTGCCGAACTCGATTAATTGTTACCTCACATGGTGGGGATATTGATCAAATGAGTAAGAAGAGTGGTTTTGCACAGAAATATACTCGGAAAATTTTAAGGAAGTCTGACCATATCATTACTGTTGGTGAAGCTTTGAAGGAAGAGATTCAACGTAATTTTAATGTGAGTGAAGAGAAAATCTCAGTTATTAACATGGGTGTGAATAGGGAAGTTTTTCGTCAGATGGACAAGCAAACAATCAGGAAAAAAGTTGGCCTTAGGGAAGATGAACGTGTGCTATTATTTGCAGGAAATCTAATTAAAGCTAAAGGGCTTGATGATTTAGTGGATGCCTTTAAGCTTGTTTCAGAAAAGATTACAAACGCAAGTCTGCATTTAATTGGTGAACCAAAAGACCAAGGCTATTTTGAGACGTTGAAAAACCGAATTCAAGATGTGAGTGGGATTACTATCCATCAGGCGAAATCACAAGCAGAGGTTGCTGAGTGGATGGCTGCTGCGGATGTGTTTATTTTACCGTCGCATATTGAAGGATTTGGCTTAGTTGCATTAGAGGCAATGTCTTGTGGCGTACCGGTAGTTGGCACTAATATAGGTGGTCTGCGCTATTTACTGGCGGATGATCGAGGTGTGTTGGTGGAAGCGGAAAATCCGAAGTCACTGGCTGAAGGAATAATGATGGTCCTAGCTGATGAAGAAATACAGCAAAGGCTAGTGAAAAAAGGTTTTGAAAAAGCAGATGAATTTGACCAAGAGAAGCTTGTAGCATCGGTTATAGAATTATATGATGCATAGAAGGTAGGAGATTACCATGCAATCTCGGTTTTTAAAATTACTAGGAGCTGTGGCTGTTATTAATATACTAGCCCGGCTCCTTGGTTTTGGTAGGGAAGTAATTATTGGCTATCAATATGGGACTAGTTACCAGGCGGATAGTATTATTACTGCGTTTACTATCCCTAATTTTATTTATATTGTCCTTGGTGGGGCGATTACGACAGCATTTATATCGGTTTATAGTAAATTGAGCGGTGAGGCTAGGAAAAGCTTTGTTCAGACGATATTTACTGGTTTAGGTTTACTGATTGGTTTGCTGAGCTTAATGTTTATAGTTGTGCCGGGTTTTTGGATTGATTTGTTTTTCGCTGGAATGTCGGATGAAGCAAGGAAGCTAACTGCTGGGTTGTTCCAATGGATGGCTCCTGCGACTTTGTTTTTAGCGCTAGCAATGGCGTTTAGTGGACTGTTGAATGTTCATGAGCAGTATAGGTTGACGAGCTTTTCTACATTAGTTTTTAATGCAGTGTTCTTGGTGGTTGGTGTCGCTTTAACACCAATCTTACTGGAGTATTCGTACGGACTAGGAGCTTCATTAGGGGCATTGTTGATGCTGTTAATTTTGGTAGTCAGTACTCGGAAGCAGCAGCTTGTCCCACTTCGATTCGGTTTTGTTAAGATGCCCGAGACGAAGCGGTTTATGAAACTCGCAATACCAATTATGTTCGGTGGAGCTACAATTCAGTTTTACTTTTTTATTCAACGAATATACGCATCTGGGCTTGATGAGGGAGTTATATCAGCATTAAACTATGCATCAAAAATGACCCAATTTCCTCAGGCAGTGTTGATGACTAGTGTGACGACAATCATTTATCCTTTACTAGCGAAGGCAGTAGGGGAGGGAGATACGTTGAAGGTCCGAAATGCTTATCAAAAAGGATTTCGGATGTTGACGCTCATTTTGATTCCAGCAACAGCATTTCTATTTGTTTATGCGCGGGAGATTATTGTGTTTATTTTCGAGTATGGTGACTTTGATGCAAACTCCACGAATGTGACATATCCGTTGTTACAGGTGTTCTCATTGACTATCTTGGGGCTAGCTCTAAATACGTATATAACGAGGTTCTTCTATGCTCGGGAAAGTTCGTATTTGCCTGTCATGCTGAATATCATTTCGGTATTTGGGGTGAATGTGTTGGTAATCGAGCTGTTTATTGAAAAGCTTGGTGCAGGGGCTATTGCACTGGGGACAGTTGTTGGTACAATTGTAAATATGGTACTACTGTTGATTTTTGCTAAGTTGAAGTTTAATCTTGTGCCTAGTAGTTGGGGATATGTTTTGAAGTTGATTTTGTTTATCGTATTAGCAGTAGGTGCAATTGGATTGAGCTATCTGGTTCCAATTGATCTCACCCTTATCACACTAATGATAGGCGGAACGGTTACAGCAGTATTTGTACTAGGTGGTTTAAAAGTAGTGAAATAGATTTGAAGAGGGGACAGTCCCTCACCGCTTTATCACTTTAAAGCGGTGAGGGACTGTCCCCCCTTTATTTATTCAACTTCTAAATGTTGTTTTAGTTCTAATTTCTTCGCTTCTAACGCAGCTTCATCAAGTTTCCAGTAGTATGCGTCAGCTGGTTGGTAATCATATCCTTCTAAACTAGAGCTTTCAATGGATAGGTTTCCACCATCTAACCCATAGGAGATAAAGCTTTTCATTTCATCGAAGGTTAGGTTGGTTGTCATGTTTTCCCCGACAGCCTCGATAACTTCTCCGTATTTAAAGACTGATCCTAATGAAATACCTTTTTTCACAATTGCTTTAATGACTTCTTGCTGACGCTTGCCTCGTTCAATATCATTATCGTACATACGAGACCTTGCGAATGCTAATGCTTTTTCACCATCTAGCTTTTGCTCCCCAGGTAATAGGTGGATTGCACCTTTAATGTCTTGAGAGTTTTGCTCCCACATTTCAAATGGTACATCTACATTTATACCACCAAGTGCATTAACAATGTCAATAAATGCTTCAAAGTTTACACGTACATAATAATCGACAGGAATACCAAAGAGATTTTCGACCGTACCAATTGTTGCCTCTGGACCGCCATATGCATGAGCATGGTTAATTTTTGTCTCATAACCCACTTCTGGTATATACACTAGTGAATCACGAGGGATACTTACCATCTTCACACTCTTGTCTTCCTTATTAAGCGTAGCTAAAATCAGCGCATCAGAACGTGCACTATCGTTGTATCCACGTTTTTGACTTGAATCGACACCAATAAACAGAATCGATACATTATCTTCTTTTGGATCGACTACTTCTTCACGAAGATCTGATTTACCACCGTCACGTGTATCTTCCACATGAGACGCAGTAAATACGGTATCAGCTTTTATATAAAGTGATATAGCATAGCCAATGACAGATAAAAATAAGATAAGAATTGGCGTAATGACGTAGACTCTTTTACGTAGCTTACGCTTATTTCTCCTCCGGCTTACTCTAGATTGTGGCATAACATTTTCCCCTTCAAAAAATAATATCTATATATTAGACGAAATTTAAGTTCAAAAGTTGTATATTATTTACTAATTGAATTACTCTACACATTGTACTACTTCTAGTATCATTCGTAAATTAAAATTTGATTAGAGTTCTATAACAATTCCATTAAACTCTATTATACTACATTTCTCTTATCCTTTTTAACTTCCATGATGAAATTTGTCAAATTCTGGCTAGAATTGCCTTTTGAATATTTATTCCAGACGTTAGCAAACGCTGCTATTTTATTAGAATCAAAGTTTCCAAGTTGAATTGTTGAAATGACTTCCTCAGTTGTAAATGTAAGTGGTCCAGGAAGTTCACTTAGGTAATCGTCTGGTAGACCGTTCTTATGACTATATTCTTCTAAATCATAGGTATAAAAGATTATCGGTTTTTGTAACAAAGAAAACTCACAAGGTATAGAAGAATAATCTGTGATCAAAATATCAGTGACTAATAATAGGTGGTTCACGTTGTAATAGCTTGTCACATCATAAATAAAATCTTGGTGATGCGGTTCAAGTGTATAAGAAACAGCTGGGTGGTGTTTTATTAATAAAATATATTCGTCAGAAAGTGCAGCGTGCATTTCATGGAGGTCTAATTGAATGTCATAGTGGTCTAGTTGATTGTCCCGGAAAGTTGGAGCGTACAGGATGACTTTTTTATCTGGTGGAAGTGAAATGAATTCTTTCAGTTCTAGAGCTGCATGAAGTTTGTCTTCACGGGAATAGAAAAAGTCTGTTCTCGGGACCCCGGTTCGAACCATTACTTCATTGGAAAGCTCAAAGCTCTCGGAAAAAATCTTAGCCATTTTATCGGAACCGACAGTAATAAAATCAAAGCGCTGATAGACTTGATGGAATCGGTTGATAGCTTTTTGACTTCGGTTTCTATTTGATGGATCCTGTAGTCCAAAACGTTTCAAAGCACCAGTAGCATGCCAAAGCTGAATACAAGTAGTATTTTTCTTGAAACTAGTGACACTTAATAGCCCAACATAATTATCAACTAAAATTGTTGTTGCAGTTGCTAAATGATAAATTGATCGCATATATGTCAAAGGCTTTGTAAGTCTAAAGTTATAAATTCGGGCGATAGATGGATCGAAAGGGTACTGGCATGAGGACTGCTTAAGAATAATGATAGGTTCTGGTGATGCCTTTCGCAGTTCTCGAGTTGTGTAGAATATGTTATCTCCAAAAGAAGCGATGCACACCGTTTTGTCTCGTTGTGGGAATAGTTTAAACATCGTAAAAAGTGCTTTAATGACTATCAAATATACAGAAATAGCAAATTCTCTAACCATATATCCCCCTAATATTTTAATTTCTATTACTATATGCTGTTGACAGGCTTTTTTGATAAAAAAAAGATAACCAGCACTATTGGCCTAGTTATCTTGATTTTACCATAAATTGGGTTAATTTGTTCCGTAAAAATTATCCGTTTCAATGGGTGGGAGTTCAAGATGTTCACGTAGTTCGTTAGTTACATCCTGTTTGCTTTCCTCATCCACTTGAAAATACCACAAACCGTCATCCATGTAACCGCCAGAACCTTCTAAATTGGTGGATTCAATCTTAAGATTTTCATCTAACGCATAGGAAGAGAATGTTTTCATTTGATCAAACCGGATATTGGTTGTCATGTTGTTTCCAATCGCCTCAATTAGGTCATCTAGCTTTAGGAAAGAGGATACGGATGTTGCTTGTTTGACAATGGCTTTAATTACTTCGATTTGTCGCTTCCCACGTTCAATGTCATTATCATATTTGCGAGTTCGAGCAATTGCTAGTGCTTCTTCGCCATTTAGTTCTTGTTCCCCTGGCATTAAGTGGATGGCATTTTTATTTTCTTTGGAATCGAGCTCATACATTTCATATGGGACCTCAAAATTTATACCTCCTAAGGAGTCAACCACTTCAATAAAAGCTTTGAAATTGACCCGGACATAGTAGTCAACGGGAACTTGTAAGTAGTCTTCTACCGTTTCAATCGTTGCACTCGGTCCACCATAAGCGTGTGCGTGATTTATTTTGGTATATTCATCAATTTCCGACACGTAAACATAGGTGTCACGAGGGATACTTAAGAGCTTCACTTTACCTTCTGATTTGTTAAATGTAGCTAGTATTAAAGTATCAGACCTACTAGTACCATATTGACGTTGGTCACTATCATCAATACCAATAATTAGCATGGAAACACTATCTCTTACTGGATCCACTTCATCTTCACGATATTGGGAAGTGTCTTTTTCCTCCGGGTGCTTTCTTTCTACGGCCTCATAAGACTGCTCAGCAGTATCTTCTGCTTTGTTGTACAAATAGAAACCATAGGATACTAATCCGCCAAAAATAAGAAGAGCAATTGCTAGAAGAGAGAGTAAAATAATTGTTCGCTTCCGCATCCTAGGCTTCTTCACTACAGTTTGTTCAGACATAAAATTAATCCCCTCAACATTAGTTGGTACAATTTTACTATATTACCATTGTCCGTGTAAATGGGGGGACAGTCCCAATAGCATTGCATCAGTGGATATAAATTCCATTTATTGAAAAATAAGTCAAATGAATTTACAAAAATAAAAAGAGCTCCTATTGTAGAAGTGAGACCGTACTTGTTCCCAAATCTTCTACAAAGGAGCACTATATGCGTAGTAAAAGTATAGGTCATAAACAGTTAATTAGTCAATGTTTATCCGTTTTACCGACAGAAGTTTTTTCATCTCCTTTATTAAACTACGAGTATGACAAACTATCTGTTGACGCATTAATGGAAGTATTTGTGGCTGCCCAATTAGATAAGTGGGAATCTTATGAGGATATAGAAGAAAGGCTTCGTGCGAACCCTGAATTTCGAAAGTCTATCAACCTTCCAAGTATTAGTGGTTCCCAACTTAGCCGTAGAATCAATACTCTGCCTACCGAATATGCACAGGAATTATTTCAAAGAGTGGTACAAAT
>NZ_LDUE01000052.1 GCF_001038485.1 Ornithinibacillus californiensis
ATAAATAATTCTAAAAGATTAAAGGACGCCTTTGGCGTTTCGAAAGGCAATTCGCTAGAATTGGCACGCGCACTGGCATCCTGTATCTATGATATCGAAAATAATCTAATTGTGAAAGCATTAATTACAAAATGTACGGATAGTGAGCGTCACTTAGCTAAAGAATTACTGGAATCCTTCAAGGAGAACCTTACGGATAATGATCTATTTCTGTTTGATAGAGGATATCCATCCATCGATTTCTTCGACTATCTTGTAGACATTAATGTAAAGTTTATTATCAGAACTCCCATCAATAATTATAAAGCTTTCATTGATCCATCTATTCCAGATCAACTAGTTGAAATTAAGAAGCAGGGTAAGATAGTACGATTACGTGCTATTCGAATTAAACTATCTTCTGGACAAGAAGAATTACTCCTAACGAATATTGTAGATAAGAGGTTCAAACTAGAAGATTTCAAAGTACTCTATTTCAAAAGATGGGGAATTGAAAGCAAGTTTGATGAATTAAAAAACAAACTGAAGCTTCAGAAGTTTACAGGTGATACTCCACTATCAGTGGAGCAGGATTATTATGCCACTATGTTTCTATCGAATATGGCGTCATTTATGGCACATGAAGTTGATGAAATTATTTTGAAGGAACAAGAAGGAAAGAATCTAGAGTATCTATACAAATCAAATACCAACATAATAATTGGTAAATTAAAATCAAACCTTATTCATTTGATATTAGAAGATAATCCGAGAAAACGAAATAAAATTTACAAACAGTTGCTCGAAGAAGCAAAAAGGAGTAGAATCCCAATACGACCAGGACGAAGTTACAAACGACGTACTAGAAACTTGAGCGCTAATAGAAATGGATTAGTACAGAAGGCTGCGTTATAACCCGCTCTAAATAGAATAGGATGCCTACCAGGGGATGAAAAAATAGATATTTCCATCTCCCGGGCATCCTATTGCCTTTTTTATGTTGTATCAAAATTCACTTAAACTTTAATAGGATAAATGAGATTTGAAGAACTAATTAGTTTAACTGTGGTAAAAAATGTAAACTTAACTTAATGACATTGGGGATAGTCCCTCTGTGAATAATTTCACAGAGGGACTGTCCCCCAATTACCATGTTTTCTTATGTCTATTTTTTCTTCTATTGCTAAGAATGGATAGTGAATTACTTTTCAATTGCAATAGAGGGGGAAATAGTTGTGCCTTTTACTCGTGGTGATGCACATAAATTATATATAGAGTTAAAAAAAGAACATCAGATTGAGACTAATAAGAAGTTGGAGGAAGTATCGGAAATCAAAGCTTTCTATGAAACACTTGATTCCAGTACGTTGAGGTTAATATATTACCGAATGATTAAGGAACAGAGCGGTTCTGGGATGATTCCTATATTTGTTACCTCCATTCCGTGGCTTTTATTTTTATTTTCGGATATCGTTCAGGACTATCTATTTCAACATGGTAGCATTTATTTGGTGATTTTCATTACGGTATATTTATCTCTATTAACGTTAAGTGCTATTTCTCATTTTAGAGAGAGGGCCTGGGCGGCTTTACATATTGAAATCATTACGGATGTTTTAAATGATAAGAAATAAATTCGGGTTACTATCGTTTGTCCCATCTCATGAATAATTTGTCCATCCTCATAATAGGATTCTTTTAGAGGGTGAAAAGTATATGGGACTGTTTAAGGAATTTCGTCAGTTTACGATGAAGGGGAATGCGGTTGATATTGGGGTTGGAGTGGTATTAGGTGCTGCTTTTAGTACGGTTATTGATTCGTTAGTCCGAGATATTCTACTGCCGCCTATCGGGATGTTATATTCGAAGATGAATTTTGAGAATTTGTATATTAGTTTAAATGGACAAACCTATCCTTCACTGTTGGAGGCGAAAGAAGCTGGTGTTCCAACGATTAATTATGGGCTTTTCATTTCTGCTTGTGTACAGTTTCTGATTATTTTATTTGTTGTATTTTTAATTGTTCGTCAAGCTAACCGGTGGAAAAAGCCCAATCAACATCCTAAAGTAGCTATGTCGAAAAAGGAATGCCCTTATTGTTGTTTAGCTATTCCGGTGAAGGCGATTATATGTCCGCACTGTTCCTCCTCTCTTGGAGCGGAGGAACGTATTGGGCCGAGGTGGAGGATTAAATAGACTGTTTAGTCAGGGATATTCATTCCGCTTTCGAGCTGGAATGAATATCCTTTTCTAAACTTCTTATTTATTTTTCCTCTCCTCTCTCGCTGCTCGTTTCCGGGCTTTCTTACTTTGTGTAAATTCTGCTGCGAATTCTGTGTCATTTGCATTGTTGGTTACTTCTGACTGAGATTGGTTTTTGTTCTTTTTGCGCTTGGCCATTTTCTAGCCTCCTTTCATTCGCATGTTCGGTGCTACATTATATACCTTTCCACATATTTACATTTTTATTATAATTTTCTATATGGAATGTGAACTTCTGATACCGAAAGAGCATGCGCCGCCACTGTAACCGCAAAATAGTGTATAATAAAAGATGATTCAACCCGTCAAATTATTGGTGGGTTTATTTTGTTTGAGGACGGTTCCTTGTTCGATGTTAAGCGTAGCGAGAAAATCGTATGATACTACTGGGAGTGACATCAATGATAAACATCTTTAAAATCATCATCCATATAGCTTTCTTATACGTTATATATTTAATTGGAAACTGTATACAAGCAACGCTTCAATTGGTTGTACCAGGAAGCGTCATTGGAATGATTATCTTATTTATATTGCTCTGGACGAATATCATAAAAGTAAAATGGGTAGAGACTGGAGCTAAGTTTATGGTTCAAAATCTAGCCCTGTTTTTTATTCCAGCTACAGTTGGTATTATGAATTACTTTGACCTTTTTGCTGGTAAAGGTATTTTACTAGTTTTGATTGTTTTACTGAGTACTTTCCTAGTAATGGGCAGCGCGGGATTGACTAGTCAACGGATCATGCTTAGAAGGGAAAGGGAACATGAGTAATTTCATCACGGGATTGATTGTAGTTGTCGCCACATACATGATTTATTTAATAGCAAAACGGATTCACCAAAAGATAGGAGTTTCCTTTACCGCACCAGTAATTATATCTACTATTATTATCATTCCTATCTTAATGGTCTTTGGGATTCCTTATGAGACTTATATGATTGGTGGAGATTGGATTAATGAGTTGCTAGGTCCTGCAGTGGTTGCGCTAGCCTACCCACTCTATCAACAAAAGGATATACTGAAAAGGTTTATTACTCCTATTTTGGCAGGTACGATTATTGGAGCCATCGTAGGGATTTCCACGGGTATATTGCTAGCTAAATTTGCTGGGTTTGAGGAAGAAATTATCTATTCCCTCACGCCGAAGTCTGTGACAACGCCGGTTTCTATGGCTATTGCGGACATGATAGGTGGAGTGACTACCTTGGCAGCGGTATTTGTTATGATTGCTGGGATTGGTGGGGTTCTTTTCAGCTCTATCATATTTAAGTTATTTCGAATCCATCATTACGCAGGGAAAAGCGTTGGAATTGGTAGCGCCTCCCACGCGATCGGAACATCGAAAGCATTAGAAAGCGGTTTGCTAGAGGGATCGATTAGTACAATCGCCATGGTTGTTAGTGCTGTGGTAGTATCAGTGATTACTCCAGGATTAGTTGGGTTCTTATTGTGAATGGAGTACAATAATTTTTGTGTGCCTATAAGACTACAAATTATAAAAAACTGTCAGAACAATTGCTTATACGCGAGTCTGACAGTTTTTTTGTAAGCAATATCATTTATGAATGAAAATTTCCCCCAATTATTTTAAATTATGGTGAAAATTATTTACAAGATTGGACCAACATGTTATATTGATTATGAAAGCGCTTTACATAGTCAGTTATGGAGCCAAGGAGGGCAACGAAATATGGTACTAGATAAATTTAAAGGAATCTTTCCTGCCTTTTATGCTTGTTATACGGATTCCAGTGAGATTTCCGAAGAGAGAACAAAGGCTTTCGCTGATTATTTGCAGCGTAAGAATGTTAAAGGATTATATGTTGGTGGAAGTTCTGGGGAATGCATTTATCAAAGCCTAGAAGAAAGAAAAGAGACGCTGAAATACGTTGCAGAACAAGTGAAAGGCGAATTAATCTTAATTGCCCATGTCGGTGCTCCATCAACACGAGATAGTGTGGAGTTAGCTGAATATGCGGCATCATTAGGGTATGATGCATTGTCTGCAATCCCACCAATCTACTACTCGTTACCGGAAAGTTCTATTTATAACTATTGGTCTGACATTATGGATTCTACGGATCTTCCATTTATCATCTACAATATACCGCAGACCACTGGATATAATCTTTCTATGAATCTATTTAAGCAATTAATAAAGAATGAAAAAGTAATAGGTATTAAGAATTCTTCTATGCCTGCTCTTGATATTGAGCGATTTAAAACAATAGGTGGAGAAGATTTTGTTGTATTCAATGGACCTGATGAACAGTATGTTTCAGGTAGATTAATAGGCGCAGATAGTGGTATTGGTGGGACGTATGGGGTCATGCCAGAGCTATTTTTAAAGGCTGAGGAATTTGTATCAAGCGGAGATTTTGCTAATGCAAGGGCAATCCAACGAGATATTAATGAAATTATAATCGCTTTGACCTCGCTAAAAGGTAATATGTATAGCGTTATTAAAGAAGTTCTAAAGTTAAATGGAATCGAGCTTGGAAGTGTAAGAGCACCTTTAGAGGCTGTTAATGATAATGAGTTAACTCAGATTGATCAGATTAACGCTATGATTGAGCAAGCTATCTCCAAATATTATAGAAAGTCTTAATGTAATGCTATGACTCTACTGATTGTTGAATGGATGTGACAAAGGCAAACTATGAAAAAGAGAATTGTATGTTTCGGAGATTCAAATACATGGGGATTTAATGCGGAAGATATGACTAGATTTTCTGAAGAGATTAGATGGCCATGTCGTTTGCAAATCAATCTAGGGGGTGATTATCAGGTAATTGAAGAAGGTTTATCTGGTAGGACCAGTGTTATGGATGACCCTTTGTTCGAAGGGTTGAATGGTCTTATTTATCTTCATCCATGCTTAATGAGTCATGCACCTTTGGATTTTGTTATTATTATGCTTGGTACGAATGATACAAAGGAGAGGTTTGGATTAACGGCATTTAATATAGCACAGGGAATTACTAGGCTTGCGCTGAAAGCAAGTACTACACCGGCAGGGAGAAATGGAGGATATCCTAGAGTCTTAGTATTAGCTCCACCACCAATTGGAAAAGGATATTACGATACTGAAGTTAGATATCCGATGGGAGATAATTGTGACATAAAGTCAGAAGCATTACCAACTTACTTAAAAGAGATGTTACAAAATGAGAATATAGAATACTTAAATCTAGGCAAACAAGTATCCATGAATACCATTGACTATATGCATTTAGATGAAGATGGACACAAGCTCACTGCTGAGCTTGTTCATATAAAAATAAAAGAGATGCTAGGGGAGGATTATTATGTTTAAAAAGTCGTTATTGACTATGCTAGGATTTATCTTAATTATTTCGTTATTAGCAGCTTGTAGTGAGGACAACGCTACAGAGGGCTCTGATGAAAGTGAAAATGGAAAAGATACAGTTGAACTATCACTTTGGTTAACGCCACAGTGGAAAGGTGTTTTAGATGGTTCCGAAGAAGGAGCAGATTATGATAGTTTCTTCAAACATGCTGCTGAGCGTTTTTCAGAAGAATATGATGAGTACAATGTAAAAATTAATGTTGAAGTAATTGCTGGAGACCAAAGAGATGAAATGCTTAATGTTAACTTAAATGGTGGAACGCCTCCGGATATGTTTTTTGAAAGCGTATTCGCAATGGGAGATTATGCTCACAGAGGTGCTTTAGTACCACTAAATGATATTGTAGACGATGAAGCTAAAGGTGATATTGCAGAGAATTACTGGGATACTGTAACGTTTGGAGATGATATCTATTTCTATCCGTTCTCTCATATGCCAGGTACATTAGTTTATAATGCCGATATGTTAAAGGCTTCTGGTCTTGAATCCTATGTTGGTGGAGAAGATGAAATTAAAACTTGGACATTAGATGAATATGAAGAAATCCTTCAAGGACTTAAAGAAGGCATTCCAACAGATCAATATTCAAATGCATTCCCGATGGGGCTTTTTGCTTTAAATAATCAAGCAGATACTTGGAATTTAGCATATTTGAGAATGTTTGGAAATGAGTTCTTTGATGAAAATGGTAACCTTATTGTTGATGACGAAAATGGTGCTAAAGCGGCAGCTTGGTTGAAGAAAATATACGATGAGGGACTTACAAATCCTGGTGCAGAATCTGTATCATCTAATGATGTAAATGCGATGTTCCAAAATCAACAACTTGGTATTAGTTTTACGAACTCTGTTCTATATAATAATTTAAAAACAGACATGGAAAACGGTACTATCAATGAATTTGATGCAAGACTAGCAAATATTCCATCAGAGAGTGGAGATCCATTATCATTCACTTATGTAACAGGTACAGCTGTATTTGATACTGGAGATGAAACAAGGATCAAAGTAAGTAAAGATTTTGTAAAATTCTTCTCATCTGATCCTGATTTGGTTAAATCATCTAAAAATGGTGTTCCTGTACGCACAAGTGTAGCAGACCTATATAAAGATGAAAATCCATTATTCGCAGCATATGACCAAAATGCTCAGTATATGTTTAGCTTTACAGGTAATGTACCTGGATATAGTGAATTAAGACAAGTGCTATATCCTGAGCTTCAGGCATTATACATTGGAGATAAAACACCGGAGGAAGTAGTAGCCGATTATCAGAAAAAAGGTAATGAAGTGATTGAAAAGTCTAAAGCTGACTCCGTAATCTTTAATCAATAGTTTAAATTACTTTCAATAAACAAGCCCCAATTATTGGGGCTTGCCTATTGGAAAGGAAAGGGTGCTTATGAAAAAAAATCACCATGCTTTAAAGCGAAATCTAACTGGCTACCTTTTTATTACACCGCAACTTTTCTTTTTCTGCCTATTTCTTGTCTATCCAATTTTTGAAGGTATACGATTAAGTTTATATAAAATTAATTATCAAGGTATGTCATTTATCGGATTAGAAAATTACAAAGCTTTATTTAGTAATCCAGTTTTTATGAAGGCTACGGTTAATACGATTATTTTTGTTATTGCTATTGTTGCATTAACGGTTGTTTTTGCTTTGTTTGTTGCATCTGCAATATTCGACAAAAATGCTAAATATGTCTCCTTTATACGAGGAAGTTACTATATCCCTGTTATGGTCTCGATGGTTGTTATGAGTATGATTTGGAGCTTTCTATTGAATCCTGCCAATGGGCTAATACCATTTTTGGCAAGGGAGCTAGAATTGCCCGTTGTTAATTTCCTAGGTGATAAAAATTTAGTATTACCCGTCGTTATTTTTGTAACGTTTGCAACGAATGTTGGTCAGGCTATTATTTTATATATTGCTGCTATGATTGGTGTACCAAAAGAATTATTTGAAGCTGCAGAAATAGATGGAGCAAATCGTCGTCAAGTTATTCTTAAAATACTAGTTCCTTCAGTAAAGCCCATTACATTATATATTATCATCATCAATATTATTGCGGTATTAAAGATATTTGTTGTAATTCAGCTACTAACAGGTGGAGGGCCAAATAATGCTTCTACTACATTAATGTATTTCCTTTACAACAATGCATTTAAATATAATCAACTTGGCATAGCTTCTGCTGTAGGTGTAATCATGTTTATCATTGCACTGTTATTATCAATCCCGCAGCTACGGGCTATGTTTAAGAAATAGAGGTGAAATAGATGTTTAGAAGAAAAAATAAACGGAAAAGAGACAAATATGACGTAATAGCTAATGTCATTGTCATTTTCTTTGCTCTCTTAAGCTTATTTCCTCTGTATTGGCTCATTACTAGTTCCTTTAAAAATAGTGCAGATGTAGTTAAAATGCCACCGGATTGGTTTCCTACTACTTTTAATATTAATAACTATATTGATGTGTTTAGTAATCAGCCCGCTCTTAAATGGGCAATGAATAGTGTCGTTGTATCGTTAGTAGCGACAATTGCCTTAATAATTGTAAGTTCCTTAGCTGCATATGCTTTCTCGAAATTACAATTTAGAGGGAAAAATATCATCTTTATTATTTTTATTTCCAGTCTTATGGTACCGAAAGAAGTATTAATCGTTCCGCTATACCGTATTGTTGATAATTTAGGAATGGTCAATACTTTACATGGAATGATTTGGCCAAACGTAGCGACTGCTTTTGGAGTATTTTTACTAAAAGGATTTTTTGATAGTATTCCAGATTCATTGAGAGAATCCGCTAGAATGGATGGAGCAAGTGAATTCAAAACATTTATTAAAATTATGCTGCCATTGGTGAAGCCAGGTATTGGTGCATTATTTATTCTTTATTTTGTTCAAGTGTGGAATGACTATGTGTGGCAATTAGTTATCGGTCAGGATGAAGGTGTTAAGACATTGATGGTTGGTACAGCAACTCTTATGCAAGATTTGAACCCTAACTTTGCCTATAAAATGGCTGGTGCAACCGTTGCAGCGATTCCGTTGTTAGTAATTTTTATTTTCTTCCAACGTTACTTCACTCGCGGCTTAACCATGGGTGCTGAAAAGGGATAAAAAATAAGTGGGGATGTTTTATATGACAAGAAATGCAGATGTACTTGAAACAATAAAAGGTGAACTTGTCGTTTCATGCCAGGCACTTCCAAATGAGCCCCTACATAGTCCATTTATTATGGGAAGGATGGCTTATGCTGCTATGCTTGGGGGCGCAAAGGGTATTCGAGCTAATAGTATTAAAGATATACAGGAAATTAAAAGAATGGTAGATTTACCTATCATTGGGATTATAAAGAATGTATACGAAAATTCTGAAGTGGTAATTACGCCAACTTTAAAGGAAATAGATTTGCTAGCGAAAGAACGTGTAGAGATCATTGCAATGGATGCTACAAAACGTGTAAGACCAGATGGGATGATTATAAATGAATTATTCCCTCTAATAAGAAGTAAATATCCTGATCAATTGTTTATGGCAGATTGCTCGACCTATGAGGAAGCTCTGAATGCCCAGAAGCTAGGCTTTGATTGTGTTGGATCAACATTAAGTGGTTATACTGAATACACAGAAGGAGTTTCCTTACCTGATTTGGAATTGATAAGTAGATTAACCAAAGATTTTACTGTTCCAATCATTGCTGAGGGCGGTATTTGGAGTCCAACAGATTTAAAGAAAGTATTTGATCTAGGCGTTCATACTGCGGTTGTCGGAACTGCAATCACAAGACCAATGGAGATTACGAAACGATTTGTTAATGTTCTAAAATAACTTTCTAGACTTAAATGTTGGTAGGTGAATGAAGTGAAGATTTTAGCTGCAGATATTGGAGGTACTTCCATAAAGCTTTGTTTAGCTGATGAAAGTGGAAATATTGAAATCTTTGAAGAATTTGACTCGGAAGCTAAAAAGGGTGGAAGATATTTAATCGAAAAGCTAATTCATTCGATGGAAAAGTTTACGAACTTTGAAGCAATTGGTATTAGTACAGCAGGGCAGGTAGATTCTGATACTGGCACCATTTTATATGCGAATAACAATATACCAAATTACACAGGTATGAATATAAAAGGCATTCTAGAAGAAAAGTTTCGTGTTCCCGTCAAGGTTGAAAATGACGTAAATGCGGCTGCACTAGGTGAAAAGTATTTCGGTGTTGGTAAGGACTTTCAAGATTTTCTATGTCTTACCTATGGAACAGGAATAGGTGGAGCGATTATCATAGATTCTAAAATTTATAAAGGAATGAATGGGATTGCTGCCGAATTTGGACATATAATAACTCATCCATCTGGACTTACATGTAATTGTGGAAACTTCGGATGCTACGAAATGTATGCTTCCACAACTGCGTTAATCAGAAATGCCAAAGAGTTAAATGAGGATTTTCATAATGGTAGAGTAATTTTTGATAAGTATCCTGATTTCCCTGAGCTTAAGCCTATTGTGAATAAATGGGTTAATGAGGTTGCTGTAGGACTTACTTCATTAATTCATATTTTCAACCCATCAGCAATTATATTGGGTGGTGGTGTAATGGAACAGGAAATGCTCGTTAAAATGGTCTCTAAAAAGGTTCAAGATCTTATAATGAAAAGCTATTCTGATGTGCAAATACTGAAAGCATCACTAGGTAATAGGGCAGGTTTATTAGGAGCAGTATCTTTGAATAGTGTTGAGAACCGTTCATAATTATCACTTTCATATCATAATGGTTTCTATGACAAAAAAACAAAATTAAAGGAAAGTTTGGGAGAAGCATGGCTAAAGTAGACGTTTTTTCAATGATTCATTCTAAGTATAAGGAATTTACCAATACAGAGAAAAAAGTTGCCGATTATATTCAAGACAATAAAGAGAAAGTAGTATATATGTCAATTACTGATTTAGCAGATGCTTGTAATGTGGGTGAATCTAGTATATTCCGTTTTTGCAAATCTATGGATCTTAAAGGATATCAGGAGTTTAAAATTGCCCTTGCTCACAGTATTGCACTAGAGGATGAAACTCCACAACTCACTAGTGAGATTACGATGCAAGACACTATTGAAGAACTTTCGACAAAAATATTAACTGCTACTGTTAGTGCACTATCCGAAACGAATAATTTAATGAATGTTGGTGAAATTTCAAAAGCTATAGATTTAATGGTTGATGCAAATCGAATTCACTTTTTTGGTGTAGGGGCTTCATTAATGACTGCAATGGAAGCTAAAAATAAGTTTATGAGAATTACGAATAAGACGGAATGCTCGTTTGATAGTCATCTACAAATCATGTCCGCTGCTTTAATGACAAAAGATGATGTAGCCGTATTAATCTCCTACTCCGGATCAACAAAAGATATGATTGAATTGGCAAAAGTAGTAAGAGAGAGAAAGGCAAAAGTAATCGTATTAACAAGGTTTGCTAAATCTCCTTTAGCAGGATTCTCTGATATAACACTCCTGTGTGGAGCAAATGAGGGACCTCTACAGGGAGGAAGTCTATCTGCAAAAATATCCCAACTTTACTTACTAGATGTACTTTATGCTGAATATTTCAAGCGTACGAATAACACTTCAATTGTTAATAAAGAATCTACAGCTAATTCTGTAATAGAAAAGATGCTTTAGTCAGTTTTGTTTGCCCGTCATTTCCCAGGAGTCTATGGAGTTCAGTGAAAGTGAACTCACTGTTTAATTAATGCAACGCTAGTCATTTAATAATATAATATGATAATTAGCTGTAATAATTGCAAATGATAAATAGACGAATAAAGAAGGGATTTGATTAGAAATGGCAAGCATATTTATCTCCGGTGAAATTCCTGCTGTTGGTTATGATTTGCTATCAGGACATGAATTGACAGTATATAAAGGAGAAACATTGATTACCGAGGAAGAGCTTTTGGAGGGTACTCGTGAGGCGGATGCTCTACTTTGTCCTCTTTCAACGAAAGTTACGAGAAAAGTTATTGAGTCAGCTTCTAATTTAAAGGTAATTGCTAACTTTGGAGCAGGTTATGATAATATCGATATTGCTGCTGCAAAGGAAAAAGGTATTCCGGTTACGAATACGCCTGATGTCTCTACGGAGGCAACTGCAGAGCTTGCGTTAGGACTAATGCTAGGACTCATGAGACGTATTCCAGAGGGAGACCAACTGAGTCGTACAACTGGTTTTAATGGCTGGGCACCTCTATTCTTCTTAGGTAGAGAGCTTACGAATAAAAATCTAGGTATTGTTGGCTTTGGGAAAATCGGACAAGCAGTAGCTAAACGCGCGATAGCTTTCGGAATGAATATTTATTATACTGGCAGAGGGAAAAAAGAGGCTGTTCTTGAAGAACGACTAGATGCAACCTTTATGGAGTTTGATGAACTGATCAAGACCTGTGATGTAATCAGTGTCCATACTGCTTATAATGAGGATACACATCATATGTTTACGAAAGATGTCTTTACTCGTATGAAAAAAGATGCATTCTTCCTCAACCTAGCAAGGGGGCCTGTAGTTAAGGAGGCTGATCTTGTGAAAGCACTGGAAGAGGAAGACATTGCTGGTGCTGCACTTGATGTGTATGAGTTTGAACCGCAGATTACAGAAGGCTTGAAGAAGCTTACTAATGTTGTGCTCACTCCACATATTGGGAATGCAACGGTGGAAACAAGGGATGAGATGGCAAAGCTTGCAGCTAAGAATATTTTAAGTGTGTTAGAGAAAAAAGCTCCATTAACACCAGTTTGAAGGTTGACGGAGGGGCAGGAAGTCTGTCCTTGTAAACATTGATAAAAGTGAGTATAGTATAAGGTTTTTATTGGTCTTTTCGTTTCATTTATCATGACACGGAAGGACCTTTTCTCTTGGTTTAATCAACAAAGATAAATTGGATAGTTGTTCTAAAATAGACAGAGAACAGTTCTATTTGTAGGTATAATGGCTAAACTTTTTATCGTTGTCCTAATCAATCTTGGTTCAGTTTGAATTTCCTCGTGTTGTGGAGTTGTATTTACATCACAAAAGCAATTCTATTATGCCCAATTAATAGCCCGACAGGCACTTATTTAAATGAGGGTAAGTTGAAAAGAATTGCAGAGGTTGTGGAACAACATGATTTACTTCGAGGGGACTGTCCCTTGGAAATGTAAAGGGAAAGTAGGGTGGATATCAATATCTATTACTTTATGATAATTTGAAACTTCTTAAAAGGAAAAACCGACGTAGACTGGAATACATTTCTGTCTTCGTCGTTTTTTTTTATTTATTTTATAAATACCTGAATATTAAAACATTAATTATATGTAAATTAACATGGTAGCGCAATCATTGCCACGACCTGTTGGATAAAGCGTTTTCGCTAATAAGTAAATAACCAAATTTTTATAAAATTTGTTATTGAATTAAAATATCAAAAGTGTAATAATGAATACTATTAAAATATTTTCGCTAATTAAACATTTGTTTGATTTTTATGAGGGAAGAGGTGAAAAAGTGGATAAACCTATTCTAGAAGTAAAAGAACTTAAGACACACTTTCTTACAGATAACGGTTCGGTTCCAGCTGTAGATGGGATTGACTTCCATTTAAATGATGGAGAAGTATTAGGAATCGTGGGAGAGTCAGGTAGTGGAAAGAGTGTTACATCCCTTTCTATAATGCAATTAGTTGGGCAGCCTGGGAAAATCGTTGATGGAGAAATTCTCTTTGATGGCGAAGATTTAGTAAAAGCTTCAGAGAAAAGAATGCGCCAAGTTCGTGGGGGTAAAATTGGGATGATTTTCCAAGAACCAATGACCTCACTTAACCCGGTTTATAAGATAGGGAATCAACTTGTTGAAGCACTGCGCATACATAAAAAGATGTCGAAAGATGCAGCCCGCAAGAGAGCGATTGAAATTATGAAATTAGTCGGTCTACCTCGTGCAGAAGATTTAATGAATGATTATCCACATCAGCTTTCTGGTGGCATGCGACAACGGGTTATGATTGCGATGGCAATGATTTGTGAGCCAAAAATTCTGATTGCAGATGAGCCAACAACCGCCCTTGATGTAACCATTCAAGCGCAAATTTTAGACTTAATGAAGAAGCTTAATCATGAGTTAAATACATCGATTATTATGATTACGCACGACCTAGGTGTCGTTTCGGAAGTATGTGACCGAATCGCGGTTATGTATGCTGGTCGAATTGTGGAAGAAGGAGAAACCAAATCCTTATTACGGAATCCGCAACATCCGTATACAAAAGGATTAGTAGAATCGATTCCAGATGTTCGGTATAAAAAAGAACGACTGTATTCGATACCTGGAAATGTTCCAACGCCAGGTTCGGTTAAAAAGGGATGTCCTTTTGCAGCCAGATGTGCTTTTGCTTTCGATAAATGTTCAGAAGATTCACCCATCTTAATTGATTTAGGTGACAATCACAGAGTAAGATGCTTGCTTCACGAGGAAGAGAATGGTGCTGAACTCCTTCAGACATCCATGAAGTAACAGTTAAATAGAAGGGGGGGAGAACGATGCCGGAAACATTATTAGAGGTCGAAGGTTTGAAAAAACATTTCCCAATCCGTAGTGGCCTGCTTCAAAAACAGACTGGCTCTGTGAAGGCAGTGGATGACGTATCCTTTACGTTAAATAAAGGTGAAACGCTAGGGCTGGTTGGGGAAAGTGGCTGTGGTAAATCAACAACTGGACGTATGCTGATGCGCCTCTTGGAACCAACAGAAGGTAAAATTATTTTTGATGGGAAGGATTTAACAAAAATCTCTAAATCAGAAATGAGGAAGGCCAGAAAAGATATTCAGATGGTCTTTCAAGATCCATTTGCATCCCTAAATCCAAGACACACCGTCGAAAGAATAATAGAAGAACCTCTCATTGTTCATGGACTCGGGAATAAACAAGAAAGAAAAAAACGAGTGAAGGAATTGCTCGATATTGTAGGGTTAAGTTCCTATCATGCTGGACGTTATCCTCACCAATTTAGTGGTGGACAAAGACAGCGTATTGGCATAGCTCGTGCCCTTGCGGTAAATCCTAAGCTAATTATTGCGGATGAGCCTGTTTCAGCACTGGATGTATCCATTCAGTCTCAAGTTCTGAATTTACTGGATGATTTGCAAAAGGAATTTGATTTAACCTATTTATTTGTTGCTCATGACTTAGGTGTTGTACGACATATAAGTGATCGAGTAGCTGTTATGTATTTAGGGAAAATTGTTGAAATATCGGATGGCGATCAATTATATGAACAGCCCAAACATCCATATACACAAGCACTATTATCGGCTGTTCCAGTTGCTGATCCCGATTATAAAAAGGAAAGGATTATTCTTGGGGGAGATGTACCAAGTGCATCGAATCCACCGAAGGGTTGTCCATTCCACACGAGGTGTCCGATGGCAATGTCCATCTGTAAAGAGGTAGTTCCTAATCTCCAGGAAGTAGAGCAAGGTCATTTAACAGCTTGCCACCTTTATGGGGAAAGTAAATAAAAAATTACAAATTTAATGGGGGTAAAATACATGAAGAAAAAAAGCTTATTTTTATTCCTAATGTTGCTAGTCTTAACCGTTGTGTTAGCAGCATGTGGAAGTGATGATGCAAGTGAAGGATCTAATTCTGGTAATGAGGATTCCGATGTACAAACTACATTAATCTATGGTCGTGGAGCTGATTCCACTTCACTTGATTCAAGTCTAGTAACCGATGGAGAATCTCTTAAAGTATCTGAGAACATTTTTGATACACTATTAAACTATGAAGAAACAACTACGAATGTTACTCCAGGATTAGCAGAAGACTGGGAAGTTTCTGATGATGCGTTGACTTACACGTTCAAGCTTAGAGAAGGTGTTAAGTTCCATGATGGAACAGAGTTTAATGCTGAAGCTGTGGTTTATAACTTTGAACGCTGGATGAGTGGCGACGATGCATATATCTATTATTCTGCTATGTTTGGTGGTTTCCAAGGTGATGAAGGCCATGTGATTGAGTCAGTAACTGCAACTGGTGATTACGAAGTACAATTTAAACTAAACCGCCCACAAGCTCCATTCTTGAATAATCTTGCAATGGGTCCATTTGGTATTGCAAGTCCAACTGCACTAGAAGAACAAGGGGAAGCTTTTGGTGAAAACCCTATAGGAACTGGTCCATTTGTCTTTAAAGAGTGGAAACGTAATGACACGATTACATTAGAAAAAAATAGTGATTACTGGGATGGCGAACCAAAGTTAGAACAAGTAATTTTCCGAGTTATTCCGGATAACTCCGCACGCTTAACGGCACTTCAAACTGGGGAAATCGATTTAATGGATGGGGTTAACCCAAGTGATGTCGCTCAGGTTGAAGGGGATGACAACCTACAAGTTCTTTTCCGTCCAGGTATGAACATTGGCTACTTTGGTCTAAATACACAAATGGCACCATTTGATGACGTGAAAGTAAGACAAGCTGTCAACTATGCAGTGAATAAGCAAGAAATCATTGATGCATTCTATGCTGGTAATGCAGATGTAGCGGTTAACCCGTACCCTTCATTTATGCCAGGATATAACGATGAAATTGAAGGCTATGAATTTAACCCTGAAAAAGCGAAAGAACTTTTAGCAGAGGCTGGATATCCAGATGGATTTGAAATGGAACTATGGGCGATGACAAACCCAAGAGATTACATGCCTGAGCCTCAAAAAATAGCAGAAGCAATCCAAGCTGATTTAGCAGATGTTGGCATTACAGCAGAAATTATCACATATGACTGGACAACTTATCTAGATAAGCTTCAAAAAGGCGAAGCACAATCCTTCCTAGCAGGTTGGATTGGGGATAATGGTGACCCAGATAACTTCTTATATGTATTATTAGACCAAGACAGCATTGGTGGAAATAACTATTCTCAATATGGAAATCAGGAGCTTCATGATATCTTAATCCAAGCTCAAACAGAAACAGATCAAGAAGTTAGAAATGAGCTTTATAAACAAGCACAAGAAATTATCTTTAACGATGCACCTTGGGTACCGATTGCTCACGCAGAAGCAGCACTAGCGGCAACAAGCAAGCTAAAAGGTTTCGTACCACACCCAACAGGACTTGATAAATTCTCGGATGCTTACTTTGAGTAAAAATTAGTTTAGAGATAGGGGGGGCTAGTCACTCCCCTTTTTTCTTATCAATAAATTCTTATTCGTTAGCACATCAACGTGCAATAGATTCCATCTATAGGAAAAAGGGGTGAACAGAAATGTTAGCTTATACGGTTCGCCGTTTGCTCATGCTAATACCGGTACTTGTCGGTATGTCTTTAATTGTTTTCTTCATGATTCGTGCAATCCCTGGCGACCCTGCAACAGCTATTTTGGGTGAGAAAGCATCTCCAGAGGCAAGAGAAGCTTTGACTGAACAGCTTGGATTGAATGAGCCCTGGTATACCCAGTATGTTGAGTATGTCGGTGGTTTATTACAAGGTGACCTAGGCGAATCCCTACGTACGAATGCTCCAATTACAGAAGAGCTTCTTCCATTCTTAGCAGCAACCTTTGAACTTGCCCTTGTTGCCATGATCATCGCTGTTGTAATTGGTGTTAATGCAGGCATTATTAGTGCTTGGTTCCAAAATTCCTGGTTTGACTATACGGCTATGGTTTTGGCGCTAGTTGGAGTTTCAATGCCAATATTCTGGCTTGGATTGATGGAGCAGTGGATTTTTGCACAAGAGCTTGGCTGGCTTCCGTCCATTGGAAGAGAAAACGTACGTGATCCAATTGATCCGATTACCAATATTTATCTATTAGATACGCTAATTCAAGGTGATTTTGAGCAGCTAGGCACGGCTTTTAAACACTTAATTTTACCAAGTATTGCACTAGCTACGATACCTATGGCTGTTATCGCTAGAATGACAAGGTCCAGCATGCTTGAAGTCATGCGTTCCGATTATATTCGCACGGCAAGAGCTAAAGGCCAAAAAATGTTCTTGGTTGTTTACAAGCATTCATTGAAAAATGCATTTATTCCAGTATTAACGACCATTGGCTTACAAATGGGACTTCTGTTAGGTGGAGCTGTTTTGACTGAGACAATCTTTAGTTGGCCGGGGATAGGTAGATATATTATCGAGGCAATTAATTTTAGAGATTATACCGTTGTTCAATCTGGCATCTTAGTAATTGCTACCATATTCGTCTTAATTAATTTAATTGTGGATCTTTTATATGCAGCAATCGATCCGCGAATTAAATATCAATAAAATGGAAGTTTGAAAAGAGGTGGGAATACGATGTCTGTAACTGCATCAAAAGAGGATGCAAATGTTACCTTGGAAGCAAAGTCTGTGGTTTCACCATGGAAGGATGCTTGGAAGGGATTAAAGAAAAATAAGTTGGCTTTAGTAGGGACTGGAATCGTTGTTCTATTTATCATGCTTGCAATATTTGCTGATTTTATTGCACCACAAAGTTACAAGGAACAGGTACTTCCGGACGCGCTGCAATCCCCCTCTGCGGATCATTGGTTTGGCACGGATGATTTAGGAAGAGATATCTTTTCAAGAGTAGTATACGGTGCGAGAATTTCCTTATGGATTGGATTTTTTGCCGTATTAGTTTCTGCAATTTTAGGTTCATTTCTAGGAATTATTGCGGGTTACTATGGAAGATGGATTGACATGCTTATTTCTAGGTTATTTGATATTATGCTTGCTTTTCCAAGTATTTTACTGGCGATTGCAATTGTTGCCATCTTAGGACCCTCTCTGCAGAATGCGCTGCTCGCCATTGCGATTATTAATGTTCCGACTTTTGGAAGGCTTGTTCGTTCCAAGGTTATTAGTATAAAGGAAGAGGAGTATGTCACTGCTGCAAAAGCGATTGGCATGAGGGACTCCCGGATATTATTTCACCATGTTTTACCTAATAGTGTTGCACCGATTATTGTACAGGGTACGTTAGGGATTGGTACTGCTATATTGGATGCCGCAGCACTAGGCTTCCTAGGCCTCGGTGCACAGGCACCCGATCCGGAATGGGGAAGAATGTTAAGTGATGCTAGAAGTTATATTACACAAGCACCATGGACATTAATTTTTCCAGGTGGAGCGATTATGTTAACGGTATTAGGCTTTAACCTAATGGGTGACGGGCTGAGAGATGTGTTGGATCCTCGGATGAAGAACTAAGTTGGACGGGGTTTGGAACTGCATCGATGAGATATCGTGTTTATACTTAGGAAGTTTTCTTTGATGTAGTAAAATAAGCTTAATGTAAAAAAAAGATGCTGGGACATAACTAGCCAAAAATAATTAAAAAATGGTTCCGATCATCGTTTTTAGATGATTGGAACCATTTTTATTAGGCTATTGTCATTGTTTTTTAGCTAACTCGCTTTAGAGGCGGTGTACTTCCTTAGATTCACCGCCATGAACGCAAATCCTAATTCATTTTCTACTTTGGATTTGCCCCTCACTGACATTCGAGTGAAGCGCAAATTAGCCTTCAAAAATCCGAAGACTGGCTCTACGTCAATTTTACGTTTCCCATAGATTTCACCAGTTTCTTGATTCGAAAGCTGCTCTCTTATGTATTCTTTTTGCTGTTCCCATTTCTCGTTGTAGAAAACTTTTCGATTGTTTCCATCCTTTGCTTTTGTACACAAGGAACGTAATGGACAACCAGAACAGTCTTCACATTCATAAACTTTGAACGTACGTGTAAAACCGTATTTGTCAGTTCGGGTGGAAGTGTATCGGAATGGTAGTTTTTTATTATTTGGACAAGTAAATGAATCCTCTTCTTCGCTATATTGCCAATTGGCTATGTTGAAAGGATCATTCTTAACTTTCTTTTTCTTCTCCGTTCGATATTGATTAAAGGTAACGAGCGGCGTGCGTTCTCGTTGATTCATGACATCCTCATAATTCTGTTCACTACCATAACCTGCATCAGCGACAATATATTTTGGCAACTTGAAAAAGCTTTTCTCAATCGTATCTAGAAAAGGAATGAACGTGCGTGTATCTGTTGGATTTGGAAATACATCATAGGCGAGGGCATACTGTCCTTCTGTCGCAAGCTGCACATTATAACC
>NZ_LDUE01000053.1 GCF_001038485.1 Ornithinibacillus californiensis
ATAAATAATTCTAAAAGATTAAAGGACGCCTTTGGCGTTTCGAAAGGCAATTCGCTAGAATTGGCACGCGCACTGGCATCCTGTATCTATGATATCGAAAATAATCTAATTGTGAAAGCATTAATTACAAAATGTACGGATAGTGAGCGTCACTTAGCTAAAGAATTACTGGAATCCTTCAAGGAGAACCTTACGGATAATGATCTATTTCTGTTTGATAGAGGATATCCATCCATCGATTTCTTCGACTATCTTGTAGACATTAATGTAAAGTTTATTATCAGAACTCCCATCAATAATTATAAAGCTTTCATTGATCCATCTATTCCAGATCAACTAGTTGAAATTAAGAAGCAGGGTAAGATAGTACGATTACGTGCTATTCGAATTAAACTATCTTCTGGACAAGAAGAATTACTCCTAACGAATATTGTAGATAAGAGGTTCAAACTAGAAGATTTCAAAGTACTCTATTTCAAAAGATGGGGAATTGAAAGCAAGTTTGATGAATTAAAAAACAAACTGAAGCTTCAGAAGTTTACAGGTGATACTCCACTATCAGTGGAGCAGGATTATTATGCCACTATGTTTCTATCGAATATGGCGTCATTTATGGCACATGAAGTTGATGAAATTATTTTGAAGGAACAAGAAGGAAAGAATCTAGAGTATCTATACAAATCAAATACCAACATAATAATTGGTAAATTAAAATCAAACCTTATTCATTTGATATTAGAAGATAATCCGAGAAAACGAAATAAAATTTACAAACAGTTGCTCGAAGAAGCAAAAAGGAGTAGAATCCCAATACGACCAGGACGAAGTTACAAACGACGTACTAGAAACTTGAGCGCTAATAGAAATGGATTAGTACAGAAGGCTGCGTTATAACCCGCTCTAAATAGAATAGGATGCCTACCAGGGGATGAAAAAATAGATATTTCCATCTCCCGGGCATCCTATTGCCTTTTTTATGTTGTATCAAAATTCACTTAAACTTTAATAGGATAAATGAGATTTGAAGAACTAATTAGTTTAACTGTGGTAAAAAATGTAAACTTAACTTAATGACATTGGGGACAGTCCCCCACCGCTTTAAAGTGATAAAGCAGTGAGGGACTGTCCCTCTTTATAATTATTTTCTAAAAATTGTTGACATAACTTATATTGTGTTATATGGTTAGTTACATAAGTAATTAACCCATTAACGAAGGAGCCTAAAGATGAAGAACAATTTGGATGATAACAAGCCGATATTCCTTCAAATAAAAGAACAACTAGAAGATTCTATCATAAATGACTCCATAAAAGCTGGTGAACGTGTACCATCAACGAATGAATTTGCAGCATTTTATAAGATTAATCCAGCTACTGCAGCTAAAGGAATTAATGAGCTTGTCGCCGAAGAAGTGCTATACAAACGAAGGGGTGTAGGGATGTTTGTAACCGATAATGCGAAAGATATTTTGATTGAAAAGCGTAAGCAAACGTTTTATGAAAACTTTATCTTGCCGTTGAAAGAAGAAGCTAAGAAACTTCGGATAAGTGAATCGGAACTAATGAAGATGATGGGGGAGAAATAAGGTATGAAGATTGAGGTTAAAAATCTAACAAAAAAGTACGGTAATAAATTAGCGTTAGATGCAGTTTCTTTTACGTTAGAAGAGCCTAAAATTTACGGATTACTAGGACGAAATGGAGCTGGGAAAACAACCTTTATGGAAATACTCGCTGGGCAAATTTTAGCGAATAGTGGGGAAATCTTAATTGATGGAGAAAAGCCGTTTGACAATCAACGGTTAACAGAATCGATTTGTTTAATTAAGGAAGGTCATAACTTCAAAAAAGACTTATCCATAAAAAATGTACTAAAAATTAGTTCGCTATTCTATCCAAATTGGGATGAAGAGTTAGCTGATGCCTTAGTAAAAGAGTATAACCTTGAACCAAAATTAAAGGTTAAAGCATTATCAAAAGGGATGGAGTCTGCACTTGGAATTATTGTTGGTCTTGCAAGTAAAGCACCTATTACAGTCTTTGATGAACCATACATTGGATTAGATGCGGCAGCACGTAAAAAATTCTACGATATTCTTTTACGAGAATACGAGGAAGAGCCAAGAACGATAATTTTCTCTACTCATCTAATTGATGAAGTTAGCTTAATGTTTGAAGAGGTCTTGATATTACAAGAAGGTAAGTTGGCATTACAGGAAGATGCTGATGTATTGCGGAATAGTGCAACAGCTGTATCAGGGACGATTGAACAAGTAGAGAAATTCATTCAAGATAAGGAAGTTATCACAACAAAGAAGCTTGCAGGGATGATGACTGCGTATGTTTTCGGGCATTCGGAAGCGGCAAAGCTTGCAGGACTTTCCATTGAAGGTGTACCAATCCAGGATCTAATGATTTATCTAACAGAAAGGAAGGGAGCATAAACATGAATAAGCAGATTAAAGGATTACTATATTTCTATATTAGTGATATTCGCCATAGTTTAATGATTTTTTGGTCTATTTTATTATTAGTATTGGTCGTTTCCATTGCTTTTGCTTACTATTTAATAGGCGTTGAGGATAGCATGATGGCATTCGGTTTTCCATTTGCTATTTACTTTTATTGCCTAATTCTAGGGTTTATGACGGTAAAGGAAAGTATCCCATTTGCAATAAAGATGGGGGCGACTCGTAAAAACATCTTAATTAGTCTTGCTATATTTTTTCTAGGCCTTGTCGTGTTAAAATCAATAGTCGCCAGTACGATACAAGAGATTGTATTACTTTTTACTGATGCAACCGGTATAACGACATTCCAGTTTTTACACCCTGCCATGATGCTTGAGGACACATGGTTAAATCGAATCTTGATTGATGTCTGTATTATGTTTTTCCTACTTTCCTTTATGTTTATTATCGGCCTATTATTCTATAAATATGGATTTGCTGGTGGAGGATTAGTAGCGGGTATTCTAGCAATTGCAACGTTATTCGGGGTTGCAAAAGGTTGGATTTACGAATTTATTGTAGACGTAGTTACTCAAATGGATATGCTATTCTTTTATCAGGTATTAGGTGTTGGGTTATTATTATTTTTACTTTCCAACGTATTTGTGAGAAGAATTACGATTGAGAAAAGAAGATAAGTAAAGGGGACAGTCCCAATGACATTGCATCATTGGATATAAATTCCATTTATTGAAAAATAAGTCATATGAATTTACAAAAATAAAAAGAGCTCCTATTGTAGAAGTGAGACCGTACTTGTTCCCAAATCTTCTACAAAGGAGCACTATATGCGTAATAAAAGTATAGGTCATAAACAGTTAATTAGTCAATGTTTATCCGTTTTACCTACAGAAGTTT
>NZ_LDUE01000054.1 GCF_001038485.1 Ornithinibacillus californiensis
ATAAATAATTCTAAAAGATTAAAGGACGCCTTTGGCGTTTCGAAAGGCAATTCGCTAGAATTGGCACGCGCACTGGCATCCTGTATCTATGATATCGAAAATAATCTAATTGTGAAAGCATTAATTACAAAATGTACGGATAGTGAGCGTCACTTAGCTAAAGAATTACTGGAATCCTTCAAGGAGAACCTTACGGATAATGATCTATTTCTGTTTGATAGAGGATATCCATCCATCGATTTCTTCGACTATCTTGTAGACATTAATGTAAAGTTTATTATCAGAACTCCCATCAATAATTATAAAGCTTTCATTGATCCATCTATTCCAGATCAACTAGTTGAAATTAAGAAGCAGGGTAAGATAGTACGATTACGTGCTATTCGAATTAAACTATCTTCTGGACAAGAAGAATTACTCCTAACGAATATTGTAGATAAGAGGTTCAAACTAGAAGATTTCAAAGTACTCTATTTCAAAAGATGGGGAATTGAAAGCAAGTTTGATGAATTAAAAAACAAACTGAAGCTTCAGAAGTTTACAGGTGATACTCCACTATCAGTGGAGCAGGATTATTATGCCACTATGTTTCTATCGAATATGGCGTCATTTATGGCACATGAAGTTGATGAAATTATTTTGAAGGAACAAGAAGGAAAGAATCTAGAGTATCTATACAAATCAAATACCAACATAATAATTGGTAAATTAAAATCAAACCTTATTCATTTGATATTAGAAGATAATCCGAGAAAACGAAATAAAATTTACAAACAGTTGCTCGAAGAAGCAAAAAGGAGTAGAATCCCAATACGACCAGGACGAAGTTACAAACGACGTACTAGAAACTTGAGCGCTAATAGAAATGGATTAGTACAGAAGGCTGCGTTATAACCCGCTCTAAATAGAATAGGATGCCTACCAGGGGATGAAAAAATAGATATTTCCATCTCCCGGGCATCCTATTGCCTTTTTTATGTTGTATCAAAATTCACTTAAACTTTAATAGGATAAATGAGATTTGAAGAACTAATTAGTTTAACTGTGGTAAAAAATGTAAACTTAACTTAATGACATTGGGACTGTCCCTCCCTTCGATAGTTTTCTTTTTCTGCTTTTGTCATGGCTTTGTAGGTTTTGATGAAGTCTTCATAGTTTGGTAGAATTTCTTTGGTGGGGCCGAATGCTTTTACTTTTCCGAACTCAAGCCAGAGCACTTTATCAGCGAACTTCTTCATTTGTTTAATGGAATGACTGACGAAGATAATCGTTTTTCCAGACTGTTTAAAATCCATCATTTTTTGAAATGCCTTTTCTGCGAATGCTTTGTCACCAACAGATAACGCTTCATCCACTATGATAATATCAGGGTCAATTGTTACCGCTATTGCAAAGCCAAGGCGGGATTTCATTCCGCTAGAGTAGGATTTAACTGGTTGATCAATAAACTTATCCAACTCAGCGAAATCAAGAATCTGCGGTTCCAATTCCTCAATTTCCCGCTTCGAAAATCCAAGCATGAGACACTTTAATTCAATATTTTCACGGCCAGTTAAGTTGCCTTTCAATCCAGAGGAGATCGATATTAACGAAACTTCACCTTTAACGTCCACTTCTCCTGTAGTCTCAGGAAGTATTCCAGCGATGATATTAGCTAGTGTCGATTTTCCAGCACCATTAATTCCGACAAAACCGACAACTTCACCTTGCCTCGCCTCAAAACTAACACCCTTCAAGGCATAGAAGTCCTCGCCATAATCCTTGCGTAAGAAAATATCCTTCAACTTTTGTGAAGTACTGGAATATAATTTATGCTTCTTGGTCACATCTCGAACCGAAATCGAAGTTTCCATACAACCACTTCTCCTATTAGGGGGGACTGTCCCTCACCACTTTAAAGTGGTAACGCATTAGTGCGGCGGGGGACTGTCCCTCCCTTAGATAAAATCGATAAAGCGTTTTCTGAATTTTATGTGGAGGCTTGCTCCTACTAGTAGTAGGAAGAGTGTTATTCCCCAGAAATATAAGGAGTAACCTGGGTTTGTAATGAAGTACCATTCTTTTCCTAGTAAAGATGCTCTATATCCTTCGACGAGATAGTACAGTGGATTGATTTTCATCATGCGCTGAATCCACTCAGGTAAGGAGAAGGTTGCCCAGAGTATCGGTGTCATATATAAAAGCATTCTTAGTACCGCTTGAAGTAGCATCTGTAAATCTCGGATAAATGTATTCAATGTTGACGTAATTAGCGACAGCGCAAAAATAAATAAGTAAGTTGCGAAAATAAAAAGTGGGAGCTGTAAATAATAAATCGAAACAGGATATCCGGAAACATTTAAGATGATAATCACTAACACTAGTAACCCGATATGTGCATAAAACTTAGAAAAAATCACGATATTTGGGATCAAGCTCATAGGAAAGTTCATTTTAGATAGCATTTTTACGCGCTGGTAGATAGACTTAGAGCTTTCGATGATTGATGGGTTAAAGAAAAACCAAACAATAATTCCTGATAGCATCCATTGAAAAAAAGGATCACCATCAATACCTTCTCCCCTGCGAATACCATAACCAAAGATAAACCAGTAAATCGCAATCTGGATACCTGGGTTAATGAGCTCCCAGCCAATACCTAAATAGGTCATTTTATTTTTGCTCTTTATCTCATACCAAGAGAGTCTGCGAAGTAAGTAAAAGAATTTCACTTGCTCAGACAGTACTGTTACAACAGCCTTCATCAAATTTACCTCCTAGGGGGGACAGTCCCTCAACGCTTTAAAGTGGTAAAGCTTTAATGTGGTGAGGGACTATCCCTCCCCCTCTTACTTAAATACGTTTTGGACTACTCGTTTTGCGGCGTTTCCGTCTTCTAGGTAGCAGAATCGTTGGTAGAAGTCTTTGTTGTATGTGAATTCACCTGCTTCGGCTTGTTGAATTTCCACGATCAACTCATCTGTTGTGCGCGTTAGTGGTCCTGGTGCTTTTTCCTCAAAGTCGAAATAGAAGCCTCTTAAGTTGTCGCGGTACTCCTCTATATCATAGACAAAGAAAAACATCGGCCGCTTCAAGTTTGCATAATCGAAAAACACGGAAGAGTAATCTGTTATTAACATGTCAGCCGCTACATATAAATCTCGAATATCCTCATGTGTAGAGAAATCATAGACAAATCCTTCCAATCCACTAATATCAAGATTTTCCGACACGAGATAGTGCAGTCTCAAGACTACAACATAGGAGTCCCCAAAGGCATCCCGCATTTTTTCTAAGTCTAGCTCTAAATGAAATTTATACTTTCCTTTTCGGTAAAACTGATTGTCGCGCCAGGTTGGTGCATACAGAATCACCTTTTTCTCTGTGGCAATTCCTAGCCGTGATTTTACCTTAGCTACATCTTCTTCAGTATTCTTATTGTACAGGAAGTCATTTCTTGGATATCCTGTCTCCAGCATCTCATTTTGAAACTGGAACGCACGCCGGAAGATTTTCGACGAATATCTATTGGGCGAAATCAAATAATCCCACTTACTTGCTTCATTAATGAAATTTTTCTTATACTTTTCGGTATTGGTACCAGGCATATGGACCTCTTCCATATCAGCCGCTAACCTCTTAAGTGGCGTCCCATGCCAAGTCTGTAAGTAGATTGTATGCTTTGGCTTCGGAATCCATAACGGTAGTCTTGCATTCGTTACCCAATACTTTGCCCTTGTCATAACTAGTAACCAGCGAATGGAGAACCGCCGCACCATTTTAATATCTCGCCCCTGGAACCCTGCAAAATGCCTTCGGTCAAAGCTCCACACCAGTTTGTATTCCGGATTATTTTTCTGCATATATTCGTAAATGGCCCTCGGGTTGTCGCTATATTGCTTTCCATGAAAGCTCTCAAACATGACAAGCTTTTTATTAACCGGCATAATTCTCCCAAGAACACGGAAAGCGTAAGTGAATATTTTTAATAATTCTTTACTACGCCTAAAATGAATCCACTTTTCTTTATAGGTTTGTTTCAATTCTTTCAGTAACTTATATTCAGTAATGCCAATCGATAAGTACTTAGACTGTTGTGTTGGTTTTACGGTCACTCGATATTTCTCTTTACCCTTTATAAACACTTTTCGAACCGGATAATTCTGTTTTACATGGTTTATTTTTATTCGGTGACTTTGAATGACTTGCCCATTTGGTGTTGTTAGTAGTAAATGAAATTTCAGAAAATCTGAGTGGTTTTTTATCATGTATTCGCTAAGATTAAGATCTGCTTGAAATATATGATTAGAAAGTTCATCTGAGGAGTATTTGTGTGTGATGGGAATTCTAGTTGATTCGTCATTGCTACTTGAGATTTGTAGTTCAATGTTACTCTGCTCCACCTCTTTCGGCGGTAAAAACAACCCTTGTAACGTTAAATTTGTATCCGTCGAAATAGTAAGTTCATCAATTTTAGCCAAGAGGAAATCCTCTTTAATATAGAAACTAACATTTCCCATTTTGGTCGTTGCAGGATAGAAGATAAGTTTATCAGTAAGGTAATAACGCAAGAATTCTATATTGTCATAGTTACTTTTCACCCGAGAATAAACCTCTTCTTCCCCCTTTATTCGTACAATGCCAAGATCAAAGGTATTTCCTTGTGAAAAGAAATCAGCTAATTCCTGTGGATTTATATCTACCTGATACAGGTTATAATCATCAAGTGAGTTTGCAAAATGGTATGGAATCACATAGGCATTTTCCGTATTTCGCTGAATGATTTCAAAATGAAAGGAATCATAAGAATCAATGAATGAATTTTTTATTGCTATAGTCAAGCTAAATGTCTTACCATCAAAGATAATGTCTTGAATGGTTCTATTCAGAATTACGCTCAAGGATCTTTCTCCTCTCGTAGGATGTAAAATGGTGTTTAGGTAAAAATACGCGTAACATATCATAAGCAAGTTTATATAATATTATCACTATTGTAAATTTAATGTTAAGTCTTTGTAAAGATATGATATTATAATACTATCTAAGTTTCATCACCCAAGAACTATAAAAATCCACAATGGGGGTGGTATGTCCAATGAAAAAGGTTATTACGTACGGAACATTTGATTTAATTCATAACGGACACATTAATATACTTAGACGCGCTAAGGAAATGGGCGATTATTTGATCGTGGCCATTTCAACAGACGAATTCAACAAGATAAAGAATAAAAAAGCCTATCACAGCTATGAAAATAGAAAAGCAATCTTAGAAGCGATTCGTTATGTAGACGAAGTGATCCCAGAAGAAACCTGGGAGCAGAAGGTTGAAGATGTTATCAAACATGATGTCGACTTATTTGTCATGGGAGATGATTGGAAAGGAAAATTCGATTTTCTCAAAGAATATTGCGAAGTCGTCTATTTACCAAGAACCGTAGGAATCTCCACTAGCAAAATTAAGGAAGATCTCTTTCGCGTCAATAATGGTTAGAGGGGACAGTCCCTCACTACTGCACAGTGCTAAAGTGTTGAGGGACTGTCCCTCATTATGTAAACTTGAGTAGGAGAGTTGAGTACTCTCTCCTACTTCATTCTCTCTGGCAATGCGTGAATCGACTCTATTAGAGTGTTTAGCTTATCCTCAATGCGGTGTAGTAAATAAAATGTTACCGCAATTGGAAAGCCTACTTCTGTTAAGAGCGAAATCCAGTTCTCCAACTCTAAACACCTCCTTCATGTAAGAAAAGGAAGCTGCCCGTAGAGGGACTGTCCCTCTACATGCAACCTCCTCCAGGAATTAAGCTATTTCGATATCTTCTACAATACGCTCTACGACACGAGCGCTTTTCTTCGCAACTAAATCGCCACCACTCGTTGTGAAAGCATTTTGTGCCAAGATCTCATCCATCGCTGCAGATACTGCAGCTGGATCTACCGGTTCAATCGGCATTTCGACAGAATAAGTCACTGTTTTACCATCTGCATTTTCGAATTTTAATTCAAGCTGTTTCACATTATACCCTCCTTTCTTCAAATTTCTACGTATTACACCATCAAACTACCGCCATACTAATTAACCCTGACGGATATCCGAGCTATCCTTACGCTCGATGTTAAATAGTGGGCGTTGTTGCAATCCAGCGAAAGCATTCGCGATTGCATACAGTTGATCTGCAGTTGCATCTGTCTTCACATTGTTAAAGCTTTTCGCTTTATAAATTGGATTACCCGATACAGGGTCATTCCCATCGTGAAGCACAAGACGCAGCTGCGAACTAGTCATATCTGCTACTGCCATTCCTAACACCTCCTTTCACCTATATAATCGAACGAAGGTGAAAAAAGGGGGCATTTAGTTGGGGACAGTCCCTCATCGCTTTAGCACTTTAAAGCGGTGGGGGACTGTCCCAATAGTATTGCACCAATGTAAAAATAACCTATAATAGTAATTTTTTTACAACTAATTTCGGTATATAAAATTAAAAAAGGGAACAGGGAGTTATGTAGACCTTGTTCCCATTTTTTTACATATCTAATTGTGGAAATTAAGTGATTTACTTTCTCTTTCGTGGCTTAATTATAGCTATACTTCCTTCA